>NZ_JABUYX010000002.1:0-423514 GCF_014898005.1 Halomonas citrativorans
TGAGGCTTGACCCTATAACACCCAAGGGGTCTGGTCGCAGTGACAACGATGACTACCGGATACGCGCGCTGGGCGAGAAAGAACGCCTGGCACGAGAGACGATCACACGACACAGCATGATGTGCATTGAAAGTTACGCCTGACGACCATAGCGAGCGTGAACCACCTGATCCCTTGCCGAACTCAGTAGTGAAACCGCTTAGCGCCGATGGTAGTGTGGGGTCTCCCCATGCGAGAGTAGGTCATCGTCAGGCACTTATTGTGAAAAATCCCCCGGGGCTCGCGCCTCGGGGGATTTTTTTTTGCATGCAGGAAAAGGCGGCAAGGCACTCTTCAGCGTGATGGATCAGCCGCTAACCCCAGCAGCACTTTGTGCTGCATCGCCGGCTGAAGCCAGCTCCCACAATGTAGAGGCAGGTCAATCCATAATGCCTACAAAACATGGCTGGAATTTACTATTTACGCTTTTTTGCGTCAGGCAGCTATCCTGATATGGGTGGTTATGACGCACTGTTGTCTTTAGAATGATATGGCACGTTGATGGAAGGGTAATCTGCGCTTTATCTCAGGAGGAGAAACAACATGAATGGACAATGGATCAAGAAATTATCAGCGGCGGTATTGATGGCTCTGCTCGCGGGCGGTTTGGCTGCCTGTGATAACCAGGGGCCTGCTGAAGAGGCAGGTGAAAGTATTGATGATAGTATTGGAAGCGCCGGCGAAAGCATTGAAAGCGCGGGTGAGAGTATCGAAGAGGCTGCTGAAAACTAATTCACTATGTTGATTTAAACGGTTGATTAGGTTGCCCTGTGGAAAGAAAAACGGCCGCTAAAAGCGGCCGTTTGAAGGTATAGCTCCGCGTTTTAAGCGCCAGGGTTTTGCTCAATACCTTGCACATACCAGGGCGCTTGGTCGCGCATTGCACGGGTTAAGTGCCACGACTCGTTGAACTCGGTCTGCTCTCCATTCTCCTCTATAACGCCATGAAAGATCACGCTTGCCTCAGCATGCCCTTCGTATTCGTTAATATCCCCCAATTCGGCAAATAAACGTACGATGTCGGTACGGTTATTGGCAGGATGCTGAGCACGCTCGGAGCGTAGCAGGTTATAGAGCTCGGGAGTGACATACTCCTGAATCTGGCTAAAGTCGTTATTGTCCCAGGCGCGCTGCAGCGTCATAAAATGCTCTTTAGCACCGTTTAAAAACGGCTCTTTATCAAACCAGGTCGGCGTGCTTTGCAGGTTGCTTGCCAGGCTACCAGGCACAGCGCCTACTGAGCCAGCAGCAGGCGCTGATGGTACGTGCTGTGTGCGTTGGTAGTTGGGTTCGGAAGCATGCGCTGGACGTCGCTGGCGAATAAACGCACGGAAAGCGATCATCGCAAGCACTGCGATACCGACCACCATGAGCAGGTCCATCATTCTTAGCTCATCAAAGGCACCGCCGAAAAAGAGTGCGGCAATTAGCCCACCAGCCAGAAGACCGCCCATCATACCGCCCATTCCGCCTCTACGTGCTGCCGCACCCGCTTGGCCCTGTTGCTGGCCACCTTGCGCTTGTTGTGTACTGGGAGTGCTGGCCGGGCGGTCCGCAGAACGGGACATGCTGCCCATATTGCCACCACCCCCCATACGACGCGCTTCCGCATGCTCCACCGCAACGCTAAACCCCATAACGCTGACCAGCAGCATGACAAACAATTGTCGTAACATGGCAATCTCCAATGTTCAAAGCCTTAAGAAAATAAGCCCAATGTAATGAGCGTGTAGAAAGCGTTGGGCAGCTAGTTTAGCGCCTCAGCTGTCAGAATGGGCTATCTTAATGGCACTAATAAGCATAAAGAATAAGAGGAAGGTATGCGCCTACAACGAGATCGTAGCCTATTGTTAATGATCGACTTTCAAGCAGGATTACTGCCGGTGGTTGAAGGCGGTTTGCAGGTAATAGAGGAGGCCGCCTGGCTTGCAAACGTAGCAGAAGCCTTGGCAGTGCCTGCATGGCTTACCGAACAATACCCTGAAAAACTCGGGGGAACAGCGCCTGGTTTGATAAGGGAGTTGGGTGAGCATCAGGTTTGGCAAAAACATCATTTCAACGCCATGGAAGAGCCAAAATTTGCCCGAGCATTAAAGGCCCAGTCGGTGCAACAAGTCGTGATCTGTGGCACAGAAGCACACATCTGTGTGTTGCAGAGCGCGCTTGGCTTGCTGGAAGCTGGATATAGTGTGTACTGGCTAAGTGAAGCGACAGCCAGCCGACGTTGTGAGGAAGCTCGCTTTGCGCGTGAGCGTGCTTGTGCTCAAGGCGCCATTGCGGTGACGGCGGATATGGTGGCTTACGAGTGGCTTGATCGCTGTGATACCGCGCTATTTAAAGAGGTGCATCGCCGGTTGCTTAAGCCGCGCTCCTCACGCGGCGTAACTTTTTTTTAGCAAAAGGGGGAAACGTTTATCGGTCGGCTTCTTTGCGTGTGAACACCAGCGTATCGCCCTCAGAAGCCGCTGCATCAAATTGGTAGCCTGCCACGTTAAATGCTGTAAGCGCTTCAGGGTCATTCACCTGCTGATGAATAATCCAAGCGCTCATCAAGCCTCGAGCCTTTTTGGCATAAAAGCTGATGATTTTAAACGTGCCGTTTTTCTCATCTTTAAACACCGGCGTGATGACGCGGGCGTTCAGCTTTTTGGCATCTACCGCTTTAAAGTACTCATTAGAAGCAAGATTCACCAGAACCTTTGAGCCGCTTTCTGTAATAGCCTGATCAAGGGCGTTGGTCAGTGTAGGCTTCCAGTACGCGTATAAATCCTTACCCGCCTGATTAGACAGTTTGGTGCCCATCTCCAGTCGGTACGCCTGGATTAGATCCAGTGGGCGCAGTAAGCCATACAGGCCTGACAAAATACGCAAGTGCTGCTGGGCAAACCGGTTATCCGCATCGCTGAATGTTTGCGCCTCCAGGCCAGTATAAACATCGCCTTGGAATGCTTGAGCGGCAGGTTTGGCATTCTCTAGTGAAAACGGCGGCTCCCATTCAGCAAAGCGTGCTGCATTAAGGCCAGCAAGCTTGTCGCTGATGCCCATCAGCTCACTGATCTGCTGAGGTGAATAATCACGCAGGATATCGATCAGCGCTTGGCTTTCCGTTAGAAAACCGGGCTGTGTCACCTGGTGAGTGGTGGAGGGCGTTTCAAAATCCAGCGTTTTCGCTGGCGAAATAACGCTTAGCAAGGTGAGCTCCTTCGGCCGATGCAAAACCAGATAAGAACAAAATCATGGCCGATAGTATATCAAGCCTCGGCGTTGGCCGAGGCTATCGCTTTAATAGCGTGTGTATCAATGCTTAGGGGCAGGGGTTTGGCATCCGGCGATGAATATCCTCAATCGCGCTAAGCACATCGTCGTCCAGCTTAAGGCTCTCACTGGCCAGGTTGCTTTCCAACTGGTCCAGTGTGGTGGCACCAATAATATTGCTGGTAAGGAAGCTGCGTGAATTAATAAACGCCAGTGCCATTTGTGCGGGGTCAAGGTCATGTTCGCGGGCCAGCTCAACGTAGGCCTTTGTCGCCGCCTCCGCCTCTGGTGAGGTGTAGCGCTTAAAACGCTCATAAAGCGTCAGGCGGCCTTTTTCGGGCCATGCGCCATTAAGATACTTGCCAGAAAGAACGCCAAAGGCCAAGGGAGAATAAGCCAGCAAGCCTACGTCTTCGCGATGAGCAATCTCCGCCAGGCCCACTTCAAACGAGCGATTAAGCAGGTTGTAAGGATTTTGTATGGAGGCCACTCGCGGTAGATCCATTTTTTCGGCCAATTGAAGCGAGCGCATGACGCCCCACGGGGTTTCATTGGAGAGGCCGATCGATCTGACCTTGCCAGCATCCACCAGCTCCTTGAGTGCAGAAAGTGTCTCTTCAAGCGGCGTGGCATCTTCATTCTCCTGATGCGCGTAGCCCAGCTTGCCGAAAAAGTTGGTGTTGCGGTCTGGCCAATGCAGCTGATAAAGATCGACATAGTCCGTTTGTAAGCGCTCAAGGCTTGCGTCGATGGCTTGGTGAATATGGTCACGCGTTAAGCGTGGGCCACCTCGGATATGCTCAGGCCCGGGGCCTACCGCCTTGGTGGCGATAATAACGTCATCGCGGTCGCCACGCTGTTTCAGCCAGCTGCCCACATAGGTTTCCGTTAATCCTTGCGTTTCGGCTTTGGGCGGTACGGGGTACATCTCAGCTGTATCGATAAAATTGATACCGAAAGCGACGGCGCGATCCAGCTGTTCGTGAGCTTCTGCCTCACTGTTTTGCTCGCCAAACGTCATCGTACCAAGGCAGAGCCGACTGACCTCAATTCCCGTTCTGCCAAGTGGGCGCGTTTGCATTTTTGTCTCCTCGCTAAAGCGAAAATTATCGCCGAATGGGCGTTTGTAAAGGTGATGAATGACGGTGTGTGAGAGGCATGTTAGCGAGGCTATTTGAAAGCAGCAAATCAATGGGGTTGAGTCGTTGCAAAGGCAGGCGTATGCTTGCCACCCCATTGGCCGGCTGACCCCGGTTTTTCGTGTGATTGGCAGTCAAATGATGTAGTGACCGCTAATTCAATATCTCAACAAATTGGCAGGGTGGTTTGCCATGCCGCAGGCATCATCTTTGTTTATTCGGCTAGAGTTTCGTTTAGCTGAACGGCTGTTTCAAAACCGTTGGTTGTTACCGCGTTCAGAGCGCACACAGCGTCTTACCATGCGTTTGTTCAAGCGCTGCGCTGAAGCGGGGCATCCTGATGCACTGTCCGTTTACGGGCATATGCTGTTTCATCGTAGCTTATCGCCGCAGGACAAAGCGCGGGGGGCACGCTATGTGGTGGAAGCCGCTCAAGCGGGTGATGTGAAGTCGCAGTACCAGGTGGCCCAGATCTACGAGCACGGCTGCGCGCAGTACCCGCGCCGTGAAGATTATGCAGTAACGTGGTATGCCCGTGCGGCGCAGTCCGGTCACTATTTGGCTGCTGAGCGGCTGGCCAGCGCCTATCGTTTGGGTGAGCTAGGCTTAAGCATAGATGCGAGCCAGGCTACCTACTGGGAACAGTTCGCTGAACATCATCCGCACAACGATGTGACCGCCGCGTAATGATTGAATGAGGAAGTCAGTGTCCGAGACGCTACCCACTGTATTAGATATTGAAGCGTCCGGATTTGGGCGTGGTAGTTATCCCATAGAAGTCGGCATTGCACGTGCTGACGGTAGCTGCTGCGCGTTTCTTATTCAGCCACTGGATGAGTGGACGCACTGGGACCCTAAAGCAGAGCTCTTGCACGGTATTTCGCGTGATCGCTTGTACCAGGAAGGGCACCCTGTTCGTCAGGTGGCCCAATGGCTCAACGATGAGTTAAGCGGGTTAGGCAAAGCGTACAGCGACAGCTGGGGCTACGATAATACCTGGCTTTCGCTGTTGTTCCACCATGCCGGCATGCTGCCTCGCTTCCGCCTGGAGGCGCTGCGCATTTTGTTGAGCGAAGAGCAGCAAGCGATATGGAGCGGTACCAAAGAGGCCATGATTACCGAGGTCGATATCCATCGTCACCGAGCGGGAGACGATGCCCGTCTGCTCCAGCTCACCTATCAGCGCACCCGCAACGTTATCCACGGCGCGTAGCGCGCTTGCCATGTCTGCCTTGCTCACCTCTACCTAAGCTGGCTCTCCAGCGCGTCAAGTAGCGCCTCTGGTGTTACCGCGTCCAGCAGCATATCGCGTGTCGTTTGAGCTAGAAAACCCTGCGTCACGGTGTTGTCGAGAAATGCCAGTAGTGGTGTATAAAACCCCTCGGTATCCAGTAGGCCCATGGGCTTCTCATGCAGGCCTAAATAGCCCCAGGTCCAAATCTCAAACAGCTCCTCAAAGGTACCGATACCGCCAGGCATGGCAATAAACGCATCGGCGTTAGCGGCCATGGTGGCTTTGCGTTCATGCATGTTGGGCACGCGGATCAGCTCGGTGAGTCCAAAGTGCGCCTGCTCGCGCTCTACCAGATGGTCCGGCATAACGCCTATCACGTTGCCGCCTGCCGCCAGCGACGCATTAGCAAGCTCGCCCATTAGGCCAATACGCGCGCCGCCGTATACCAGGGTGTGCCCCCGCTCTGCCAGCACAGTACCTAATGCCTGGGCCGCTTGACGATAAGTCGGGCTGTTACCTTCTCGTGAGCCGAGATAAACGCAAATTCGGGACATTAATTGGGTTCCTTAACGCTTATGAGAGAAGCGGTGTTATGGAAGGTGCTGGTCTACCTGGTAGTGCTCATCCATCCACTGACCAATCACATTATCGCCACATAAATGATGGGCATACTGAGTGTGCAGGCAGCGTATCTGTTGCCAGTTGCTGATACCGCCAATGCCACGCTCGGTCAACACATCGGTGTATCCCAGCCGTGCAACCTCTGTGCACTGGGCGTCGCTCATATAATCCCAGCGGGCTTTTACATAGTCACGATGGCTTTGCTGATAATGCGCTAGAAATTCTGGCTCTTCTTGCAGGCGCTGCTCAAGTGATTTGATAACCCCCACCGCTTCAATGCGTGAAATTTCTACCTTTAGTACATCAGAACAGAGCCAGTACAGGGTAGGAAAGGGTTTGCTATCAACAATCGGCGCCATACGCAGCACCAGCGGTGTGCCTTCGCTATCAGTGGCGGCAACGGCTTCGATGCCACGTGGTGCGCGGCCTAACTGCTGGGTAATAATCGCCAGCTGACGCTCATCGGGCGCCTGGTTGGTGCGGATCACCATTAGGTTGGTCTCTCACGAACGGTCGTCTTGAACAAATTTATTGGAGCGGCCAACAGCACGAAAAAAGCAGCGATTCAACTGCTCAGGAGACGCTACATAGCACCATGTCCGCTCGCAATACTCGGCGGCCCGCGCCATTAGTACGTCATAAAGGCGGTTAAACGGGGCATCATAATCGTAAGGGTCAGCCCCAAACAAGCGGATATGCGGATAGTCTGCAAAGCGCTCAATAAAATAGCGCTCAATATCCGCTTCGACAGCGCGATGCTGCGCGGTATTGTCAGGGTCCAGCCAGAGATTATAGCGAATGGCCATGCTGTGCTCCTGGTCGCCCCGTCCGGCGGGTTGGTGCGTTAGGCGGGCGCATCTTGTAAGTGAGTCGACAAGGCGTCGCGCAGCGTGCCCTCAATAGGTACGGCGCATTTAGCCTGGTGATCGTACTGTACCATCACCGTGTGGCCGAGATTGGCGAGCGTGCCATGTTGGCGTGCTTCCTGAGTGACGGTAAATGAGCTATTGCCCAGCCGCGTTAAGTAGGTGCGTAATTCGACGTCATGGCCGTAAAACAGTTCTGCACGGTAGTCGATTTCCATCCGCGCCATTATCAAACGCCACTGCTTCGGGTTCAGGTCAGGTGTAAAAAGCTTGAATAGGTCGTTGCGGGCCAGCTCAAGCCAGGCGGGTAGGCGCGTATTGTTAATATGGCCCAGCGCATCCGTATCGTAAAACGCCGGCTCAATCGTACGGGTAAACATGGCAATCACCTTATCGTTGGCAGGAGTTGTAAATTCAGGCAAGCGTTCGGTCAAGCCGTTTGCCTGTTGCCTTCGCGTCGCTTGGAAAACCAGCGCTGGACTTGTAGCCAGCCCAGCAGCCATAGCGTTGCTACCAAAAAACCGGCCAGCGTGCCCCAGGCAAGCCCCAACGTTTCATACGTATAAGAGACACACAGGGCGTAACTTAACAGCGAGCCCAGCCCCACGGGGTAGTGTTTGATAACGGTCGCGGTAGGCGCGGGGCCTTGGGTTATATGCAAAATTAGCAGGAAAGGCAGCATGGTGACGGGGAAAGCCGCCAACGTGCCTGCCCAGGCAGGCGGTACCCAATGGGCAAGGCTTGTGATGGCAAAGACAATAAGCGTCGCCAGCAAGGCGCGAATACATAAAGCACCCCATGAGAAAGACTGACGTGCAGTGGCCAGACTGTCGGGTATTCGCCGGAAAATCCACGTAAAAAATACGATAGCGCAAAGCGTCACCAGCGTACCCGTCAAGCGAGTAAAATCGAACTGGGCAAGCACCAGGCTTGCCATAAGCCATAGAGTGATCGCGCCTGCCATTCCGCTAGCAACACCCTTCAAGCCGGGTTTACGGCCGCAAAGCCAGTAACCCGCGCCAAGTGCCATGGTCGCGGTAAAGCCCGCGAGTGTATGAATGGCACTTTCAGCGGAAAACGTTGGGGATATCTCCAGACCAATAAAGAACAGTGCCAGCGCGGTACCCAAAGGGTAGCCTGATAAAAGCCCTGCCACTTTGGGACTCACACGTACAGCAATCGCCCCCAGTCCCAGCACCATCGTGACTGACACCGCTACTTTGGCTAATTGCCAGCTAATCGGAACGTCCAGCATCAATGACTATCCTTATAATTGATTAAACATTTTTCTTCGTTTGTCAGCCAGTATATCCGCGCGCGGCACACCAGGCCGCGCTATCGAAAACGTTAACGTTTTTTTATACTAAACGTAGTCCCTGCTGATCGCGCCAGGCCGCCTCCAAAGCACTTTTTAGTGGTACTTGAAGGTGGGCTGGAAGCGCAGAGTGCGCGGCCTCTAACGTGTTAAACGTGCGGTTGCGCAGCCAGCAGTAAGCCCAGGCACTGGCTTCAGCCTCGCTTTGAGGTGTTGGCTTGGCAGGCATTTGGTTGAGCAGAAAAACCGCTGTGCGGGGTGCCCACAGCGGAATGTCATCCTCACGTGTTTGGCTCCAGTGTTTAAGCATTGCCCCATCGGGCGTCGTGTCCGGCGTGCCCAGTTTGGCAACCCGTGCGGTTTCCGCCAGTATGAGCGCTAACTGGTCAGCATCGGCCTGACCAAGCGCTTGCCATTGCCGCAATAGCGCTGATAATCCTGTGCGTACCTTGGTATAAAAATCATCTTGCGGCATGCTCGTTACCAACCTTCGTCAATAAGTGAGATCTGTTATGGCTTTTGATTTTGCCACGCCTATCGAGCGACGCCACCCCGAAGGTGGCTACTCATCCCAAAAATGGCATCGCTATAACGGTGAAGTACTGCCTCTATGGGTTGCCGACATGGATTTTTATTCGCCGCCCGCGGTGATTGAGGCGCTACAAGCACGGGTCGCTCATGGTGTTTACGGCTACGGAGAAGTGCCTGCTACGTTAACAGAAACGCTCTGCACATGGAGCGCTACGCACTATGACTGGACGATCCAGCCCGACTGGCAGCACTGGCTGCCGGGTGTCGTGGCCGCGCTCCACTTCGCCACGCTGGCGTTAACCCAGCCAGGCGATGGCGTGCTAACGGTAGCGCCTATTTATCCACCGTTTTTAGCCGTCGCTGAGCGTACCGGGCGTTTGCCCCAGCAGGCCATGCTGGCCGCGCCTAAACGCCCAGGCGAGCCATGGCAGTTGGATATTAGCGCGATTGAAGCCGCCATCACGCCCAAAACACGCATATTACTCTGGTGCCATCCGCATAATCCGACCGGGCGGGTTTGGAGCCGTGAAGAGCTGGCGCCATTGGTGAAACTGGCTGAGCAGTACGATCTATGGGTTGTCTCTGACGAACTACACTGCGACCTACTGTTGGATAAAGATGCTCAGCATCGCCCGTTAGCGGCTATGTTTCCTGAACTAGCCAAACGCACGATTACCCTTTGGGCGCCCTCTAAAACCTTTAACCTGGCGGGGTTAAGCAGCGCATGTGCGATCATCCCTGACCCCGAAGTGCACCAGCGGTTTGCCGCTGCCTGCAAGGGCCTGTTGCCCGATGTTAACGTGCTGGGATTAGTGGCGGCAGAAGCGGCGTATCGCGAGGGTGAACCGTGGCGTCAAGCGCTGCTGGATGTGCTGCGTCAGCACCGCGCCACGCTTGAAGCACGCGTTGCCAACTGGCCGGGTGTGCATCTAAGCGCACCGGAGGCAACCTATTTGGCTTGGCTTGATATGAGGGAAGCGGGGCTGGGAGAAACGCCTTACCAAACGCTCAAGGAGCAGGCCGGTGTGGCGCTTTCAGACGGGGCAGCGTTTGGCTACCCCGGCTTTGTTCGACTAAATTTTGGTACTACGGGTGCTCAATTGGAAGCAGCATTAACGCGCATGGATGCGCTATTGAAGCCTTAGCCATTAATAAAGCAGCGCAAACAGCTTGCGGCGATAGGCGACCGTCAACGGGTGGTCGGCGCCTAGCGCATCAAACACCTGCAACAGCGTTTTACGTGCCGCGTCGTCGTTGTAGGTACGGTCGTGCTTCATTAGCGTAAGCAGTGCTTCAAGCCCTGCATCGTATTGACCATCGGCCACTTGGCGCAGGGCGCGCTGGAACTGCGCTTCGCTATCGTCGCGCTCATCCAAGGCCGCAATGTCTTCTGCAGAAAGCGCTTGTTCACTGAACGTAATGCTGGCGCGTACGCCACGTGCTGCGGGGCCATCGCGCTCTTCGGGGGGGAGATTTTCCAGCACGCTGCGCGCCTCATCTCCGCGCCCTTCAGCCACTAATACGCGGGCAAACGCCACTTGGTAGGCGTAGTGTTCCGGGTATTGCGTCACCAGGTCCTGGTAAATGCCGTGGGCTGTTACGGTGTCGCCTTGCTCAAGCGCCGCCTCGGCCTGCTCTTCAGGGCTTTCTGGTGCATCGGCTGGGGCAGGGAAGTAGCGGCCTAACCATTCACGCACCTCTTTCTCGGGCAGTGCGCCCTGAAAATTATCCACAAGGCCGCCCTGGCTCACCAGTTTAACGTCCGGTACCGCCCGCACACCCAACTGTGCAGAAATTTCCGGGTTAGCGTCTGTATTTAGCTTACCAAGCAGGAAGGTGCCCGCGTATTCGAGCGCCAGCTTCTCCAGTACCGTCAGCAGTGTGGCGCAGCTACTATCGGCTGGTGAGTAGCAGCCCAGTAGTACTGGCACTTGCATTGACGCTTCCAGCACTTGCTGAATGTTGCTCGCATCAAGTTCGACGATCACATCTTCAGGGCGCACTGGCGCACGTTCGGTGTCAGCAGTATTCGTGCTTGCGGTATCCGCTGTCAGCGGTTTGCCGGTGCGAGGATCAATGATTGACATGGGTAAGCTCAGCTTCGCAGAAAAATAATTGCTTATGATATGCAGGCAGTCACCGCCATATTCAAGCCGGAACGATGCTAATCATGTAAATCTGAAGAGAAGGCTAGGCCAAGAGGAAAAATATAGGAGCAAGCACTGCTCTAAAGGAGTCTATTAGCACTTTATATCGACAGCTCTTGAGAGTGGCTTCGACGAGACGGTGACGCCAATGCGTGCAGCGCGCGATAGCATCACCATTTAGCCTCGTAAGCGCTATCGTTAGCCTTGCTGCATTTGTTTTCCTAGCCAACTAGCGATGAGGGGTAGCATCGCTACGATCAAGAAAACACGCAGTACATGGTGGGCTGCCACCATGGCGGGATCTATGGACAACGCAAGCGCTACGACGCCAAGTTCCGGCGCCCCCCCAGGTAAATAGGATAAGAACAAAGGCGTGTTGTCCAACCCTATAATGGGCGCAAACAACAGGGCTGCAACGAAGGAGCCAAAGGTAAGGAGTACACCGATCACCGCCGCTAGCCAACCATCTTTTAAAATTTGTGGAAGGGAGTAATTCGCGAATCGCGCTCCTACTCCTGCGCCAATGACAATCTGTGCTGCGCTGGAAAGCAAGGGAGGGACATGCACCGTTAAAAGATCAGTCGCGTGCAGTAATCCCGAGCTGAGTAATGGAATCAATAGCATCGCTGAGGGAAAGTTTAATCGCCAGGCTAGCCAGCCGCTGGCTATCGCCACCAGGGCCAGGATTCCATGGTTAATAGGATCGATTGCTTCCGCGTGAGTGAAGCTTGCAAGACTAGCGTCAGCGAGGTTAATACCGGATGTCGCCTGGATGATGATGGGCGCTGCAATTAGCAATACCACTAAGCGCGCGGTATGACAAAGGGCTACGCGGCTGACTTCGGCTCGGTAATTCTCTGCCAAAACTGAAACGACTGAGAGTCCTCCGGGTATGGCGGCGAACAAAGCAGTTACTCTATCCATTTTCCCGAAGCGATAGAATATTTGATAGGCAATGAAACAAAATGCCAGCGATAACACACTCATGACAATCAGGCTTATGGTCCAGTCCCCGGCTTGTCGTACGATTTCTGGGGTAAAACTGGTTCCTAGCATCGTGCCGATAGCGACCATAGCGTAACTGCGCCAAGGGTTTGGAAAACGAGGCTGAAAAGACGTCGTCTGAGTGCACAAGAGTGATGCCGTTAGGCTGCCCAGTACCCATGGCAACGGTAGAGAGAGTGCAAAAAAAGCGAGTCCGCCTAACGTGCCGATGCCAAAGGTAATGCCTCCCCGAAGTTGAGGAGGCATTTGTTTAATTAGATTCATGGCTAGCGCGGCGGGAGCGGAAGGCTTTTAATGCGGGGGCTCCAATTAAAACAAGCAGCATTATGATGAAAAGAGCAAGAGCAATGGGCCGCTCCATCATATATTCAAAAGGTCGGCCACCGGACACCTGTAAGGTGCGCACGACTTCTCCTTCCATCATGCGGCCAAGCAGTAAACCGATGACTGTTGCCGCGACGGGATAGTTGTTTTGTCGCATGAGCCAGCCAAGTCCTGCAAATGCGGCAACTGTTAGCGGCCCAGCGATAGTGCCGGTTATGCCATAGCCGCCCCAGGCACACATTGCTAATACACTGGGCACTAGGTAAGCCAAGGGAACGCGCACCACCATGCCCAGTAAGCGCAGGCTAAGTAATCCCAGAAATGCGAGAAGTACTACTTGGCCCAGATTGCCGAGAATAATCGAATAGACGATATCGGTCTGGTCTCTTATAAACGATGGCCCACCAATAATGTTGTGAAAAGAGAATGCGGCCAGAAGCACTGCAGTCGCAGCCCCACCAGGAATGCCAAGCGCTAATAGCGCCGTCATTGAGCCTCCCTCCGAGCTGGAGTTCGCGGACTCGGCTGCCACGACACCCTCGGGTGCTCCTTGGCCGAACGCTTCAGGCGTTTTCGACGTTCGTTTGGCCTCACCATAAGAGACCAGATTAGCTACCGATGAGCCCACGCCTGGGATGGCGCCGATCACTGCGCCGATGAGGCTACCTCGTAGTAAGATGCCGGGATGGCGAAATGTCTGCCCAACGCCTTTGAGAATAAGCGCAAAAGATATATTACGTTGAGCCTCATTTTGTACCAGAAATGAGCTTCCTCTCAGGCGTAACAACTCAGAAGCGGCGAAGATGCCGATCATGGCGGGTACTACTGGGATGCCATCAAGGAGGTAGGGGTTGCCTATCGTCGTGCGCATAATACCCGTCGTGGACATACCAATTTGACTGAGCATGAGCCCCAGGAAGCCAGCCAGCAGGCCCTTGGCCATACTGCTATCGTTGAGTGTCGCGATGAGGGTTAATCCCCACAGCACCACCACGACCATTTCCAGCGGGCCTATCTTAAGTACAAAAGCAGCCAGTGGATTGATTAACAACATCAGCAGGCTATAACCCACGAAAGCGCCCACAACTGAAGCGCACAGGCCCAGGCCCAAGGCTTCATTGTGTTGTCCCTTTCGCGCCATAGGGTATCCGTCAAATGCCGTCGCAATTGACGAGGATGACCCCGGGATGTTCATAAGAATAGCGGTTACCCCGCCACCGTAGGCACCGCCAGTAAATATGGCGGTTAAAAACAGCATGGCTTGAAGAAAATCCATACCAAAGGTTACGGGCAAGAAAACGGCCATGGCCATGGAAATTTGCAGCCCGGGAATCGACCCAAAAACGAGACCGATTAATAAGCCCGGAATAACCCAAAGCCAAGGGCTTAGATCAGTAAAAAGATGGGAAAACGCCTGAGATAATGCGAATTGATCAATCATGTTAAAGCACTAGTGTGGTCATTGGGTAAGGGAAGAGAGAGCCAAAGCCCTTGACGAGAAAAACAGTAAACAAAAGTGCGTACAAAGGCGGTTGCCATTTACCTTTACTCCCACACATAAGAATGCCAACCCAGACGAAAACAAAAGTAGCAACATCGAAGCCGACATTGGTTAACGCAAAGCAGAAGACGGCAAATCCTGCGAGAAGCAGTATGTCGCCCCATAACGATGGTTTATCCGTACTGCTGGATGAGGGAGCTGGAACTGGCTTCAGCAAGATTTTAGCGACAATCCCAATGGACAGAAGGCCGATGATTATCGCGGTGGGGGCCACTACCACCAGATTGTTCAGCGTTGTGGAAGCCTGAGTAGCACTCCAGGTAATAAAGCCCGCTATAGCCAGTACAAGGCCTAACAAAAAGGCATGTGTTGCAGAAATCTTTCCTGTCACCATTTTATAGCGCCTCCACATTGAAATAATAATGGGACCAAGCGTAAGTTGGTCCCGTGACGATTAAGCGAAAAGCATTAGTGCACATGTGCCAGCATTGAAATCATTTATTCTTCTGATGTGTATTGCTTCAAAATTTCAAAGTTGGACTCAATGATCTCTGTCGTACGTTCAGGACCAAGCCACTCTGCACCAATATCCTGGGCTTCTAGTCGGCTAACGAACGCCTCATCTTGCAGCGCACTGTGATAGGCATCGACCATTTGTTGGAATGCTTCGGGGTTGCTCTCTTTAAAGTCAGCATGCGCGGCAAGGCCTCGCATTGATCCTGCAAGCACCGGAACCGGCTCGTGACCGCTCTCTTCAAGCGCTGCATTAAGCGTTGGTGCATCCCAGTCCTCCGATGCGGTATCAGCCGCGAGGGCAAGAGGACGTATATATTCCTGGATTGATAGCGTGCCGTCTGCAGCTAATACGGTCATGTCTACCTGCCCGCCAGCGACCGCCGTGCGCGCAGCGCCACCAGACTGATAGGTGACAATGTTGACGTCTGTTTTATCGAGACCAAAGGCCTCAAGAGCGAGTTCAAGGTTGATAGCGCCGGTCGAGCCAGGTACGACAGAAACTCTAAGTTTTCCTGGATTTTCCTTGGCTGCCGCCATGAAATCCGCCAGCGTTTCATAAGGCGTATCAGCATTAACGGCGAAAAGATCGTAATCATTCCACTGCCCGTTAATGAATGCGAAGTCTGACAAATCATAAGTGGCATCAAAGCCAAGAATCGCATTAGAGACGTAAGGGTGGATTGAAGAGGCAAGGAAATAGCTGCCATCAGCAGGCATGTTGTGGAAGTAAGTATGACCTACGTGACCACCGCCGCCATTCTGATTAATGACTGAAATCGGCGTGCCCAGGTCTTCCTGGAGCCGTTGAGCCAGCGCGCGAGCGGTGCGGTCAGCGGACCCGCCAGGGCCAAGCGCAACAACGAAAGTGATTTTCTGTGTTGGCCAGCTTTCCTGGGCTGCGGCGGTGAGGGGGGTAATTGCAGCTGCCAGGGAGAAACCCAGCATAGCTGTAGCGATGACTTTCTTCTTATCGATCATGGTGGTCACTCCGCTTCATCATAGACAATTGTAAGACAATCATTTGTGCGTGAATATAGAAGTACATATAGTAGTTCCTGTCAATCCTCGGATATGTAAACAAAAGATCTATTTTTTCAGATGTTTTTTGGAAATTATTGAAAATTATATAGAGTGTGTTGTCTTCGGAGGATAAATATTTTGTCTACAATAAAAGAAGAAACGCATGGTTTGGCAGCTGAGCGAGTGGCTAGTGGCTTGTACGATGAAATACTTAAAGGGCAGCTGCAGGCTGGGACTCGTCTTGGAGAGGTCGCGTTGGCTGAGCGCTTTTGTGTTAGTCGGGGGCCGGTGCGTATGGCGCTCAAAAGCCTTAGCGAGTGCGGGCTCGTTACTATCGTGCCGAACAGTGGGGCGCACGTGCGTGAAATGCGGTACGAAGATGCCCGGGCGATCTACCAGGTCAGAGCTGCTCTTGAGGCTGAAGCCGCCATGTTGGCGGCCAGTCGTGCCAATGCATCCACTGCCGATGAATACCTTACGTTACTGCAGTTACATGCCAGCCAAGTGACATCTCATCCTGAGGGAGCCTATCTTCAGGAGTCTGAGGAGTATGATTTTCATTTAATTACCGCACGAATGTCCGGTAATCCACTCATTCAGCGTTATTTAACCCACGAGCTTCGCCCGCAGCTAACCCTGTTAAGGAATAAGCATCGGCATGTTACAGGGCGTGGAAAAATCGCACTTTATGAGCACGAGCGCATAGCCTCAGCTATCTCGGAAGGTGATGTGGAGGTGGCGGGCTTATTGATGCGGCGGCATATACAGAGCAGTTGGGAAGCGCTTGAAGAGCAGTTGCCCAAGAGAGATGCCCTTAATTAAACAGTGATTGAGCGATAACCACGCGGCTTAGCAATGCTATGTCCGGCCTTGGCCTGCGCTAGAGAAGGAGTGTATATGAAGACGGTGATTCTTGATGATTGGGAAGGCTGTATGAAGGAGCACCCTGCCGTATCTCGCTTGCGCGAATTCTCTGAGGTATCGGTCTATGGTGATGTGCCTGCCTTTGAAACCCTGGTGAGCCGGCTTCAAGGGGCCGATGCGATTATCCCGCTCAGGGAGCGCACCTTGATTGATCGAGACCTTATCGCGGCTTTACCTGACCTAAAGCTGATCGCCCAAACCGGTACGGGGCTGGCTCATGTGGATAAAGAGGCAGTGGACGAAGCGGGGATTTCGATTGCAACGACGCCGGGTGGGTCTACGGCGGCGGTAACCGAGATGACCTTTGCGTTTTTACTTAATCTCACCAAGCGGATTGTTGAGGTAGATCGCCGGATGTCCACTGGAGAGTGGCCAACGATTGTTACCAGTAATTTGAGCGGTAAAACCATTGGCCTGATTGGTCTGGGCAAGATTGGTTGTACCGTGGCGAGAATGGCGCAGGCCTTTGGTATGCGAGTCATTGCATGGGGCCCCAGACTGACCCAGGAGCGAGCCGTTCAGGTGGGAGCAGAGTACGTGTCATTAGAAAGCCTGCTCACCCAAGCGGACGCCGTTAGTATCCATGTAAGGCTTGTGCCTGAAACGGAAGGGTTACTGACGACGGAGCATTTTGAGCTAATGAAGCCTGAGGCGATTCTGGTCAATACATCACGCGGGCCCATTATTGACGAAGCGGCGCTCATTGATGCTTTGCAGCGTAAGAAGATTGGTGGGGCGGGACTTGATGTTTTCTGTGAAGAGCCGCTACCGCAGCATAATGCCTTTGCGGCATTGGATAATGTCATGATAACGCCGCATATGGCATGGAAGACCGAAGAGACCTTTTCGCGTTTTCTCAATGGGTCGGTTGATAATATCCATGCGTTTTTTGTAAAGGGAGAGCCGCAAAATATCGTTAGTATTTCCCCTGACAAGAAAAAAGCAGGCGTGTAACCGGCCAATGAGTCTCGGTGCTAATTTTGAGGGCTTGGATGTACAGTTAGTTTGCCTGAGTCAGTCCGGTAAGTTGCTTATGTGGCTTGCTGGGAGCTGTGCTTTGGTTTTTCGGTAAGGGTATTCGATGTCGAGCGTCGGCGTGATGCGCTCGGCATAACGGTGTGCGGTGGCGTAGTGCTGGGGAGATGCGAAGAGGGGGTAAACGAAAAAAGGCAGATCAGTAAATAACTGATCTGCCTTTTAAAATATTGGTAGCGGGGACCGGATTTGAACCGATGACCTTCGGGTTATGAGCCCGACGAGCTACCAAGCTGCTCCACCCCGCATCAACGTGAGGCGTATTCTACGGATTTTTTGCGCCACGTCAACCCTTTGTGGCAAACAAAGCACAAAGGCTGATATTCATCGTACTGCAATATGCAAAGAGTAAAGCTATGCTTCCCATGGTCCCAATAAAAAGCTTACTGTCGGTAGGCCGCCTGACAATAAAATCGGTGGCGTGCTGTTGGTGATACAAGCGCTTGACGCTTATTCGAAATGGTTTACGGACCATAACAGTACTTAGCGTCCAAGCCATTTGTCATATCAGGGAGGTAGTCAATGGCCAATCAAGCCCCCGTCGCCTGGGTAACTGGTGGAACTGGCGGAATCGGCACGGCAATTTGTCGTTCGTTGGCAGATGCGGGTTATAGGGTAGTGGCAGGGTATAACAATCCCGAAAAAGCCAAAACCTGGCTGGACACCCAGCAAGCTGCCGGTTATCAGAGTATTACAACACTTGGAGTCGACCTGTCTGACCATAACGCATGCCTGGATGCTGCGCGTGAGATCCACGAACAGTATGGTCCAATTAGCGTGCTGGTAAACTGTGCTGGCATTACCCGCGACGGCACGATGAAAAAAATGGCCTACGAACAGTGGTATCAGGTCATCGATACCAACCTTAATAGCGTCTTTAATACGTGCCGCAGCGTGATCGAGATGATGCTCGAAAATGGCTATGGCCGAATTATTAATATCTCCTCCATCAATGGCCGTAAAGGGCAGTTTGGTCAGGTTAATTACGCTGCCGCTAAAGCCGGTATGCACGGTTTAACCATGTCGCTGGCGCAGGAAACGGCCACCAAAGGCATTACGGTAAATACCGTATCGCCTGGCTATATTGCCACTGACATGATTATGAAAATTCCGGAGCCTGTGCGTGAAGCCATTCGTGAAACGATTCCGGTGAAACGCTACGGTACGCCGGAAGAGATTGGTCGCTTGGTGACGTTCCTTGCCGATAAAGAGTCTGGCTTTATTACCGGCGCCAACATCGATATTAACGGTGGGCAATTTATGGGCTAGGCCACCCATGCCTACGCGACGGCTTATTCCTCACAAGGGAGCATGCAAAACGGGAGGCGAATCGCCTCCCGTTGTGTTGTTGTCGCATTGATGGGGCGATCAGGGGGGCGGAATATGCCCCAGGTCGCGCAATAAGCTATCCAGTTCCCTGGCTTCTTTTTCCCACTGCGCTATCGATACCGGGCCAAGCGCTAATAGCGCGGCTAAGACATCGATAATTTCTTCTTCGCGACTACGCTCCTGGCGAATTCCTTCATTCAAGCGCTCTACCTGAATCGCCAAGCGCAAAGGCTCGTCGCTTTGCCGGATGCTGCCGCTGGTTAATAAAGACAGATGCACCCGCAGCCGAGAAATGGCGTCTGCCCGTGCTGCCTCATCGTCCAGCGACAAAGGGAGTGGCGTGGATTGACGCTGGTGGTTACGCGTCTGATGCGCCTCGACAAATACGCTGGGAAGCGGCGTGCTGATGATATTGTCAGCGTTAATAATTTCCGCGGCCCCGCCGTCCAGATAGCGCTGATCGGCGGCCAGGTGTGCGTTAACGAGCGGTAAAATAAGCTGCCATTGCTGAACGGTATCCGCAATCTTCAGACGACTCAAACGCTCGCGCTTGGCGCGCACAATACCGCTTAAGCGACGCTGCATGCCTTCGCTACGCCGGTTTCGCGGCAGTGGCTCAAGCTGGCTGACCTGGTTCAAAAAGTCGTCCAGCGTGCTGGTTTCATTGGCGGTAGTGGGTTGCCAGCTGTCCATTTGATCGATAAGTATTTGCATGGCTTCAAGCTGCTGTTGCTGATGGGCAGCCTGCTCACTCTTGTAGGCTTCGCGCTGAGCAAACAGCTGATCGCACTCGTGCCGGAACGCCTTCCAAAGGGTTTGTTCCGCCCCTTTGGGTGCGCGCCCTAACTGACGCCAGTGCTGCTGTAGTTGCTTGGTTTGTGTAATGCGTTGAGCCAAAGGCTGTTGCTGGTCGTGACGAAGCGCCCGCACTTCTTCAATGAGCGCCTGCTTTTGAGAGGCGATCTGCTCGGCCCGCTGATCAATTAATGTTTGCAACTGATGGCGGATTTTTCCAAACCGCTGACCAACGGCCTCAGAGCGCTCGCGAGGCACCGGTGAGTAGTGGCGCCATTGATGGCGTGCCTTGTCGCGAATTTCACGTAGTACATCCGGGTCGGCGTCCTCTGCTGGCTGGGAGAGCAGTGTTTCAAGCTGTTCACACAGCTGCTCGCGGGCCTGCAGGTTTGCTTCACGCTCCTGACCTAGTTGGTCGCGCCATGGGGCTAACCGCTCGTGGATGCGGTCAGATGCGGCACGAAAGCGCGCGGACTGTTCGCGATTGGCGGCGGCATCGCCCAGCGACTTCCACTCTTTCACTAGCTGGCGGTGGTGGCGGTCAAGCGCGGTTTCCGCCATGTGCGGGTCGTTGGCCAGTGCTTCAATGCTTGAGCATAACTGCTCGCGCTTGGGCCCTGCGACAAAGCCGCGCCAATCGCGTAGCTCGGCAAGGCGCGCGCCGGACTGCTTGAAGCGTGCCTTCAGCGGCTTGGCTCCCTCCATTTGCAGGGCTTCGATTTGCGGCTTTAAGCGCTGGTGAAGATGGCTGGCACTTTTGAAGGCGCCACGCTCAAGTAGGTGCTCAAAGCTATCGAGTTCTGCTTCATAAGTGCTTAATGAAACCGAGGTGTGTGGGGTAGCTGCCGGTGTGTGAGACTCGCTGGCAAGTGTTGCTTGAGCGCGCTGTATCAACGCAGGCGGCGTAAATGCTTCTGGCCAGTAGCATTCGTTCAGCAGGCGACGCATGACGTGGTGGTCATTATCCGCAAGCGCTTGCTCAAGCGCGACATTAACACCTTGCCAGCGCTGCCAGGCATCCAGACACTGCTCATATTGAATAATGGCTTGCGTGTAGCGTTGGCTTGCAGGTTCGCTGGGCGAGTGTACGTCCGAGAGTGCTTGCCAGCGTTGGCTGAAAAGTTGGCGTTGGGCACGCAGGCTGTCAATATCCTGAACGGTCAGCTCGGTAGCATGATGAAGGCTTTCAAGCGTCTCCTCTAGCCCATCAAGCAGCTGATCACGTGTCTGATCCGCTTCCTCTCGGCGGGCAAGGCTCTGCTGGCGAGCCTGCTCCTGCGTTTCATGGTCGTGAAGCGTTTTACGACAGCCCAGCATGGCTTGATGAAAGCGCTGCTCTTGCTCGGCGCTGGGCGGGGGCGTCAGGTTCTTCCATTCGCGCTCTAAATGGCGAAAGCGACCGCCATATAGCGGCTCCCAAGGCGCGCGAGCCTGCTGTTCCATCTGGTGAAGAAGATGCTCCAGCTGCTGCTGTTGGCGAGCCAGCCATTCGGCATCGGTTCGCTGCTGGCCGAGTTTTTCGCGGGCAAGGCGAGTTACATAACGATCACGTCGCGCATCTTTAAGCAGGCGCTTTAGGCCCTCTTCTGTCTCAATGCGCTCGGCGGCGCGATGACGAACAGCCGCGACACCGTTTTGGCACGCTTGCTTAATCAAGTCGTCTTCACGGGTTAGTCGGGCAAGAGCGGTCAGGCGCAGATCAAGGTTGTCGCCTTGCAAGACAATCACGTTTAAAAGCCGCGGCTCGTCCAGCCCTTCCACCAGGGCTTGGCGTTGTTGCAGTTCGGTACTGCCTTCAAGACCGCTAAGCCGCTGGCTCACGGCATTGAACCATGCCTCTTGCTGGCTGTGGTCAGGGTAGCCCGCCACCAATCCTTCGACATCATCCAGCGCGAGCAGGGCCGCCAAGCGGATGCTGCTGTCACTATCGTGCGCGAGTGCTTGCAGCGCTTCGCGCTGTTCAGCCTGGTGGGGGTCAAGTCGAGAGAGGGCCTGTCGGCGTACCTCGGGGTCGGGGTGTTGCCAACGAGGAGCGAACAGGCGTCTTAACAGTCCGTGCATGGATCATCCTGCGTAGAGGTGCGTAGCATGA
This sequence comes from Halomonas citrativorans, assembly GCF_014898005.1. Taxonomy (NCBI): domain Bacteria; kingdom Pseudomonadati; phylum Pseudomonadota; class Gammaproteobacteria; order Oceanospirillales; family Halomonadaceae; genus Halomonas; species Halomonas citrativorans. The sequence continues at coordinate 21,689 of NZ_JABUYX010000002.1, forward strand.
AAAAAATTAGCCATTATTGAACAGCGGTTGCAGTCACTGGCGCTGTCGCTTAGCTTTGCCTTACCAGGGTGTAATAGAAATTGATTCTTCACACCCAAAGGCGCCAAATTGCGCTACCTTTATCTTACCTGAACATGACATGGAGTTCGGCTATGAGCCTCAACGCCGATAGTGCCAACATGGCATTTACCTTTAAAGGCGGCATGCTGCCGATGACCGTCATGGAATTAAGTAGCGCTGACCCTGAGCATATCCGGCGGCAGTTGGCCGGTAAACTGTCTCAGTCTCCTGCCTTCTTCCAGCATACACCGGTTGTGCTAAGCGTGGAAAAGCTTGATGAGCCTCATTTGGCTTTGGAAAGAATATGCGCCGTTTGCCGGGATCACAAACTTTTACCCGTTGCGGTGCGCGGCGGTTCAGAGCCGGTACGCCAGTCGGCTTGGGCATTGGGGCTTGGGTGGTTTGCACCTGTAGAGGAGACGCGCGCTCGGGCACTGGAGAGCGTCAGCAGCAAAGAGGAAGCCTCAAAAAACAATGCCTCTGACGACGACCGTATTGAGGCACACGCCAAGAGTGCGGCAACACGGCTTTATCGCGGTACCGTTCGTTCAGGCCAGCAGGTCAGTGCATCGGATGGGGATCTGATCGTTATTGGTGCCGTCAATGCGGGGGCAGAAGTACTAGCAGCAGGTAGTATTCATATTTACGGTGCTCTGCGGGGGCGGGCGCTGGCAGGTATTCATGGTAATACTCAGGCCGGTATTTACTGCCGCGAGCTTGAGGCTGAGCTGCTTTCGGTGGCTGGGAATTACAAACGCCTCGAAGATGTTGATCCCCGGCTTTTGGGCCGCGCCGCAGAAGTTCATTTTATAAGAGAGCAGCTTGAAATTAAGCCGTTGGGTTGATGCTTTCAACGTAGCGTGCATCCATGCTTAATGCTTAGCGACGCTGCCTTGCCTATCCGTTACAGTAGGGCTTTTGTGACATTGACGTTCCCGTTATTCGTTCAGCGTCATGCGCTCGCGATGAACGACTTCAAGAAGGAAGTGAATCTTGGCTAAAATTATTGTTGTGACCTCAGGTAAAGGGGGGGTCGGTAAAACCACTAGCGCTGCAGCAATCTCAACAGGTCTGGCCCTGCGTGGTAAAAAAACCGTGGTCATTGATTTTGATGTAGGGCTTCGAAACCTTGACCTGATTATGGGATGCGAGCGTCGTGTAGTGTATGACCTTGTAAATGTTATACAGGGCGAAGCCGGCCTTAACCAGGCGTTGATCCGTGATAAGCGTGTTGAAAATCTGTATATCCTGCCCGCTTCACAAACCCGGGATAAAGATGCGCTAACCCAGGAAGGGGTGGCGGAGGTCTTGGAAAAGCTTCGAGAAGAATTTGACTTTATTATCTGTGACTCGCCTGCTGGTATTGAGCGTGGTGCGCAGCTTGCCATGTATTTTGCCGACGAAGCGATTGTGGTCACCAACCCGGAAGTCTCATCGGTACGCGATTCTGACCGTATTTTGGGCCTTTTGGCATCAAAAACCCGGCGTGCTGAGCAGGGTGGTGATCCGATTAAAGAGCACCTGCTCGTTACTCGCTATAACCCTGAACGGGTGACCTCCGGGGATATGCTTACCCTTGAGGATATTCGTGAAATTCTGGCCATTCATTTACTGGGCCTGATTCCTGAGTCCGAAGCTGTGCTTCGCGCCTCGAACCAAGGGGTGCCGGTCACTCACGATGCATCAAGTGATGCAGGTCAGGCGTATACGGATACCGTTTCACGTCTGCTGGGTGAGGAGATTCCGTTACGTTTTCATGAGGTGCAGCGCAAAAGTCTGCTTAGCCGTATGTTTGGAGGTAACCGTCGATGAAACTCTTGGAATTCTTGAAGCGTGAGCGCAAGAAATCCGCCTCGGTGGCCAAAGAACGGTTACAAATCATCGTGGCGCATCAGCGAAGCCAGCGTGGTCAGCCTGACTACATGCCGCTACTTGAGCGCGAACTGCTCGAAGTTATTCGTCGCTATGTACATGTTGACGACAATGCCATTCAGATTTCGCTGGATAGCGAAGATAACTGCTCAGTACTTGAGCTGAATGTGACGTTGCCCAAAAGCTGACAAGACAGGAGGGCAACAGGCGGCGAGAAAGGCGCTGGGTGTGCTAGGCTAGGGTTTTTGCTGCCTTGCGGAGTGCTTGTTCATGGCGCCACCTAATGCCGCCCCTGCCAGTTTTTTGTGGCATGACTATGAAACATTCGGGGCCGATCCGCGTCGAGATCGGCCCGCTCAATTTGCTGCGCTGCGTACCGATGCGGACTTAAACGAGATCGGTGAGCCTATCGAGCTCTACTGCAAGCCAGCAGACGATTACCTGCCTCATCCTGCTGCGTGTTTGATTACCGGGATTACCCCACAAAAAGCGCGACGTCACGGTCTGCCTGAAGCGCAGTTTGCCAGTGAAGTGCAGCGCCACATGAGCGAGCCGGGCACCTGTGTTGCGGGATACAACAGCTTACGCTTTGATGATGAAGTGTCTCGTCACCTGTTCTATCGCAACCTGATCGACCCCTACGCCCGCGAATGGCAAAACGGTAACTCCCGTTGGGATTTAATTGATGTGGTGCGCGCATTTTATGCGCTACGCCCGGATGGCATTGAGTGGCCGCTACGTGAAGATGGTGCGCCAAGCTTTAAGCTTGAGCATTTAACCAAAGCCAACGGGATTGAGCATGAAGGTGCGCATGACGCGGTGGCCGACGTTCGGGCAACCATTGCCCTGGCGCGACTGCTCAAAACGCGTAACCCTAAGCTCTTCGATTACTTGCTTGGCCTGCGCGGCAAACGCGCGGTTGCCCAGCAGCTTGACCTGCCTAATGCCAAGCCGCTTTTGCACATTTCCCGCCGCTACCCGGCCAGCCGTGGTTGCAGCGCCCTGGTAATGCCGTTAGCTGAGCACCCTACCAACCCTAATGGGATGATCGTGTACGACCTGAGTGTTGATCCAAGCGACTTTCTTACGCTTTCGCCTGAGCAAATACGCGAGCGCGTCTTTGTCAGTCAGCAGGATTTAGCGGAAGGTGAGGCGCGTATTCCACTCAAGGTCATTCATATCAACCGTTGCCCGGTGATCTTTCCATCGAGTGTGCTCAAGGACATAGAGGGGCCGCAAAAAGGAGCGTATGGCGCGATTGTTGAGCGCCTTGGGTTGGATATTGCAACGTGCCGCCAGCACTGGAAAACCTTGCGCAGCGCCCAGGGAGTGACGCCTAAAGTGGCCGAGGTCTTTAAGACCAACTTTGATGACGCACCCCACGACCCTGACATGATGCTTTACTCCGGCAGCTTCTTTTCCGCCGCCGACCGGCAGCAGATGGAGCAGGTGCGTGAGATGGAACCCTGGGATCTGGTAGGGCAACGGTTTGCCTTTCAGGATCCGCGTCTTGAGGAGATGCTGTTTCGCTATCGGGCGCGTAGCTACCCTGACACGCTGGAAGGTGACGAGCGCGAGCAGTGGGAGGCGTTTCGCTGGATGCGAATTAATGATCCGGCGATGTCCGGCTTTACGCTTAAGGCCTTTGCTCGAGAGATCGAGCGCTACAATCAGCAGCCGCTCAGCGAGCGTGAGCGGCAGATCCTTGAAGAACTGGTGATGTTTGTCGAGGCCATGATGCCCGCCCAGGCGTTCGATGCCTGAGCGGCACATTCATTTACGGAGTGTTGCGCTGGGTAAACGGCGTTAGTGCTTCGCGGTAAGGCGTTACATCGCTGGGCTCATCACCCGGGTTGAAGCGTATATCAAGCTGGTGGCCAAGTAGCTCTGGCCATGCAGCTTGAATATCCGCAGCGCTAACCTCAAGTGCCAGGTTGGCCAGCTCTTCACGACGGTCAAAGCGGATCTCATCCAGCGCGGTGGCCTGCCAGTAACGGTTGGCCATGCCCGCAAGGCTGGTATCACGCTCGCTCAGACTGGCATGGACCGCTTTGCGATAGGCGTCGAGTTCAGCATCGTCGAGTTGCTTAAGTGCTTCGCCAGCGTCAGCTAAAAAGGCATCCATGTGCGCAGCGACCGTTTCGCTGTCCACATCCGGCGATTGAACGAGTAGTGCAATGCCAGGTGCCTCAAGCAGGGGTGAATAACCCGCGTTCACAATATAGCCCAGCTGTTCTTCCGTGCGCAGCTGTTGATAAAAGGGCGTCTCCAGCCACTGGGCAATCACACTAATGGTTGCTTGTTCTTTAGCGCTCTGGTCGCGCCCTTGTAAGTAACGCAGCACCAGGGACTCGTCGCGGGTGCTGTGCGGGTGCAGTACGCTGGAAGTCGTGTCAATGGCCAGCGGGCTAAGCGTTGGAATATCTTCTCGCGTCAAGCCTGGGCGCAGTTTGCTGCGCACCCGCTCGGCTTGTTCCTGGGCGAGTGCTTTATCCAGGTTGCCAATCGCCATGGCGTCGATATAGAGCCCGCCCAAAAAGTGCTTACGGAAGTTCTCAAGGTGCTGCTGGTCAAGGCGCTGACTGGCGTCAAGTAGTTCGGCTGTCGACCAGCGTGGGGTCAGCAGTGCTTCACCCAGCGTGCGGCTTGCCTGGCCATAAAGCGATGATTGCGGCGCATTAACCAGCTCTCTCTGCAGCTGATATTGCACGCGATCAAAGGCGCCTTCGCTAATCTCAGCCGTTTTAAGCTGATCAATGGCTTGCTCAATAAGCGGTGTCTGACCATCACGCCAACCGGAAAATGATAGCGTCATCCCACGTGCGTGCGGGTAGGCGCTAAACGACTGACCGGCCATCCATGCGGGATAAAGTGATTCATTCAAGCTGTCGTTTAGCCACCCAGCCAGCAACTGCGTCAGTACGACCTCTTCGGCCGAATAGCTGGCGTCGGGATACTGCAAACTGACCCGCCACTCAACGCTTGGTGTATTAAAGCGTGAGTCCTGCATGTGCCAAACCTTAAAGAATGGCGTGTCGATCATTAGGCTTGGGTGCTCGTCCTGGCCTTCAATAAGGGCAAGGTCGCTGGCAATAAAGGGGTTGGGTTCAGGCAGGGCCAAACCTTCAAGCGCGAGACCTTCTTGAACAGGCGGTTGTTCTCGCCACTGGGTCGAGAACCAGGGCGAAACCGTGTCACTTTCCACCTCGGGCGCAGAGTAAAAGCGCAGCATGTTGTCCGGCGTTAACGCAGCCAGATACGCTTGCTGGCGCTCAGTGTCCGGTGCATCCATGCGATACGCGGCATACTGCACATCCTCAGCCGGGTAGCGGGACAAATTCATGGCGAGCTGAGTGGCTTCCTGCTGGGGTGCGCCGTGCTGTTGAAAACGAAATGCCTGCTCGCTCAAATCGCGCAGTTCAGTATAGCGCCAGTCAGCCAACCCATCGTCACGCAGCTGATCAATGGCGGCAAATAGCGTAGCCTGGATATCATCAAGCCGCTCGGCACCGGCAGGCGTCAGGCTAATGGAAACCGTAAACAGGGCGTCCTGACCATCACCGCGCTGAACACCTGCGGACAGGCCGTCGGCCAAACCTGCATTACGCAGTACCGCCAAAAGGCTGCCATCCCCTTCATCGCCCAGCAAATGCGACATTAAATGAGTGGGTTTTGCGTGGTACTCATTTTCGGGGTCAGGGATGGGGAAGTAAAAACGCAGCTGGCGGCGATCTTGCAGTGACTGACGCTCAACGTAGCGTGGCAGGGTATCGGTATCTACCAGCGGTGCATCAATCGTAGGAACGCTCAGGCCATTGTCAGGAATATCCGCAAAACGCTCCACCACCCACTCTTCGAGTGTATCAAGCGACTGAGGGGCAACGACGGCCAGGTTCATTACGTTGGCATCGTAATGTTGGTGATAAAAATCGATGACACGTTCGCGTAGCGTCGCTTCTCCCGCCGGTGGGCTGGCTAACGTCTCGCGGCTGCCAACGGCAAATCCTGTGGTGGCATTGTCAGGGTTGAGCAATTGGTTAAGCACGTCGTTTTCGCGTCGGGACTCATCGCGAATTCTTGCCATGTACTCAGAATGAACGATATTGCGCTCGCTCTCTAAATGGTCGGCATTAAACAGCGGTGACAGGAAAAACTCGCTAAAGCGATCAAGCGCTTCCGGCAGAGCGGAGGGCTCGATATCAAAAAAATAGTTGGTATCTTGCTGAGCGGTAAAGGCGTTATGGGAGCCCGCGTGGTCAGAAATAAAGCGCTGATAGGCGTCTGGAGCGGGATACGCCTCGGTACCCAGGAACAGCATGTGTTCAAGGAAATGAGCAAGCCCTTGCAGGTCATCTGGATCCTGGGCGCTACCGACTCGGACGTTCATGGATGCAGCGGCTTTATCGGCGTCAGGATCGCTTACCAATAGCGCTTGTAGACCATTTTCAAGCGTCAGCACGCGATAGTCGCGACTGTCAAAGGGGCTGGCAATCGGGATGACAATGTCTTCTATCGGGTCATCACCAGCGGCCAGCACGCCGGGAGAAAACCATACGGAGCTGAGCACCGCTGCCAGTACAACGCGCGAATAAAATAGTCTACTTTTCGGTCGTAACATTACGGCTCCTGTGGGACGGTCCATTGCAGCATTGGCCCAACCGGGTGGGCGCAAGCGGCTGATTGATAGGCAGGATTGTTGACATGCTTGGATACTGGAAACGCACCTAATAGTTCCAAGGGCGCGGGTGTTAATAACGTTTTAACGGTTTCCAAAGGGCTGTCGGGGTCAAGCCATGTGGTCAACGCATGAGGGGGAATGACCGCCGGCAATCGGTCGCTAAGCGGTGCCAGGCATGCGTTGGCCGGTACGCTAATCAGTGCTGTTGAGTCAGTAAACGCGGTAAGCGTTGTATGGTAGCGACACCATAACGCACCGAGCAGTAAGGGCGCGCGCCTCACCTCTGTGACCAGATAAGGCTGTTTGTGTCGCGGCAGTGCTTTCCAAACGTAAAAACCGCTGACAGGAATAACGCAGCGACGAGCCTGAAACGCTTCATGGAACATGGCTTTTGAACTGAGTGTCTCAGCTCTAGCGCAGTGTGGAGCGTGATCCAGCACCGTTAACCACGGGGGGGTTAACCCCCAAAAAACTGATTCGAGCTGCAATTCACCTTGGGCTAAACGAATAGCCGAAACGGGTTGGCGGGGTGCCAGATTGGGGGATTCCACCAGCGCGGATGTCGCCTTGAGTGAGGGCAGAAGACGCTTGAGCGGTAAGTTGTGTACATGTAGGCGTCCGGTCATGCCAGTCTCCTTAAGCAGAATCGGCTCAATCATGTCATGGGAGAGATTACAGATGCACAAGAATGCGCTAAATGTGGCGTTTTAGTGTCGAAAACAGTGTTCGATATAAGGTATCCTATATTACCCCTTGCTCACGCTAAAGCGCTGTGAGGCATTCTTTCTTGTTATTCGTTGACCTGAAGAGATCGCCATGGCCCGTCCTAGACAGCATGCGCCCGATGCCCTCCATGCGCAGGTCATGAAAGCTTGTGATGATTGGTTGGCTGTACAGTCAGTCCACGATTTATCCCTGCGTGCCCTGGCTAGAGAGGTTGGCTGTGCGCCCAGTACGCTGCTTAAACTTTACGGCAGCTTTAACAACTTATTGCAGCACGTTAACGTCGAGACGTTGGCGGGCTTGAAGCAGACCATTACGTCATTATCGGCAGACGCGCCAGAGCCTTGGCTGCGTGCGCTGGCGCATGCGTACTGGCACTTCGCCGAGCAAGACTGCTACCGCTGGAAGCTGCTGTTTGATTATCCTTTGGCGCAAGAAGGGGAGCTTGATCAGCGTCAAAGCCATCTCATTGAAGCGCTGTTTACCCAGGTGGAATCCGCTCTCAAAGAGTATCAGCCCACGCTTGACGATCTCGAAGCTCGGCGTCTGGGGCGCACGCTATGGGGCAGCGTACATGGGCTTGTACAGCTGGGCTTAAATGAACGCTTGGGGTATTGGCAAGGCCAGCAGCTTAAAGTGGATGAACTGCTGGATCAGTTGGTCAGTACGGTGCTGGCAGGGCTTCGGCGCCGGGAGCCGGCGTCGTGAGATGGTGGATCAACGCTGTCCGCAAAGTGCTGCGTAGCCTGATTTATCTGGCTATGCGACTTTGCTATCGCTTGCATGTGCATGGGCGTTATCACCTCCCCAAACGTGGCGGTGCGCTGGTTGTGTGCAATCACGTAAGCTTTATGGATGCTCTGGTCCTGGGGGGCGGCAGCCCTCGGCCACTGCGTTTTGTTATGGATCAGCCAATTTTCGATTCGCCCTGGCTCAAGTGGTGGTTTCAGCTTGTCGGCGCTATTCCCATTGAGTCCGAGCGGCGTAGCCCCGGCGCCTTGCGGCGTACGCTGGATGAAGTGAGCCAGGCACTGCGCCGTGGGGAAGTCGTTATGGTATTTCCGGAAGGGCGGTTAACGCCAGACGGTGATATCCATACCTTCAGACGCGGGCTGGAAACTATTCTGGCACGCGATAATGTGCCGGTGATTCCTGCCGGGCTGGCAGGCTTGTGGGGTTCCTGGACATCACACTACAACGGTAAAGCGCTGAAAAAGTGGCCAAGCCGCTTTAGGGCGCCGGTTAGCCTGCATTTTGGCCCACCCATTAATGTGCAAGAGGTGGATGGGGTTACGCTGCGTAGCTATTTGGAAACGCGGGTGCGAGCGCTAAAAGTGGCCGCCGATAAAGATATTGACGCGCGCTAACGCGCTTCAGCGCTACTTGTTCATGTCGTCCCCAGTGCTGTCCATTTCAAGTGCTAGCCATCTCAAACGCTATCTGTCTCAAGTGCTGTCAGGGTTGGCGTCTTGGAAGACGCACGTTTTGCCAGCAGCGGGCAGAGGTGATCAGGTTGTCGCGGATCTCCAGTATTTCCATACGGATATTGTTAATTTGCAGGCTGGCGGGGCCTTCGGGGAACGCTTCAAGGTGCTCTAAAATCAACCCGTTTAGGGTCTTGGGGCCATCGGTTGGTAAGTGCCACCCCAGCATTTTATTGATTTCACGGATGTTAGCCGTACCCTCAATGACATGGCTGCCGTCGTCCTGCTGATGAATCTCTTCATCTTCCGATACGTCCGTGGTGAACTCGCCAACGATCTCTTCCAGAATATCTTCAAGCGTTACCAACCCTTCGACATCGCCATACTCATCTACCACGATACCGATACGCCGCTTCTGCTTTTGAAAGTTAAGCAGTTGGGTATGAAGCGGTGTGGACTCAGGAATAAAGTAGGGTTCGCGTGCTTCCTGGACAATGGCCGCCTTGGTGACTTCGTCACGGGATAAAAAGCGCGCGGCATTGCGCAAGTGCAGCATGCCGATGATGTTATTGATGTCGCCTTTATAAACCGGTAAGCGGGTGTGCTGGCTGGTACGAATTTGGGTCAGAATATCTTCCAACGAGTCGTCCAGGTCTATCCCCAGCACTTCATGGCGCGGCACCATAATGTCGTTGACCGTGACATTCTCAAGGTCCAGGATCGACAGCAGCATGGCCCGGTGGCGGTAGGGAATCAGCGTACCCGCCTCATGTACCACGGTACGCAGCTCGTCGCGGGTAAGGTTGTCGCCGCCATTCTCCACGCTTTTCACGCCCAGTAGGCGCAGTAGGCCGTTCGAGATCATATTCACCAGCCACACCAGCGGATAAAGCAGCTTCAAAAGCGGCTCCAGCGCCATAGAGCTGGGGTAGGCAATACGCTCAGGTTTAATCGCCGCGTAGGTTTTGGGGGTAACCTCGGAAAAAATTAAAATAGTAATCGTTAAAATGGCAGTAGAAATCGCCGGGCCTGATACTTCGCCGAAAAAGTGAATAGCGATGATAGTCGCAATGGATGCCGCAAGGTTATTGACGAAATTGTTGCCGATTAGAATGACGCCAATCAAGCGGTCAGGGCGGGTAAGCAGGCGCATGACCCGTTTGGCGCGCCGATCACCGCTGTTGGCTTGATGGCTCAGGCGATAACGATTAATCGACATCATGCCGGTTTCAGAGCTGGAGAAAAAAGCCGATAGCAGTACTAGTAAGCCAAGAAGGCCGAATAGTAATCCCAAGGGGAAGTCGTCGCTCAAGTCGAAAATTCCTTTATGCCGTATCAAGCACGGTTTGTAGAAGCTAGAAGAAGGTGTGTCAAGACAGTCATAGCCGTGTATATGGGCTTAGCGATTGAGCAGTATCTCAAGCACAAACTTACTGCCAAAGTAGGCCAGTATCAAAAGCGTGCAACCACCCAGCGTCCACCGTACTGCGCGCATGCCGCGCCAACCGAAACGATAGCGGCCAATGAGTAGGGTTGTGAAAATAACCCACGCACCTAACGAGAGAACGGTTTTATGTAATAAATGCTGGGCAAAAATATTATCAAGAAAGATAAAGCCGCTCACAATCGAGAGCGTTAGTAGCAAAATGCCTGCCCAGACCAACTCAAACAGGACGCGTTCCATCGTGGTTAACGGAGGAAGCGACTGCACGATGCCGCGAATATGGTGATGGCGTAGCGCCTGGTTTTGTAATCCCACCAGGATTGCCTGTATCGCCGCAATTGCGAGCATGGCAAACGCCAGCGCGGAGCTAATGGCATGCAGTAGAATGCCGGGTGTCAGGCCCGTGTGGCTAGTGTGGCTGGGGAGCCAGGTGGCGGTAATCAGCGCGACACCCGCTAAAGGAAAGAGAACGATGCCGACGTTAAGCACTGGCTTGAAAAGGCTCGCTATCAACAGCACATTAACGGCGACCGCCATGAAAAGCGTCGCGCTGGTGGTAAACCCAGGCAGAAGGCCTGGGGATTGCCCCATCAGTTGGACGACCACCGGGATATGGAGCAATAGGCCCAAGGCACCCAGCAGGCGCACCATGCTTTGGCGTGGCGGCACGCGGCGAAAAAGGGTCATGCCCTGCCAAGTGGCAGCAGCAACATAGAGTACAAAAGCGATCGTGGCGAAAGGCAGCGCCTGCATGATGCTATCCGTGTGCGCATTTCGCGCGTTGCAGTAAAAAACAGTTAAGTTAACGTGTACCGACTACTATAACCAATCAAAGCAGTATCGCACAGCCATCGTTAGCCCGCGCGGACAGTCATGGAGACTCAAGGCGTGAGCGCGTATAATCCATGTACATCAGTCTAGGGGCGTAGGCCCGGCGACAGCGACGGAGGCAGAGAGGCCCCATGTTTCAGAATCTCAGTGAGCGTCTTTCCCAGACGTTGAAGTCGATCAAAGGTCAGGCGCGCCTGACCGACGACAATATCAAAGATACCCTGCGCGAAGTGCGCAAAGCGCTGCTTGAAGCCGACGTAGCGCTGCCGGTCGTCAAGGCCTTTATCGAACGCGTTCGCGAGCGGGCGGTTGGGCAAGAGGTGTCCAAGAGCCTGTCGCCCGGTCAGCAGTTCGTCAAAATCGTCCAGCAGGAGCTGGAAGCCATTATGGGCGAGGCCAACGAAGGCCTAACCCTCAAAGGCTCGCCAGCCGTTGTGTTGATGGCCGGTTTGCAAGGGGCGGGTAAAACCACGTCGGTAGCCAAACTTGCCCGCTACCTGCGCGAACGCGAGAAGAAAAAAGTCCTGGTGGTGTCGGCCGACGTTTATCGCCCGGCAGCCATCGACCAGTTGGAGACGCTGGCTAAAGAGGTCGAAGTCGACTTCTTCCCGTCGCGCTCTGACCAGAAGCCTGTTGATATTGCCGAAGCGGCGATCAAGCACGCCAAAATCCAGTTCCACGATGTGGTGCTGGTAGATACCGCGGGTCGCTTGGCAATTGATGAAGCCATGATGGCGGAGATCCAGGCGCTGCATAAGGCGATCTCACCGCAAGAAACGCTGTTCGTCGTCGATGCGATGACTGGCCAGGATGCGGTTAATACCGCGAAAGCATTCCACGATGCGCTGCCGCTGACCGGGGTTATCTTAACCAAGGCTGATGGTGATGCGCGTGGCGGTGCGGCGCTGTCGGTACGTCATATTACTGGTAAGCCCATCAAGTTTATGGGGGTGGGCGAGAAAGTTGACGCTCTGGAGCCCTTCCACCCGGATCGTGTGGCATCACGTATCCTCGGCATGGGCGACATGCTGTCGCTGATCGAGGAAGCCGAGCGCACGGTTGATAAAGACAAAGCTACCAAGCTAGCCAGCAAGGTTAAAAAAGGCGATGGCTTTGATCTGGAAGACTTCCGCGACCAATTGCAACAGCTCAAAAAGATGGGCGGCATGGGTGGTCTTCTGGGCAAACTGCCTGGCATGGGGCAAATGGCCGAAATGGCTCAAGGCCCTGGGCCTGAGAAAGAGCTGGGCAAGCTTGAAGCGCTGATCAACTCCATGACGCCCAAGGAGCGCCGCGCGCCGGATATCATCAACGGCTCGCGCAAGCGCAGGATTGCCGCCGGTGCTGGCCTGCAGGTGCCCGACCTGAACCGTCTGCTCAAGCAGCACAAGCAGATGCAGAAGATGATGAAGAAAGCGGGCAAGAAAGGCGGCATGCAGAAAATGATGCGCGGCATGTCCGGCATGATGGGCGGCGGCGGAGGCCCTGGCGGCCCAGGTGGAATGGGCGGCATGGGCGGTGGCGGTATGGGTGGCCCCGGTGGCCTGCCCTGGCGCTAAGCACACGCTTGGAACCTGGTAGCGGGCCAATTAAAGGCCCGTACGCTTTAAAAGCCAGCACCCTTCGGTGCTGGCTTTTAGGTTATATGGCGCAGGTGAACCAGAACGCTGCCATCTGGCTGGCAGTCATGTAGCGGATAGCTGTAAGGCACATCGCTGAGTGTCGGCTTCGCCTGACTGCCCGGCACCAGGTTGTATTGAAACGCAGGGCTGCCCGCAATGGCGCTGTAGTGTTGTCCCCACAAGGTGTGGAAGGGCTGATGAATATGCCCACATAAAATGCGTTTGGGAGACGCACTGATAATAGCCTCGAAACGCTCTCGGCCCTCGATCAGGCTGTAGTCATCCCAGTGAGGGTTGCCCGTCATAAAGGGCGGGTGATGCATCACCAGAAACGTTAGCGGCTTGGTGTGCCCAAGCTGGTTTTCCAGCCAATCCAGGCGTTCGCTACATAGCGCGCCCTGGGGTTTGCCAGCAATAATTGAGTCCAGGCCCAGTAACGTGACACCGTCTGCCTCTACTCTGGAGTGTAGAAACTTGCCTGGCTGCAAGCCCGAAAGTCGGTCGCCCAGCACTGCGCGCATGGCTTCACGCCGGTCGTGGTTGCCCGGGACGGCCAGAATGGGCATTTCCAGTGGTGCCAGCAAGCGGCGAATCAGTCGATAGTCGTCTTCGGTCCCGCCGTCGGCCAGGTCACCGCTGATCACAATAAGATCGGGCGGTGGGCTAAGCGACACAAGGTCGCTCACGATACGTTCAACCACGTGGGCGATATCCAAACGTGACTCGCCGGTTTCAGACTGCGTAGTAAACACATGAAGGTCAGATAAATGGGCAATCAGCATGCACAAAACTCGATAACGTGACGCGGGCCGTTAACGGCCCACGCGTGACAGGACATCGGCTTTTAGAAAACGCTCGATGACCAACATGAAGCCGACCGATGGGATCAGCAAAATCAACGCGGTGATGGCCGCCACCTGATAGTTGCCACCCATGGAGGCGTTAAACATCAACAGTGGCAGCGTGGTGATTTCCGGTGCGCCGACAAAAAACGTCCCAGTGAACTCATCAATGCTGTCGAGGAATACGAAGATGGACGCGGCAAGCAGGCCAGGTAGCGCCTGGGGCAGGGTGATACCGGCAAACGTACGCAGCGGAGAGGCGCCCAGGTTGCGGGCGGCTTCTTCCAGCGAGCGGTCCACCGTAGAGAATGCGGCGGTCGCGATCCAAACGGCATATACAAGGCCCGGAAGCGAATGCACCAGCACTACGCCAATTAACGTGCCGTTGAGCCCCCACTGATAAAAAATGGCGGCGATATTGACGAAAATCGGCAGATTGGGAAATGCCTGGGGCAATAAAAAAAACAGCATAATCACATTACGCGCGGGTAACGCCTGACGTGCCAAGGCGTAGCCTGCAGGAATGGCCAGCGCCATTGAAAGTATAACGGCGGAAAAGGCAACCAGTACGGTATTGAAAAGCGATGTCCAAGCGCCGGCACGTGGGCGGAACACGCGCTCCCAAAAGGAAAAGCCCCAGCCAGTAGGCAGTCGATTCGGGTAAAACCACTGCTCGGCAAAGGCCCAAAGAGCAAGATTCAACAGCGGCCCGAAAATAATAAAGGCAACCACGCCCAGTAAAAGGCCCAGCCCTATCGGCGAAAGTGCTCGGGTGATACTCATGAGGTCACCTCGCGGCGCAGGGTCAGACGCAAATAGATCCATGCGGTTACCGCCGTTAACGCGTAGGAGAACAGCCCCAGCGCATTGGCGACGCCGTAGTCACCGTAGTACGTGATTCGATGGGCCATCATTGAGGTCATCATGGTGGGGTTACCGGCAATCAGCATCATCGGTACCGAGAGGACCGAAAGCATCGCGACCAGCGACAGAATCAACCCGACCCAGAGGGTGGGCGCTGCCTGAGGCAGGATAATACCGAAAAGGCAGCGCAGGCGGCTCGCGCCCATGTTGCGGGCGGCTTCAATATGGCTGCGGTCAATCGCGGCCATGGCACCGGCCAAGAGAAGCGTCACAAACGGGATCTGTTTCCAGGCAAAGGTCAGCACTAATCCTCGCCAATCCAAAAAGCTCTGCGCGCTCTCGGGCATCATTAGGCCAGTTTCGATCAGTACGCCGTTCATCATGCCGTTGGTCGATAAAAATGAGCGGGCAATCTGACCACTTACCACGAACGGAATAAACAGCGGCCAGCGGTAGAGCCAGCGCAATAAGCGAACGGCCCAGGGCGTGCTGCTCAGCACCAGATAACCTGAAATCGCAATGGAGATAACGGCGATGAGCGCAAGTGCTGCTGATACGACGCCGATAGAAAAAAGCACGTCGCGGCCATAAAGCGAAAAGGCGCGAACGAGGTGGTCGGTAGTCCAGCCGCCATCACTGCTACGAAAAGCTGTCACCAGTGAGCGTAGCAAGGGCAGCGCATAGAGCAGCGTAATCGCGGTTAGCGCGGGCAGCACCAGCAAGATACCCAGGCTTATTCGTGGGAACCGCTTGCCAGGCATTGCCATGAGATAGGTTGAAGAGGGCGAAGTCGTCATAAACGCTTTCCACAGTGAAGGGGGCGCGACGGCCCCCCTGTAGTGATCATCAATGCCTTATCATCAAAGCGTCATCATCGAGCGCTTGATCGTCCAGCGCTTAGCGGCTGACGTGGCTTTCATAGGCTTCGAGAATGGCACGGAAGTAGCCCGCTTGCGGCATGGAGCGGCCACGTTCAGCAAGTGTCTCTGGCGATACGTCAGCATAGAGCTGAGCCCACTGTTCGTCGCTCAGTTCACTGCGAACGTGTTCGGCATCAATACCGGGGAACCAGTTAAACGTGCCGACAATACCTTCAGCCTGTACCTCAGGACTCGTTGCCAAAGCAATGAATTCAGCCGCCAACTCAGCATGCTCTGCGCGCTCAGGAATCGCGTAGTACATCGGCTGGCCGGGCATGCCGGGTTCGAGCAGTAGCAGGCGGAAATCGGGGTTGAGGCGACCATCGGCCATCCAGGTGTAGTACATGTCCATCCACACCGGACCCATGGCGATTTCGCCGCGGTTCATGGCGTCCATGGTGCCCGCATTGCCGGGTGTCAGGGTGACGTGCTGGTTAAAAGTACGCAGCTGATCAAGTGCTGTTGTCCAGCGCTCAGACGCGCCCTCTTCCCAAGGGCCGTTTTGCAGCGTGTCGGCCATATCAGTAAAGGCGTACATCCAGCCGAAGACAAAGCCTACGCCTGCCATGCCGCCGGTGATGCCGTTATAGCCAAACTGGTCGGGGTTCTCCTCAACCCAGTCGGCAAGCGCTGCGTAGCTTTCCGGCGGCTGTTCTAAAAGGGCCGGGTTATAGGCGATGGCAATCTGGCTCTGAAACATCGGCATAACATAGCCTTCGACATCAACGCCCAGCGCATTACGCGCGCTATCCGCGCTGACCAAATCACCGGTTTCAAGCGCGCCGGTATAGGTGCTTAGTAAACCTTCTTCCACCATCTGCCCGGCCATGCGCTGGTGGATGACTGCAACGTCGACGCCCCACGTCTCTTTATCACGCTGAGCGCTTAGGGTTTCGTAAATAGCTTGGCTACCCGCATCGCCGGGGCCGGTGCCCATGGCGCGGACGGTGACATCCGGATGCATGGCTTCAAAGCGAGGAGCGAGAAATTCATTAATGTACTCGACCATGTTGTCGTCGCCTGCCGTAAACACGTTAAGCGTTGTGGCGGCCATGGCGGGCGCAGTGATGGCGCTGGCGATCAGGCTGAGCGTAAGGGCGAAGGGTTTCATGCAATATCCTCTTGTCGATCAAGTGGCGGCAGATGCCGATCGTCCGGCCCAAAAGGGATCAGGGCCGATTGCGGTACCTGAACAACGGCAAAGGTACCCGGAGCAATAGGAGTGGCCGACGTAGCACAAAGCTCAGCCTGTTCGGCACAAAGCGATATTTGATAGCCATCGCCGGTATAAACGCAGTCAGTAACCCGCCCTTTACGCGTCAGCATCGCAGGATGCTGGGGGACATTGATCAAGGCGTCACGCGTACGAAAGCCAAATGTGGTGGCAGCAGAGGCCATCGCGGGGTCCGAGGCTTGCCGAGCAACGGTGTTATCCACACCCAAAAAGCGTGCGGCGGCCACGTCAGCCGGCTGGTGATAAAGCGTTTGGGGTGGCGCTACCTGCACGACATGGCCTCCGCGCATCAGGACGATCTGGTCGGCCATTTGGAGCGCTTCTTCCTGGTCGTGGGTCACCATGATGGTGGTAATGCCCAGCGACTTCTGTAGGCGGCGCAGTTCGCTGCGCAGGCTGCGCCGAATCGCGGCATCCAGGTTGGAAAGTGGCTCATCGAGCAGTAATAAAGGTGGGTCAATAATGAGCGCACGCCCCAGGGCGATACGCTGGCGCTGGCCGCCAGAGAGTTGCGTGACCGCACGGCTTTCAAAACCACCAAGCTCCATGCGCTCCAGCATGGCGGCAACTTTTCGGGCGCGCTCCTCGCGAGGGACGCCGCGCAGTTTCAGCGGGTAGCCAAGGTTTTCCCCCACACTCATATGCGGCCAGAGCGCGTAGGACTGAAACACCATGGCGGTCTGGCGTTTTTCAGGCGGCAGATGAGTGATAGACCGTTTGCCTAAACGTATGTCGCCACGGCTTAGAGGTGTGAAGCCAGCAATGGCGCGCAGCAGCGTCGTTTTTCCGCCGCCGGATGGACCCAGCAGGCAGGTGAAGCTTCCTGGCGCGACATCAAGATGGATGTTTTCCAGAATGCGTTTCTGCCTGAGGTCAATCGTCACGTCATTGAGCGTCAATGCCTCGGTGCTCATTCTCGGGGCTCCATAAAAGGTAGAAGACGGATAACAAGCGTAATTTTTGAACGCGCGTGCAAAACTTTAATAAGGTGATTTTACGAGGCGTTGATGACGCTTTGATGTACATTTTAAAACGCTTAAAAGGCAACCAAGGGGTGCTAGGATGGCGGAATTATCTTGTTGATTGAGCGGTCATCATGTTGAAAAACACCCGAGGCGCTGGCGCATGCCGATACGCGTAACCGCCGATGATGTAGCCCAAGCGGCAGGCGTATCGCGCGCCATGGTCTCACGCGCTTTTACACCCGGAGCGTCGGTGTCGGCAAAAAAGCGCGAACACGTTTTAGCCGTGGCTCAGGCGCTGGGTTATCGGCCCAATCTTATCGCTCGGGGGCTGACGGGGCGTAGCACTGGATTGATCGCGGTGGTGGCCGGAGAGATATCGCGTCCTTATGAGGCTTGGCTACTTGAGCATTTGGTGTTTGAGCTCAGCTCCCGTGGCTATCAGCCGCTACTATTGCCAGCGTTGCGCGGCGGTAACGTCACCGAGGTGATCGACCATGCGCTGGCCTATCAGGTTGAGGGGGCTATTGTGGCGGCAGGCTCGGTGAGTCGCGAGATCGCCGACCGCTGCCGGGCTTCAGGGGCGCCGCTGGTATTGATTGGACGCGTGCTGGAAAGCAGTGGGGCTGATGCCGTGTGTTGCGACAATATAAAAGGTATGCATTTGCTGGTGGACCGGTTGGTCCAGCAAGGGCGCCGACGGATTGCCTGGTTGGGCGGCACTGAGGATACGTTTTCTGACCAGGAGCGCAGGCTGGGCGTCGAGCAGGCGCTGAGCCACCACGGCTTGGCGTTAATGGCCGTGCACCGGGGAGATTTCTCGCTGCAAAGTGGGCTGAATGAAGGGCTGGCGCTGCTGGATGCAGGACAGTCATTGGATGCAATTATCTGCGCCAACGATGCCATGGCGCTGGGCGTTGTCGAAGCCGCTGCACAGCGCGGTATGCGGGTGCCGGATGAGATAGCGGTTACGGGGTTTGACGATGTTCCAGGCGCTGCTTGGGGGCGCTGCCCTTTAACGACGGTGCGTAACCCGGTACAGGAAACGGCTCTTGAAGCACTGCGCCTGCTTGAAGCAAGAGTAAAGACGCCTACGCGCGCCACGCAGGTCGTGAGAGTTGGCGTGACACTTGTTGAGCGTGTCAGTGCTTAGCCGTTAATGCAGTGGTTGACGTATTGTGAGTTTTCTGGCTGTCAGGCTTTCCAATCAGGGCGCATTTGCGTAGAATGCGGCCTCTTCATGCGTGGGTGTTGGCAAAATATGTGTAAGCATTGCCGCCACATCCGGTTGTGAAGGCCTAAAATGGTACAAAGCAGCCACTTATCTTCAAGTGAGCCGCGTATCAAGAAAACAGTATGATGAGTGTTCTGGTGGCGGTTTGCGCTATTTTCCACTCTCGTAACCTCAACCGAAGGATAGTTATCGTATGGTTACCATTCGTTTGGCACGTGGTGGCGCCAAGAAGCGTCCCTTTTATCACCTGACTGTTACTGACTCGCGTAACGCCCGTGACGGCCGTTTCATCGAGCGTATCGGCTTCTTCAACCCGGTTGCCCGTGGTCAGGAAGAGCGTCTGCGCGTTGATCTAGAGCGTGTTACTCACTGGCAGAGCCAAGGCGCCCAGTTGTCTGGTCGTGTTGCTGAGCTGGTTAAAGAAGCGCGTAAACAGGCGTAAGTCTGTTCACGGTAGAGTCTGGACTGCTGTACGTTGAGGTCGTCGATGACGCGTTTTGAAACAAGCCAAACTGACGACACGCATGTGGTGTTAGGCAAGCTGACTAGCCCCCACGGGGTGCAGGGTTGGCTCAAGGTGTATTCTTACACCAGCCCCATGGACAGCATTTTGGATTATCCCGAATGGTGGGTGCGCCAAGGGGAAACCCTGACGCGAATGACCATTGTTCAGGGACGTCGGCAAGGTAAAGGCCTTGTTGTGCAGATTAAAGGCGTGGATGACCGCAATGCCGCTGAAGCACTGGCGCAAGCGGATATTTTACTGCCCAAAGATGCACTGCCTACACTGGCAGCCGATGAGTATTACTGGCATGAGCTTGAAGGCTTGGCTGTCTTCACTCAAGCCGGCGAGCGGTTAGGACGGGTAAGCTACCTGTTTGAAACCGGCGCCAACGATGTCATGGTGGTTCGCGGCGATGACGACGCGATCGACAAACGCGAGCGGCTACTCCCGTTTTTGCCTGATGACGTGATTGTCGAAATCAGCCTTGAAGATGGCCGTATGGTCGTTAACTGGGACCCTGAGTTTTGATCAATGACGAAGCGGCCGATGTGCAAACAGCGGTGCTTGGCAATGATGTGGATACGCCCGCTATGTGGATCGGCGTAGTATCGTTGTTTCCTGAAATGTTCGATGCACTCACCCAACAGGGCGTAGTAGGTCGGGCGATAGAGAAGCAACGTATTAGCCTGGAGTTCTGGAACCCGCGAGATTACGCCACCGACCGCCATCGCAGTGTGGATGACCGCCCTTATGGCGGCGGCCCGGGTATGTTGATGAAAGTCGATACACTCCGTGGCGCTATCCACGATGCCCGTGAGCGGGCACATCAAGCCACCGGCCAGGTGCCTACGGTGATCTATCTTTCGCCCCAGGGGCGTAAGCTTGATCAAAAAGGCGCTCA
Source organism: Halomonas citrativorans (assembly GCF_014898005.1). Lineage (NCBI taxonomy): Bacteria > Pseudomonadati > Pseudomonadota > Gammaproteobacteria > Oceanospirillales > Halomonadaceae > Halomonas > Halomonas citrativorans. The sequence goes on from NZ_JABUYX010000002.1 coordinate 41,805, forward strand.
GGCATTAGCCGCTGCTGGCCCCCTTGTGGTGGTGGCAGGGCGCTATGAAGGGATTGATGAGCGTGTGGTGGAGAGTGACATCGATGAAGAGTGGTCGATTGGCGACTATGTGCTGAGCGGCGGTGAGCTGCCCGCCATGGTGCTGATTGACGCAGCGGCGAGGTTGGTTCCCGGTGTATTGGGGCATCAGGACTCCGCTATCGAAGACTCGTTTAATGACGGTCTTTTGGACTGCCCGCACTATACCCGTCCAGAAAGTATCGACGGGCGCCAGGTGCCGGATGTGCTACTAAGCGGTAATCATGCAGCCATCAAGCGCTGGCGGTTGAAGCAGTCGTTAGGCCGCACATGGCAGCGCCGTCCCGACCTGTTAGAAGGGCGCGCGCTTAATGCTGAGCAACAGCAGTTGCTGAACGAGTTTATCGAGGAACACGCTCTGTCTGCCAAGTAGGTTATTTTCAACGACTTGGTGCAGAGCGGCGGTGCAGGACGGAAAGGGCACGTCGTCTACATATTGACGGCAAGCCTACGGACCTGTGTCACCCATAACGACTCCCGTGTGGCTCGATTCGAGCGCCGGGATCACGGTTTGCCCCTTCCACAACTGCGTGGCAAACCATTCCGTTATTTAGGAGTATGAAGATGAGCAGCAAGAACAAGGTGATCCAGGCGATCGAAAACGAGCAGATGGGCAAAGAGATTCCTTCTTTTGCGCCGGGCGACACCATTATCGTTCAAGTAAAAGTTAAGGAAGGCACCCGCGAGCGTCTGCAGGCGTTTGAAGGTGTTGTTATTGCCAAGCGTAACCGTGGTCTGAACTCCGCTTTCACCGTACGTAAAATTTCTCACGGTGTTGGCGTTGAGCGTACTTTCCAGACCTACAGCCCGCTGGTTGACTCTCTTGAAGTCAAGCGTCGTGGTGACGTGCGTCAAGCCAAGCTGTACTACCTGCGTGAGCGTAGCGGTAAGTCAGCACGTATCAAAGAAAAGCTGTCCTAAGCGACGCTTTCTCGGGCGCGCACTGTTCTTGACGTACGTCTTGGGCACGTGTCGCACCGGATACAAGAACCCCGTCACCGCTTTGCGGGGCGGGGTTTTGTTTATGTGTTCATATACTCAGCAGGAGACGATTAACGTATGAGCGTCATTGATGCTTTCTTGGACGCCCTATGGTTAGAGCAAGGCGCCAGTGATCATACGTTAGCCGCCTATCGGCGCGATTTAACCGCGTGGCAGCACTATCTGGTAGCAGAAGGTGAGGATATATTGTCTCCCACGGGGCAGCGGCTTCCCGTATGGTTGGGTGCCCGCCGAGAGCAAGGCTATCAACTGCGAAGCAACGCCCGGCTGTTATCAAGCCTTAGAAGTTTTTATCGCTGGGCACGCTTACACGGGCATGTGGTTAGCGACCCGCTGGTGGATGTTAAGCTTCCCAGAGTGCAGCCAGGCCTGCCCAATACGCTGGAAGAGGCGGAGGTTGAGCGCCTGCTGATGGCGCCTGATGTTGATACACCGCTGGGCGTGCGCGACCGCACCATGCTGGAGCTGCTGTATGCCTGTGGGCTGCGCGTGTCGGAGCTTGTGTCGTTAACCGGCGATGCGGTGAACCTGCGCCAAAATGTGGTGCGTGTGCGCGGTAAGGGGGATAAAGACCGCTTGGTGCCCATGGGGGAGGAAGCAGCAGATTGGCTTGCGCACTATATGAAAACGGCCAGACCTGCGCTAATGAGCGACCCGACCAGGCCAGCGCTTTTTCCAGGGCGCCATGATAAAGCCATGACGCGACAGACCTTCTGGCACCGTGTAAAAGCGCATGCCATCACGGCTGGTATCTCGCGTCCGTTATCTCCGCATACGCTGCGGCATGCTTTTGCGACACATTTATTGAATCATGGGGCCAATTTACGGGTCGTACAGCTGCTGTTAGGCCACAGCGATTTATCTACGACTCAAATTTATACGCATGTTGCCCAAGCCCGCTTGGAGCATTTACATGCCGAACACCATCCGCGAGGTTGAAGATAGAATGCGTCAACGTACGGTTACTCCTTCTTTACGCACGGCATTACTCACGCTCGCCATCGCCAGCGTTTTGCCGGTCGCCGCTCACGCAGATGCCGTCACGCAACGACTGAGTGAGTCGCTGAGCGTTAATGGTCAGCCGATGCCGGTTGAGCACGTAACGACGACTCCGATGGAAGGCATTTACCACGTGCGCTTGGAAAGCGGCGAGTCGTTTTACACCAACGCCGATGGCAGCCACTTTTTGGTGGGTGATCTTTTCGAAAATGCCGAGACGGGGCTGGTCAATTTAACCGAGCAGTCCAAAAATCAGGAGCGTGTTGCGGCACTGGCAAGCATCCCCGAGTCTGAGCGCGTTGTGTATCGCGGTGTCGATGAGCCAAAAGCCACCGTGGTAGTATTCACCGACCCCACTTGCCCCTACTGTGAGCGTCTTCACGAAGCCGTGCCTGAGCTTAATGAGCGCGGGATTGCGGTACACTATTTAGCATTCCCACGGGCGGGTATGGGCAGCGATGCGGCGACCTCCATGCAGCAAGCGTGGTGTTCGGATAATCGTAGTGAAGCGATGACCCGTGCCCAGCAGCGCCAGCCGTTATCGGGTCCTTCGGATTGCGATAACCCGGTGGCTGAACAGTATGAGCTGGGTATGGCGCTGGGTGTACAGGGCACGCCCGCGATTATTCTGCCCGATGGCCAAATGGTACCAGGCTATGTACCGCCAGAAAGGCTTGCCGTCATGTTAGGCTTGGGCGACGTCTAAGCCTGATCTGGCAGGCGCTTTGAAGCAGGCGCTTTGAAGCAGGCGCTTTGAAGCAGGCGCCTGGCAACAGAAACGTAGCAACAGAAACATAGCAATAGGCACGCCCAACAAGTGCCCACCAATAGAGAGCACCGTTAACGAGCGGTGACGCTGAGACACTGAATTTAAGACCAGGCGCCAAGGGCGCCCACCACGAAAGGGGATGTATTTTGAAACCGGTAAGAGTAGGCATTTGTGGGCTAGGCACGGTTGGCGGCGGCACGTTCAATGTATTGACGCGCAACGCGGATGATATTGCACGCCGTGCAGGCCGCCCTATTGTGATTGAGCAGGTGGCTCATCGCAGTATTCACCCTGACTGCGATATTACCGGTATTAACGCAACCACCGATGTTTTCGAGGTGGCAACTAACCCTAACGTTGATGTGCTGGTCGAGCTGATTGGCGGCTATGACATGGCGCGTGAATTGGTACTCACCGCGATTGCCAATGGCAAACACGTGGTTACTGCCAACAAGGCGTTGATTGCTGTTCACGGTAACGAGATATTCAAAGCCGCCCATGAAAAGGGCGTTATTGTCGCCTTTGAAGCCGCCGTTGCAGGCGGTATTCCGGTTATCAAATCGCTGCGTGAAGGCTTGGGTGCCAACCGCATTGAGTGGGTGGCCGGCATCATTAACGGCACCGGCAACTTTATTCTGACGCACATGCGCGACGAAGGCCGAGCCTTTGAAGACGTGCTTGCCGAAGCGCAGGCACTGGGTTACGCCGAAGCCGACCCCACGTTTGACGTGGAAGGTATCGATGCGGCGCACAAGCTGACCATTCTGGCCTCGATTGCTTACGGCGTACCGCTTCAGTTTGAAAGAGCCTTCACCGAAGGTATTTCACGGATTACCGCTGAAGATGTCGAGCAGGCCGATAACCTGGGCTACGTTATTAAGCACTTGGGTATTTCCAAGCGTACCGACCAGGGGCTTGAGCTACGCGTTCACCCCACGTTGATCCCCAAAGAGCGTTTGCTAGCCAATGTGCATGGCGTCAAAAACGCCATTGCCATCATGGGTGACGCGGTAGGCCCCACGCTTTACTACGGTGCCGGTGCGGGTGCTGAACCAACGGCTTCCGCCGTGGTTGCTGATGTGTTGGATGTAGCTCGTGATATTACAACTGCCCACCACTATCGCGTGCCCTATTTGGCGTTCAGCGGTATTGATGAAGATGTCAGCCAACTGCCGATTATGCCGATGGAAGACATCATTACGGCGTATTATCTGCGCCTGTTGGCGGTGGATCGCCCTGGTGTACTGGCGCGCGTAGCCACCATTCTTTCGGAGCAGGGCATCTCTATTGAGGCACTGATCCAGAAAGAGGCAACCGAAGGCGAGCTGGTGCCGATTATTCTGCTGACGCACCGCACCAAAGAGAAGCAGATGAACGAAGCAATTCGTGAAATCGAAGCGATGGCCGATATCGCCGGACCGGTGACACGCATCCGCGTGGAAAGCCTGAGCGAAGGGGAGTAACCCACTATGCGCTATATCAGTACGCGTGGGCAGGCGCCCGCGCTCTCCTTTGAAGAAGTCGTACTAACCGGTATGGCCAGCGACGGCGGCCTTTACGTGCCGGAAGAGCTGCCCACCCTCTCGAAAGAAGCGCTGGCCGATATGGCCGGGCTCTCTTACGCTGAGATTGCTTTTCGCGTTATGAAGCCGTTTGTGAACGGCGAGATTGACGACGACACTTTCCGCACCATCGTGACCGACGCGTATGCCACCTTCACTCACGATGCGGTGGTGCCGCTCAAGCAGCTCGACGCCAATCACTTCCTGCTTGAGCAGTTCCATGGCCCGACGCTGGCATTTAAAGACGTCGCGCTACAGCTGCTTGGCCGCCTGCTTGATCACTTTTTGAAAAAGCGCGGCGAGCGCGCGGTGATCATGGGCGCCACCTCGGGTGATACCGGGTCGGCGGCGATTGAAGGCTGCCGCCACTGCGACAACCTGGATATCTTTATCCTGCATCCGCACCAGCGGGTGTCCGAAGTGCAGCGCCGCCAGATGACCTCGGTGTTGGCCGATAACGTCTTCAATATTGCTATCGAAGGCAATTTTGACGACGCTCAAGCCATGGTCAAGGCAAGTTTTGCCAATCAGGACTTTCTGAACGGCACGCGCCTGGTGGCGGTCAATTCGATTAACTGGGCGCGCATCATGGCTCAGATCGTTTACTACGTAGCGGCGGGTGTCGCGCTGGGGGCACCGCATCGCGAGGTCAGCTTCTGCGTGCCGTCGGCCAATTTTGGCAACGTGTTTGCGGGCTACATGGCGTACAAAATGGGGCTGCCGGTCAAGCAGTTCATCATTGCCACCAACTCCAACGACATTCTGCACCGCACGTTGGCCGCCAACGACTTTTCCAAGAAGGAACTTGAGGCAACGCTCGCGCCTTCCATGGATATCGTGGTGTCGTCGAACTTCGAGCGTCTTCTGTTTGACGCCTATGAGCGCGATGGTGCGGCCGTGGCGGCACTGCTGGAGCGCTTTCAGCAAGAGCCCACCGCACTTGCCGATGCGCCGCTTGCCAAGCTGCGTGAGAAGTTCTCAAGTTTTAGTGTGGACGATGCGACCATTCTGGACGTCATTCGCGAAGCGCATCATCGTACTGGTGAAATGCTCGACCCGCATACCGCCACGGGCTACCGCGCTGCTGAGCGAGTGCGCGCTGATCACTCAACGCCAATGATAACGCTTGCCACCGCACACCCGGCCAAGTTTGCTGAAGCGGTGGTGAAAGCAGGCTTCCAGGGCGTACCGCTGCCCACGCATATGGATGATTTGCTGGAGCGTGAAGAGCGCTACACGGTATTGCCAGCTGAGCTGAGCGCCGTACAGCAGTTTGTGGCGGATAACCGTCGTTAACACATGATGACTGCTTTGCCAGATGCCAATCCGCCTGTTACACCTCAGCACACCACGCAGCTAATGTTGGAGCCTCGTCCGCTGGACGAGGCTGTCTACGCCCGTGCCCAGGCACAAGGCTTGAGCGAGCTTCAGGCGCGCCTTCTCGCCTCACGGCTGCCCGGCTATCAGGGCGAGCTTGCCCCGCTGGTAACGCCTAGCCTGCGCTATCTGGCTCACCCGGAAAAGCTTGCCGATGGGCGCCGCGCTGCCGAGCGTATTGCTCAGGCGGTTGCGGAGGGTGAATCCATCGGGATTCTGACCGATTACGATGTGGATGGGATTACCTCCCACGTGGTTATTCGCCGCACGCTAGTTGAGCTGTTTGGTGTGCCCGAGCACAAGCTGCATAGCCTGATTGGCCACCGTATTCACGATGGCTACGGGATCAGCTTGCCGTTGGTTGAGCGCACGCTGGCGCTTAAGCCATTCCCGACCCTGGTGATTACCGCCGACTGCGGAAGCAGCGACGAGCCACGTATCGCGCGACTCAAAGCGGCAGGCATTGACGTGGTGGTCAGTGATCACCACGCGTTGCCATTGGAAGGCCCGCCCGTTTCGGCTTACGCCTGCGTAAATCCCACACGTGACGATTGCACTTATCCGGATAAAACCATCGCCGGGTGCATGGTGGCGTGGCTGTTGATGTCGTTGGCACGTGGCGTATTGGTGGAGTGGGGGGCCTTGCCCGAGGCTACGCCCAAACTTTCGCCGTGGCTCTCCTATGTGGCGCTGGGCACCGTGGCGGACTGCGTGTCGCTGGGCGGAAGCCCCGCTAACCGCGCCGTGGTGAGCTATGGATTAACTCTGATCAACCGCATGGACGCCGCCTGCTGGCGCGCCATGGCCGCGCGCTTGGGGGCGGACAGCGTGCCGTTCAACGCCGAAACCCTGGCCTTCCAGATGGGCCCGCGGATCAATGCGCGCTCGCGGCTGGATGACCCTTACGCCGCGCTGCATTTCATGCTGGCCGAGAGCGACGCTGTCGCTAATCGTCAGTTGGAAGTGCTGGATCAGGATAACCAGTCGCGTAAGGCGATTGAGGCTGATATGGCCGAAGAGGCACGGGCGCTGGCCGCCAGTGCGCTGTTAGCCGATGAGCCTGCTGTGGTGGTGTTTCTGGAAGATGGCCACCCCGGCGTTCAAGGCATTGTGGCCTCCCGGCTGGTGCAGTCTTACGGGCGCCCTGCGCTGGTGCTGACGCAGGCGGCGGCACCCAATATGCTCACCGGCTCCGGGCGCTCAATCGATGGCTTGCACCTGCGCGATGCGTTGCAGCGTACTTTTGAGCTGGCCCCAGAGGCGCTGCCACGCTTTGGCGGGCACAGCGGGGCCGCTGGGGTGGGCGTTCCCCGCGAACAGCTGGACGTGTTTAAACAGGCGTTTCTCAAAGCCGTAGCGGAGCTGTTGGAGGGGCGTTCGCTCTATCCCAGGCTATGGACGGACGGCGAGCTTTCTACTGCGCAGCTCTCTCTTGCCACGCTTGAGGAGATCGACGCGCTGGGGCCCTATGGGCGTGAATTTGACGCACCGCTTTTTGAAGGGCGTTTTATCGTCGAAGCGCTGCGCCCAGTGGGTGCCGATGGCGCGCACTTGATGCTTGAGCTCTCCATGGGTGCCATCACCTGTAAAGCAATCTGGTTTCGTGCCTTAACGCCAGGTGAGCTGCCCGCGTTCGCCATCGGCGACACGCTGCACTGCGCTTACAAGCTTAACCGTAACCGCTGGCGGGGGCGGGAGTCGTTGCAGTTGATGGTTGAGCACGCAAGCGCAGTTTAAAACGCTTTCATCAACCCGGTTCATTAACCCTGTTCATCACCCCAGCACACTTCATAAGGGCGTTTAAAAATGCGCGTGGACGATTTACCCAAGGACCCGCACCGCCTCTATGAGGATGTAATGGCGATGCTGCTGGGCACGTTCTTCGTTGCCTTGGGCGTTACCTTTTATACCCAAGCGGTGCTGCTAACTGGCAGCACTGCGGGCTTGGCGCTGCTGCTTAATTACGTGACGCAGTGGGGGTTTGGGCTGTGGTTTTTTGCCATCAACCTGCCGTTTTACTACCTGGCGATCAAGCGTATGGGGTGGAGCTTTACGCTGCGTACCTTTATTGCCATTGGTCTGGTGTCGCTGTTTTCTGAACTAACCCAGCGCTGGGTGCAGTTTGAAAGCGTGCCTTCGCTCTATGCGGCACTCATGGGCGGGGCATTGATGGGCATTGGCATGCTGATGCTGTTTCGCCACCGTACAAGCCTGGGCGGCATCAACATTCTGGCGCTCTACCTGCAGGACCGCCACGGCCTGCGGGCGGGCTATGTGCAGCTAGGCATCGATGGGGTGATTTTGCTAGTAGCGCTTACCCAGCTACCGTTAGACCGCGTTGGCTACTCGGTGCTGGGGGCGCTGACGTTGAACTTGATTATCGCCCTTAACCATAAGCCCGGGCGATATATCGGCGTGAGCTAGCGTGTTTAGCTAAGCCAGAACCACCAAACGACCAGGGCAATGAGCCCCAGGCCTGCCGCGTTAACCAAAAAGCTCATGAGACCTCCTGTTGAGCGGGCTTCCAGAATCGTAGGCGATTGGCGTTACTCACCACGGTGATGGAGGAGAGCGACATGGCGACCCCGGCGATAATCGGTGAAAGCAGCATGCCGGTCACCGGGTAGAGCAAGCCTGCCGCAACCGGGATGCACAGCACGTTATAACCAAAGGCGCCCACCAGGTTCTGCTTGATGTTGGCAAGCGTGGCGCGGCTGATTTCAATCGCTGAGGCCACGCCGTGAAGTGATCCACGCATGAGGGTGATCCCCGCGCTTTCCATGGCAATATCCGTTCCCTGACCAATCGCAAAGCCGACGTTAGCGCGCGCCAGCGCCGGGGCATCGTTAATACCGTCGCCCACCATGCCGACGATTTCGCCTGCCTTTTGTAAGCGCTCAATCTCGGCGTGCTTGTCCTCGGGTGTCAGGCCCGCTTTGAACGTTGTAATGCCCACTTCGCGGGCAATCGCCGCGGCGCTATGCTGGTTATCGCCGGTCAGCATGACCACGTTCAGGCCATCCTGCTGCAAGCGCTTAACGGCCGCGACGGCATCGTGACGTAGTGGGTCGCTAATCCCGAAGAGCGCCGCTAGCTGATTATCCACTGCCAGATATACCAGCGTACGCGCCTTGTGTTGTAGCGTGTTAACCGCTTGCTGGGCAAATGAAAGGTCAACCCCGGCAGCCTCAAGCAGGCGCGCATTGCCCAACAGCAGCGCTTTGCCATCGCGGGTTTCGGCTTTTACGCCACCGCCTGTAACACTTTCAAACCCTTGAATCTCAGCAGGCGCGGCGCCCTGCGCATCCGCGTAAGCGATAAGGGCTGTTGCCAGCGGATGCTCAGAACCGCGCTCTAGGGCATGAACCAGGCCCAGCGCAGTGGTTTGATCCATGCCAAACAGCTGTGCATCGGTGACACTGGGTTTGCCTTCGGTGAGCGTGCCGGTTTTATCCACCACCAGCGTGGTGAGCTTGCTGGCGGTTTGTAGCGCTTCGCCGCTTCTTACCAGCACGCCCTGTTCGGCGGCCTTGCCCACGCCAATCATGGTGGAAATGGGGGTGGCAAGGCCCAGCGCGCAGGGGCAGGCAATAATCAGCACGGTGGTGGCCGCCACTAGCATATGAATCACGCGTGGCTCAGGGCCGACGTTAAACCACGCAAGTGCCGCCAGTACGGCAATAATGATGACGGACGGCACGAAGATGCTCGATACTTTATCCGCCAGTTCACCAATTGGTGGGCGCGAATTCTGGGCGCTGGCGACCTGCTCGGTGATTTGCCCAAGCCGGGTATCGCGGCCCACGCGGGTCGCGCGATACACCAGCCCGCCTTGGCCATTGACCGTGCCTGCGCTGACGTCATCTCCGGATTGCTTGCTGACGGCCAGCGGCTCACCGGTCAACATGGATTCATCAATATGGCTCTGGCCTTCGGTGACTTCGCCATCAACAGGTAAGCGCTCGCCGGGGCGCACGCGGAGTTGGTCGCCTTCACGAACCTCATCCACGTCTATTTCCTGCTCCTGGCCGTCGCGAATGACGCGTGCCGTGCGGCTTTGCAAATCAAGCAGGCGCTTTAGCGCGTTGCTGGTACGCCCACGGGCGCGAAGCTCCATGGCGTTACCCAGCAGGATAAGCCCAATCACCATCGCTGAGGCTTCAAAGTAGATCCCCTGAGCTATTTCAGGCAACCAGGGTGCAAACAGCACCACCGCCATGGAATAGAGCCAAGCGGTGCCCGTACCCATCGCCACCAATGTATCCATATTGGCCTGGTGGCGTTTGAGATTCTTCCACGCATTGACAAAAAAGTGGCGCCCGGGAAAGGCAAGCACGCCCAGGGTCAAGAGGCCAATCACCAGCCAGTAAACCCGGCCCAGGCCCATAACGTGGGGATGATAGATAAACATGCTGAGCATCAGGGGAATGGCCAATGCCAGCGCGATGACACTGCCCCGCAGCCGCTGCCGATAGGTGGTGGCATCCTGCTCGGCGCGAACGCGCTCGGCTTCACGCATATCCACAATCGGCTCCGCCGTGTAGCCCGCTGAGGAGACTGCGTTGATAAGGGCTTGCGCATCGGCACTGCCCACCACTTGGGCGGTGTGGGTCGCGAAGTTAACGCTGGCGGCTTCCACCCCTTGGGTGTTTTTCAGTGCATTCTGAACGCTTTTAACGCAGCTGGCACAGGTCATGCCGCTAATTGCCAAGCGTAGGTTGGTGCCAGTCGTGGCCGGTACCTCAGTTGCCTCTGGCGGGGATTCAGGCACTGTCGGCGAGTCGGGTTCGCTGCTGGCCGGGTAGCCGGCTTTTTCCAGCGCCGTGTTCAGGCGGCTATCGTCCAGACTTGTAGTAACTTCAAGGCGTTTTTCAGCCAGGATGCCCACTACCTCAGCCGCTGGGTCTTCTGCCTGAATCGCCTCGCGCATCCGCTTAACGCAGCCCTGGCAGCTCATGCCACCTACCGTACGGAAAACCGTATGACGTGGAGTGGTTGTGTCGTTCATAAGGCCTCCCTGGAAGAGGGCTCATCGGGAAAGCTTTCAATAAGGCGGCACACGCTATGCCCATCAGGTGTGCCGTCTGGCATGTGCTCCCAGCTTTCCAGCGCCTGCTCCATGCGCTGGGCCAGCGCTTCAAGTTCGGCAATCCGTGTACGGATCTGCGGCAGGCGGCTGGCGAGCAGGTCGCGCACCAGCGGGCAGGGCGAGTCGCCCTGGTCGGCATGCAGGAGAATGTCGCGTATCTCCGCTACGCTAAACCCCAGCTTGCGTGCACGCTGAATAAAGTGCAGCCGCTCAAGGTCGGTGCTTGAGAAAAGCTGATAGCCGTTATCTGGATGGCGGCTCGGGAGAAGTAAGCCTTCGCGGGTGTAGTGGCGCACTGTCTCTGCCGTTACACCGCCCTGTTTGGCAAGCTCGCTGACTTTCATCGCGCACTCCTTACGTTTTTGTCCGCTGTTAGTAAACGGTGGGAATGCACGTAGTGTAAAACCTATGGGTGACACGCAGGTCAAGAAGGACTGTTCAATAATTCTCTAAAAAGGGCTTAAAACGAACAAAACAATGATTTAAAACGGTCGTACGACTAATGTATGAGCGAAAAACAAAATAAAACGCTCGTTTGCCCTTGAACCAAAGGCCACATTGGGCGAAAACTGAAGTGTATGCCTACGCTATAAAAACAGTACCAGCGGATGTCGCCATCCACAGGATCATCGGGACAAGAGGCCAACCATGTATAATAAATTTAATAAGCTCACTCTAGCAGCTGCGGTTTCAGCTGCTGTCTTTGCAAGCCAGGCACACGCTGGCGGTTATCAAATTAACGAGCAAAGCGTTAGCGGCCAAGGCTATGGTCATGCTGGGCGCAGCTCTAACGTACACGATGCCTCTATTGTGTACGGTAACCCGGCAGGTATGTCGTTCCTTGATCGTGCGCAGATCACGGTGGGGGGCACCTATCTTCATGTCAATACTGACGTCAATAATGCTACCTCTGGGCGTTCTTTGGAAACGCCTGCGGGCTCACTGCCTTTGGGATCAGTAGAAGGAACCAATGAAGGTGACATGGTGCCCGGTACGCTGGTTCCTTTTGCTTTTTATGCACAACCGGTCAATGAGCAGTTAGCGTTTGGTTTCGGCGTATATGCACCGTTTGGTTCAAAAACAGAGTATGAAGGTGGTTTCGAGGGGCGTAACCAGGGGAATTATACGGAGGTGAAGGTAATGACTGCCCAGCCAACCGTCTCCTACCGCTTTAACGAGCAGTGGGGCGTCGGGTTGGGGATTACCTATAACCGCGTTGATGGCGAACTGCACCGACAGGTGCCCGTTGCGGTTGGGCAGGCAGCTAATGGGGCTCCGATCGTTACTGAGGTGGATTCACGTGTTGAAGGCGATGATGATGCATGGGGATATAACCTGGGGGTGATTTACCAACCGGTGCCTGAAACCACGTTTGGTTTAACGTATCGCTCAAAAGTTGACTTCAATTTGGACGGTAGCTTTTCCGCAAGCTCCCCTGTGCTTGATCAGTTAGGTATTGGAACCGTAACGGATACGGCTGCACTGGACTTGACTACGCCTGAGACGGTTAACTTCTCGATAACCCAGCAAATGAGCGACAACCTCAAACTCATGTTTGGGGCTTCCTGGGCTCGCTGGAGTCGCTTTGATCAAATCCTTGTTACCGGCACTGAGCGTGAAGAGATCACTAACGAACAGCAAAATTATTCCAATGCCTGGGCATTCTCCACCGGCGGCGAGTACCAGTTGACACCTGAACTGGCGTTGCGAGCAGGGGTAGCGCTGGACTTTACACCAACGCAGGATACGACACGCAGTGTGCGTATTCCTTCTGATGACCGGCGTATCTTCTCGCTGGGTGCTGGCTGGAGCCCTACACCGGACCTAACGCTTGATTTCGCTTACTCTTATCTAACCGAGCGCTCAACCCAAGTGGATCAAACAAAGACGGATAGCTTCACTGTGGCTGGACAGCAGACACCTCCCATTACATCTACCTACTCCGCCGGCTATAAAAACGAAGCCCACGGTTTCGGTGCTCAGCTAACCTATCGTTTTTAAGCCGATGTTTTAGGCGTCTTGGTGAAATACGTTTCTCACGCGTTAAATCGGTAGCTCTACTCCTGAACCCGACACTCGCCGGGTTCAGGCATTCGTCGTCATGGCGAGTGGATGCGAGAAACGCCAGGTTTCGTTACAATGGGTTTTCAGAATTTCGCCGCTGTGGTGCTGGCTTGGAATCATCAAGCCAAGATGCCACAGCGGCGCGTCTTTCTTTTGAACCATGTCATATTGACCAAGGCCAGGGCGATCCATGTTGGAAACCAACCCGATACATAACCAGATCAAGGACCTGTCTGAGCGGACAGACGTTCTTAGGGGGTATCTTTGACTATGCCGAGCGTAAAGATCGGCTAGAAGAAGTCTCTCGCGAGCTCGAAGACCCGAATGTCTGGAACGACCCGGACTACGCACAAAAGCTGGGTAAAGAGCGCTCTTCCCTGGAAGCCATTGTGGCAACCATCGACGAACTGGACCAAGGCCTTGGCGACAGCCGCGACCTTCTGGAACTCGCCGAGATGGAAGAGGATGAGGACACGGTTGAAGAAGTGCGCCAAGAGCTTGATGGCCTTCAGGTCGCGCTTGAAAAGCTCGAATTTCGTCGCATGTTCTCCGGCGAAATGGATGAAAATAACGCCTACCTGGATATTCAATCCGGTTCGGGCGGTACGGAAGCGCAGGACTGGGCCAATATTCTGCTGCGCATGTATCTGCGCTGGGCAGAAAGTCACGGGTTCAAGGCTGAAATAACCGAAATTTCCGCAGGCGAAGTCGCAGGTATCAAGTCGGCCTCGCTGCATGTTCAGGGCGACTATGCGTTCGGTTGGCTGCGTACTGAAACCGGTGTTCACCGGCTGGTGCGTAAAAGCCCGTTCGACTCCGGCGGCCGTCGTCATACGTCGTTTGCGTCGGTATTCATGTCCCCGGAAGTTGATGACAGTTTCGAGGTTGATATTAACCCTTCGGACCTGCGCGTTGATACGTATCGCTCCAGCGGTGCGGGCGGTCAGCACGTTAATACCACCGACTCAGCGGTGCGGATTACCCACGAACCTACCGGTATTGTGGTGGCTTGCCAGAACCAGCGTAGCCAGCATGCCAACCGTGACTTCGCCATGAAGCAGTTAAAGGCGAGGCTCTGGGAGCATGAAATGCAAAAGCGTAATGCCGCCAAGCAGGAAGCGGAAGACTCCAAGGCCGATATCGGCTGGGGCAGCCAGATTCGCTCTTACGTGCTTGATGACCAGCGTATCAAGGATTTGCGCACCGGCGTGCAGTCCAGCAACTGTGACAAGGTACTCGACGGCGACCTGGACCAGTTTATCGTCGCCAGTCTCAAGCAGGGTTTGTAATCTTTTTAGCGTTCGAACATGAATAGGGTGCCCCATGGCTAACCAAGACGCGTCTTCTCCTGAAAACGAAAATCATCTTATTGCCGAACGTCGCGCCAAGCTCACCGCGCGTCGTGAACTGGCCGCAGAGCAAGGGAAGAGTGCTTTCCCGAATGACTTTCGCCGCGATAGCCTGACCGTTGAGCTGCAGGAACGGCTGGGCGAGAAGGAAAAAGCCGAGCTGGAAACGCTTGACCATCACGCATCCGTGGCGGGGCGGATCATGCGCCAGCGCGGTCCGTTTATCGTGATTCAGGACGTGGCGGGGCAGATCCAGCTTTACGTGGATAAAAAAGGCCTGCCGGCGGATGTGCTTGATGACATCAAGAGCTGGGATATTGGTGATATCGTGGCAGCGCGCGGCCCGGTGCATAAATCCGGCAAGGGCGACCTGTACGTGATGATGGTCGATGCCCAGCTTCTGACCAAGAGCTTGCGCCCGCTGCCGGATAAATTCCACGGCCTGACGGACCAGGAGGCGCGCTATCGCCAGCGCTATGTGGATCTGATCATGAACCCGCAGTCGCGCAAAGCGTTTGAAACGCGGGCGGCGGTGATCAGCTCCATGCGCCGTTTCTTTGAAACGCGTGGCTTTATGGAAGTGGAAACGCCGATGCTTCAGGCGATTCCTGGCGGTGCGACGGCGCGTCCGTTTGTGACTCACCACAACGCGCTGGATATGGATATGTATCTGCGCATCGCGCCTGAGCTTTATCTTAAGCGCTTGGTGGTGGGTGGTTTCGAGAAAGTCTTCGAAATCAACCGCAACTTCCGTAATGAAGGTCTTTCGACGCGGCACAATCCTGAATTCACCATGGTCGAATTCTACTGGGCGTATGCCGACTATAACGACCTGATGGATATGACCGAAGCGATGCTGCGCACTGCAGCCGAAGAAGTGCTGGGCACCACCACGCTTGAGTACCAAGGGGCAAGCTACGACTTTGGCCAGCCGTTCAAGCGTTTGACGCTTAAACAGTCGATTCTGGATCACGGTAACGGCATTAGCGATGCTGATTTGGATAGCCTTGAAGCGGCGCGCGTGACCGCTCAGGCGCTGGGCATCAAGGTCAAAGACAGCTGGGGCCTGGGGAAAGTCCAAACGGAAATTTTCGAAGAAGTGGCCGAGCATAAGCTCGACCAGCCGACGTTTATTACCGAATACCCGGCTGAAGTCAGCCCGCTGGCGCGCCGCAACGATGCTAATCCGTTTGTCACTGACCGCTTCGAGTTCTTTGTGGGCGGGCGTGAAATTGCCAACGGCTTCTCGGAGCTAAACGATGCCGAGGACCAGGCCGAGCGCTTCCGCGCACAAGCCGCCGAGAAAGATGCAGGCGACCTGGAAGCGATGTACTACGATGCTGACTACGTGCGTGCACTGGAGTACGGCATGCCGCCTACCGCCGGTGAGGGTATCGGGATTGATCGTTTGGTCATGCTGTTTACCGACAGTGCGTCCATACGTGATGTATTGCTGTTCCCAGCAATGCGCCCTGAGGCTGAGTAGCACGCTGGATGGAATGAGGTAGACTAAAAGTTGGTAAGGGCGCGATTTAGCGCCCATAATGGTCAACGTTTCGACGGCGAGGAGAATCCCATGAAACTGCTAAACCGCTCCGCTCTGAGCGTCAGGCCGACCCAGCCCTTTGTGGACTGGATCAATGCGCTGGAACCCACCATGGGAGACGACGACCTGACACTGGACGACGTCGAACGTGAAAGTACCATTTACCTGATTCCTGAAATGGATACCCCGGAAGCGCTCGAAACCTTCGTGCACGACCGCTATGTAGAAATCCTCGAAACCGAGTTGCGCGCTTGGGAAGAGGATGAGCGCCAATGGCCAGAGCCGCTTGATTGGGCGCTGTTCAAGTCATTTCTTAGCGTTGAGCACAGTTATCTCGCCATCGATCTGGATGATGAGACAGCGCTTGAAATTTCTGACGTTGATGATGCGTTACTGCTCGACAGCGACCAGGATTAACGTTCGGCACTAGTTAGGCGCTATCTCATCATGACGTAACTCATGACGCACTTCTGCTCTTGGGCAGTTGTGCTCAGGCACGTTAAAACCGGCTTAGGCCGGTTTTAACGTGTTAGCCGTTTCGTTTTAGGAATACCCCACTCATGCGACTGTTTCAAACCCGTCCTGGAGACGACGGCCTGCCCGGGCCGGAGCGTGCCTTGGCGGTATTGGCTCTGATTACCGGCACGCTAATGGCGGTGATGGACACCACCATGATTAATTTGGCGCTGCCGACCATTGCCGCAGACTTAAACGCCTCTGCTGCACGCTCGGTGTGGATCACCAACATGTTTCAGGTGGTGTGTGCCGCCTTCTTGCTGGTGTTTGCCGGGGTCAGCGAGCTGGTAACGCGGCGGCGTATTTATCTGTTTGGGCTTGGCACGTTTATGGTGGGCGCATTAGGGGCGGCACTGTCGCGTAATTTAGAAACGCTGCTGGTGTTTCGTGCCTTGCAGGGGCTGGGCGCCGCTGCCACGCTCTCTATTGGCCCTTCGCTTTACCGGGCGATATTTCCCTCTCGCCTATTGGGTAGTGCGTTAGGGTTAAGTGCGCTTGTTGTCGCGGGGGGATATGCCGCAGGGCCAACGCTGAGCGGCGTCATTTTATCCTTTGCGGACTGGCCGTGGTTGTTTGCGCTTAATCTGCCCCTGGGGCTGTGCTCGTTATGGTTTGCCAAGCGCGCACTGCCTCGGGATAAGCCCCGGCAAGGAAGTTTTGATGTTCTGGGGGCGCTGTTGTCCATGCTGATGCTGGCGAGTTTCTTTCTGGCCATGGACGCGGTGGGGCACGCAGCACCGTTTGGCCTGGTGGGCGCCTGGATACTGCTTACCATAGCAAGTGCTGCCGGATTTATTATGCGCCAACGTCGCGCGCTTTATCCCTTGCTACCGCTGAGTATGTTTGCTGAAAAGCGCTTTACGCTTGCGGTATCCGCCTCAGGCCTTGCGTTTATTGGTCAGGGGCTGACCTTTGTCGCGCTGTCGTTTTATTATCAGGAGCAAATGGGGCTTTCGCCCCTGGAGACCGCTTGGCTGTTTACCCCGTGGCCGCTTGGGATCATGCTGGTAGGGCCGTTGGCGGGTCGTTTGGCGGATCGAATCAATCCAAGCGTGCTTTCAAGCACCGGCCTGGGGTTGATCATTATCGGTCTGGTCGCGTTGGCGCTGGTGGATGAAACCATGGGCGTCATGGAAAGCCTATGGCGTACGGCGCTGTGCGGTATCGGTTTTGGTCTGTTCCAGCCACCCAATAACCGCGAAATGATGGGCAGCCTTCCGGCGGAGCGCAGTGCCAGTGTGTCGGGCGTGATGAGCACTATTCGCACGGTAGGTCAGTCGTTAGGGGTGGCGATAGTCGGGGCGGCATTAGCGCTTGGGTTTGAGGTTCAGATAACCCTCTGGCTGGGAGCGGCGACGTCGTTTCTGGCGCTTTTGGCAAGCCTTTCAAGAGTGTCGCTTGCCCGGCGTGCACTGGTTGAACGCCGGGCATCGTCTGGTGGCTAGTAAGCGCGTACAATAAAAATGTTGAATATCGAGGAGAGCATTAATGACGGTGCAAGCACAGATTGAACAGAAGTTAGCGGCGCTAGTGCCTGAAGTAGTGCGCGTGGAGAACGAAAGCCACATGCACAGCGTGCCCGCCAACTCCGAAACCCACTTCAAGGTAACGCTGGTTAGTGACATTTTCGATGGCCTGATGCCGGTGAAGCGTCACCAGAAAATCTACGCACTGTTGGCCGATGAGCTTTCCGGCCCGGTGCACGCGCTAGCTCTGCATCTTTATACGCCGGTTGAATGGCAGGCGAGAGGTGGAGAACGTCCTGATTCACCCAACTGTCGTGGCGGCGGCCAGTGACGCCAGAGGTTACCCGGCGCCACTACCTGGATGCCATGGGCATTACCGCCTGGGCATCGCGCTATCAACTGCCCAATGCGCTGCCGACCGAAGCTTGCGAGTGGGATGAGACGCCGCCGGAAAGAGCGCCCCCGCGTGAGCGTCTCCAGGCGTTGCTTGACGATGCGCCAACCCCGCGTAGCGAGCCCAAGGCGCCGAGCGTTAACTCGCCTGCGCCAGCGCCTTCTTCAGTGCGTGCTTTGCTCGGCCAAGCGCCAGCGGATAAGCTGCCTACTGAACCAATGCCCGTTGAATCAGTACCCGTTGAAGCCGTACCTGGCTCGATGCCTGCGGTATCAGCTAAACCGCTGCAATTTTCGCTTTCCTGCGTGTGTATAGGACAGCGATGGTTGAGCTTGCACCCTGGCAAGATAACGCCCCAGGCGCAGCGCCTGCTTGCCAACATTTGGCAGGCCGTTGGTATCGCGCCGGATGCGTTGTCCAGCGTCACGCTGTTTAAGTGGCCGTTAATGGCCAATACCTTTGCAGAAGACCCTCTTGAAGAAGCCAGAGAAGGGCTCTCTGCGTTTATGTCAGGCTGTGCGAGTCGACAGGGCTGGGCGCTTGAGCGCGTACTTTGGTGGGGGGAGCAACCCGAAGACGATAGCGCTGCTGATATCCTTAGCGTTTTGAATATTCAGCAAGCGCGTAGCGATACGCTGGAACTGCCAATATGGCAGGGCGTAGCGCTTGAACATCTTGCTAAAAATGGCGCTGCCAAGCGTGACCTTTGGCCCCAGCTGTACGCATTAGGCCAGCAGTGGAAAACACTTAACGACCCCGAAAATGATCGCTGAGCTTCAGGCAAGCGACGGCCTACGCTTAGTCACTCTTGAAGCGCAGGCCCAAAGTGGAGCGAGTGAGCGCCAGCTTAATGTGGCATTAACCGATACGGATGCCTGCGTAGTGGGCTGTTTTCAAGAAAATGCCCTGGTAGGCTATGCGCTGGTCGCGCGCTTACCCTTTGATGCTGAGCTTCAAGCCATTGGTGTAGACCCTGCTCACCGCCATTTAGGGCTGGGGTATGGGTTAATGCAGGCAGTGATGTTAAAAGCGGCTGAGTGGCAAAGTGAGCGTGTACTGCTGGAAGTGCGGGCGAGCAACAAGGCTGCGATTAGCCTTTATCAACGTTTTGATTTTAAGGTGGATGGGCAGCGTAAAGGCTACTACCCGGCAGTACAGGGTGCCGCCGGGCGTGAAGACGCACTGCTAATGTCGCGTACGCTTAGTTAGCGATCCCTTCAAACTTGCTGAGTAAGCTGTTCAAACGGCGTTCCCACTCTTCGCGCTCTTGCTTGAGTTTGGTGTTTTCGTCGCGTAGCTCTTCATTTTCCAGCTTCATCATTTCCAACGCTTCCACCGTATCGGTGACTTTTTGCTCAAGCTGATTGAACAGTTCCAGGCTCATGTAAACCTCCAGGTTATGAAAACAAACAACAGGCGTGCCAACAGGTTGAATCAAGCGAGCGTAACGCCCGTAGGCGTCATCGGCAAGCGCTGTTTACGGGGTTTGGCGTTGATAAAGCCGGGCAGTACTTTCACCCGCTTGGGTTTCGCGGTGTAGCTGCCAGTTAGCAGGAGGCGTTGGGTCTAATGAGCGTTCGGTTTCTAGGTAAATCATGGCGTCGGGCGCGAGCCAGCCAAGAGTCTCCAGTGCGTTACAGCAACGTGTAGCAAGCCCCTGGTGAAAGGGTGGGTCAAGAAATACCAGGTGATAAGGGCTAGGCGGCTGGCTCAAGAACGTGTTTGCATCGCATGCAGTGACTTGGCCTCGGGTTGCGCCAAGCGTGGCCAGGTTTTGGGTAATATAGGCGGCTACACTGTTGTCACGTTCGATAAAGTCAACGTGAGCGGCACCGCGCGAAAGCGCTTCAATACCCAGTGCGCCGGTGCCCGCGAACAGGTCCAGCACATGTTGGCCATAGAGCTGCTGCCCCAGCCAGTTAAACAGCGTTTCACGTACTCTGTCTGGCGTTGGCCGTAAGCCGGGCCGGTCAAGCACAGGTAGCTGGCGGCGGCGAAAATCACCACCGATAATACGAAGCTTGCCAGGCTGCCGGGTGGGCGTGCCTTTGGAAGCGGATGGGCGAGAGGAGCGTTGTCGTGTCATATCGGGGATTGTAGCGGGCTACTTATCCAAAGTCTTGGTTGGCGGTGGTAGGATGGTCACAATGTTCACCTTTTAAGTCGGATGACTCCCATGTTTGGTTTTTTCAAACGTAAGAAAAAGCACGACTCCCAACAGGAGCCGCAAGAGCAACGCCCGCAGGAACTCAATGATGATGCGCAGCTTGACGAGCCGCCGCAGGAACCGCTAGCCGACGTTGAAAATGGCGCGCCGGTGACAGAGCCTGAGCCCGAGGTTAAGCCAGAGCCGCCTGAGCCTGAGGTCGAACCCGCGCCAGCGCCTTCTGAGACTAAGCCAGAGACGTCTGAGCCTGAGGTTGAGCCTGCGCCAGCGCCACCTGAAGTTAAGCCAGAACCGCCTGAACCTGAGGTTGAGCCCGCGCCAGCGCCACCTGACGTTAAGCCAGAACCGTCTGAGCCTGAGGTTGAGCCCGCACCTGCGCCACCTGAAGTTAAGCCAGAACCGCCTGAACCTGAGGTTGAGCCCGCGCCAGCGCCACCTGACGTTAAGCCAGAACCGTCTGAGCCGGAGGTTGAGCCCGCACCTGCGCCTCCCGAGGTGAAGCCGGAATCGCCGGAACCCGAAATTAAGCCAGCGCGTGAGCCCGACATTAGCCCGGTTCCTGAGCCTGAAGTCGACCCGGAACCGGCTGAGCTTGACGTTCAGCCGGAGGGCCAGCCCGAGCAGAAGCCTGCACTTCAAGAAAAGCCGGTGGCCACTAGTGGCGAGAAGAAGGGCTGGTTTGCGCGAATTAAGTCAGGCTTGGGCAAAACGCGCGCTAACTTAACCGACGGCATCGCCGATCTGTTTTTGGGAAAAAAGCAGATTGATGATGAGCTTTTAGAGGATCTGGAAACCCAGCTGCTGATGGCGGATGTGGGGATTGAAGCGACCAGCGAGATTATTGGACGCCTTGAAGCACGCGTCTCGCGTAAAGAGTTGAATAACCCTGAGGCGCTTTATCGTGCGCTTCAGGAAGAGCTGGCTGCCATGCTTGGGCAGGTGGCAACGCCGCTGGATATGAATAAGCAAACGGACGGCCCCTTTGTGATTTTGGTAGTAGGGGTGAACGGCGTGGGTAAAACCACGACGATTGGCAAGCTGACCCAGCGTTTTCAGCGCGAGGGAAAAAGCGTCATGTTGGCCGCAGGGGATACCTTCCGGGCGGCGGCGGTTGAGCAGCTTAAGGTGTGGGGAGAGCGCAATAGCGTACCGGTCATCGCTCAACATACTGGCGCCGATAGCGCTTCGGTCATTTATGATGCTGTCGCCGCCGCCAAAGCGCGCGGCGTGGATATCCTTATTGCCGATACGGCAGGTCGCTTGCACAACAAAAGCCATCTGATGGAAGAGTTAAAGAAAGTCCATCGTGTGATGCAAAAGCTCGATACCACAGCGCCGCATGAAGTGATGCTGGTGCTGGATGCAGGTACGGGGCAAAACGCGATTGCGCAGGCGAGCACATTCCACGAAGCTGTGCCCATCACGGGGATTACGCTAACCAAGCTGGACGGTACGGCCAAAGGGGGAATTATTTTTGCCTTGGCCAAACAGCTTGAGACGCCCATCCGCTTTATCGGCGTAGGCGAAGGGCTGGACGATTTACGCCCCTTCGAGGCAGACGACTTCGTTAGCGCACTGTTTGACCGCCAAGAGGACGATGCCAGCGCATGATCGCTTTTGAGCATGTCGGCAAGCGCTATGGAGGGCGCTTTGAAGCCCTGGCGCATCTGGACTTTCGTGTGGCCCGCGGTGAAATGGTGTTTTTGACCGGTCACTCGGGCGCGGGTAAAAGCTCTTTGCTGCGCTTGATTATGCGACTTGAAAAGCCTAGCCGTGGGCGTGTGATCGTGGCGGGGCACGATATTGCCCAGCTTCATGCAAGCCAGGTGCCTTTTTATCGGCGCCAGATTGGGGTGGTGTTTCAGGATCACCAACTGCTGTTTGATAGAAGCGTGTTTCATAACGTCTCGCTGCCGCTGGATATTCAAGGCATTGAGCCACGGGAGTCGGCGCGCCGCGTGCGCGCCGCGCTCGATAAAGTAGGGCTTTTACACCGTGAGAAGGCCCTGCCCGTTGAGCTTTCCGGTGGTGAGCAGCAGCGTGTTGGCATTGCCCGAGCGGTGGTTAATAAGCCCGCGCTTCTCCTGGCCGATGAGCCAACCGGTAACCTGGACCCCCAGCTTTCCGCCGATATCATGGCGCTTTTTGAAGACTTCAATCGCATCGGCACCACGGTAATGATCGCAAGTCACGACCTCGCGCTGATTGCTCGCTTGCGCCACCGTATTTTGCGCTTGCGTGATGGGCGCTTAGTGGCTGATGAGGGCGCAGTATGAAACCATCGGCAACACCGCGTCGCGCAAAAGGCGCTGCACCGAAAGCGGGGCGCAAAGTATCTACCCAGCGTCAGGAAGCCCCACCTCCCAAACGGCGCGGAGCCAATTCGCAGCAAACGCGTTTTTCAAGCCGTTTACGTGCCTGGGGGCGCCACCATCGGGCGATGAGTTGGGACAGCTTTTATCGGCTGTTGCGCCACCCCGTCGGCAGCCTGCTGACAATGCTCGCGATTGCCATTGCCCTCGTGCTTCCGGCTGCGCTGTGGCTGACGCTGGATAGTGCTCGATTGCTGGATGCCGAGCTGGATGAGAGCGCAACCCTCACGGTGTACTTAGAAGCCACCGTTGACCCGGCTCAAGCGGCGCGGATTGATGAGGCGGTAAGCGCTGAGCAGGCGGTGCTAGAGACGCGCTTGATCAGTGCCGAGCAGGGCATGGTCGAGTTTCAAGAGTCGCTGGGGCTGGATGATGCGCTGGCGGGGCTGGATGCTAATCCGCTTCCCGCGAGCATCGTGGTGCGTCCACAAAGCGTGGAGCTGGCATCCATGGAGCAACTGTCTGTTTCGTTAGCCTCTCTGACAGGCGTTGATGAGGTTCGGGTGGATTTGGCCTGGGTGGAGCGCTTACGCCATTTGGCTGCACTTGGCCGACGCGTTGCGTTAGCGCTAGGTCTGCTGTTTGGATTAGGGGTGCTCTTGGTGGTCGGTAATACGATTCGCTTGGCCGTTGAAAGCCGACGCCGCGAAATCGAGGTGGTCATGCTGATTGGTGCCACGCACGCTTTTGTACGTCGCCCGTTTTTATACAGCGGGGCGTGGTATGGTCTTGGGGGCGGTATATTGTCGCTGGGTTTGCTGGGCTTGGGGAATCACTGGCTGTCGCTGCCGGTCGCCGCGTTAGCGGCTAGCTATGGTGCAAGCTTTTCGTTGCCGCAGCTGGATATCACAGGCTCTACAATTTTGCTATCCTGCAGTACACTATTAGGTTGGTTGGGCGCTTGGCTGGCAGTGACCCGTCATCTTTCCAGTATCCGCCCCCGCTAAGCGTGTGTGGCGCTGTCTGCGAACGGTAATAATGTTTTATTACTCTGGCTAGCGCCGACGCAATCTGGCTTAAGCCGATAGCACATTTCGGCAAAACAGGCAGCAGAAACAAGTGAACTTTGCCGCTTAGGCAAGGTCTTAATGGTTAATTGAGGCGTGCGGACGTAAATACAACGACGTCATTACAACTACGTACGTCAATCACGATAGATGATAAGGGAGACCACCTGCACATGAGCACTAGTCTTCTACCGGTGGGACAGCTTTCTCCAGGTCACGACTTGGGCGGCTACATTCGAGCAGTTAACGGCATTTCGGTGCTGAGCGTTGAGGAAGAGCGCGAACTTGCTTTTCGTCTTTATGATGAAGCTGATTTAGAGGCTGCGCGCCGCTTGGTTCTCTCGCACTTGCGCTTTGTTGTGCATATTGCTCGCAGTTATTCAGGCTATGGGTTGCCCCAGGCAGACCTGATTCAGGAAGGTAACGTCGGCTTGATGAAAGCCGTAAAGCGTTTTGATCCTAACCAGGGGGTACGCCTGGTATCGTTTGCGGTTCATTGGATCAAGGCTGAGATACACGAATTTGTACTGCGTAACTGGCGGATTGTTAAAATCGCCACGACGAAAGCTCAGCGTAAGCTGTTCTTTAACCTGCGCAGCGCCAAGAAGCGCCTTGCCTGGTTGAACAACGATGAAGTAGATGCCATCGCTAAAGACCTCGACGTTAAGCCGGAAGTCGTGCGGGATATGGAAGGCCGCCTTTCCGCTTATGATGCAGGCTATGATGCTTCACCGAGCGATGACGAAGAGAGCACGTATCAGGCGCCCGCTTACTTTTTGGATGACGCCTCTGCTGACCCGGCGACCAAGCTTGAAGACAGTGATTTTGAGGAAGACTCAACGCGCCGTCTGCAGCTTGCTTTAAAAGGCCTGGATGAGCGTTCGCGGGATATTTTGCAGCGCCGCTGGCTGACCGATAATAAAGCGACCCTGCATGATTTGGCCGATGTGTACGGCGTTAGCGCTGAACGTATTCGCCAGCTTGAGAAAAACGCGATGAAAAAGCTGCGCCAAAAGATGGGCGATGCTATCGCGGCGTAAGTCTACGTAGTTAGCTGTTCATCGCCAAAAACCGGCCTCTATCAATTAGAGCGCCGGTTTTTTTATGGCTGTTTTATGCGTATGAAGTGGTTTTTTAACGCCGTGCTCTGACATATTTCCACAGCCCGCCACCAGGCAGTATTAACGCGATAAAGCAGCAGGCTGCTGCGGGCGCTGCAACGTCCAAAAACGAGTCCAACGTCCAGTGATTGAATAAACCATAGAAGTACCACACCTCGTTGGGCCCGCCACCCACATATTCATGCTGGGCTATCTCGCGGCCTAAAAAGACGGCCACCACCAAATAACCCGCCACCCAGCGGCCAACAAACGGCCATAGCAAGCCTTGAAAGATCAGCGCGATAATCGTGTGCTCAAGGTGGGTAATATTCAAAAGTGCCTTCCTGTGGCAGGGGAGAGAGCATGTTAACAAAGAATGAGCCAACGTCCCTGTTGACCAACTTGATACTCTTAGGCGGGTTGTGGCGCTTCGAGCAGTAACTGCCTTGATAGAAGCGTCCACTGATCTTCCCAGTACTCAGTGGGCAGGCGTTTAAAGTCGCTGCGCACGTATTGAGAAATGCGTCCTTCCGCTTGGGCGGCGAGCAGGTTAGCGGCCGCTGAGGCCGGAATGCTGGCGCGGCGCCCTTCGCGCAGTTCGGCCTCACGAATAATCTGCTTGAGTTGTAGTTCCAAACGCTCAAATAGCTGATGAACGCGCTGGCGCAGGCGGGCTGTTTCGCCGGTCAATACATCGCCGCCCATCACTCGGGCAAGTCCTGGGTTCTTTTCGGCAAAGCCCAGTAGTAGTGCCAGAATAGTGCCGCAGCGGGGGATGGCGTCGGGTACCTCTTCTAAAATACGCGTAATGCGCGCAAAAATGCTTTCTTCAATAAAGTCGATTAAGCCCTCAAACATTCGCGCTTTGCTGGGAAAGTGGCGGTACAGTGCTGCCTCGGAAACGCCGACCTGGCGTGCAAGGGCGGCCGTGGTAATACGCTTTCCACTATCTTCTTCCAGCATTAACGCGAGTGCTTGAAGGATCTGCTCGCGACGGCGAGGTTTACGGTCGTCACTCATGACGTTAGCCCTCCGTTGCAGTTAGCTCGCGTCGGTAATAAGCGTACCTACGCCAGCGTTGGTGAAAATCTCCAACAACACTGCATGGGGAACACGACCGTCGATAATATGCGCACTGTTAACACCATTTTTAACGGCATCAAGCGCACAGCGTATTTTGGGCAGCATGCCGCCATAAATGGTGCCGTCGGCAATCAGGGCATCCACTTGAAGCGTGCTTAGCCCGGTTAATACCTTGCCTTCCGCATCCATGAGGCCGGCGACGTTGGTCAGTAGCATTAGCTTTTCAGCGTTTAATGCCTCGGCTAATTTACCCGCCACCAGGTCGGCGTTAATGTTGTAACTATGGCCTTCATCGTCAACGCCGATGGGCGCGATCACTGGAATAAAGTCGCGGGCAGCGAGCATTTCGATCAGGTCTGTTGAAATGGACTCGACTTCGCCCACATGCCCAATATCGATAATTTCCGGAACGGTCATTTCGGGGCTTTGGTGCTCGACCTTTAGCTGGCGAGCACGAATTTGTGCGCCATCCTTCCCCGTTAGGCCTATTGCCTTGCCACCGCTTTGGTTAATCAGGTTGACGATGCTTTTGTTCACCAGTCCGCCCAGTACCATTTCAACCACGTCCATGGTCTGGGAATCGGTCACGCGCATCCCGTTCACAAAGCGCGATTCGATATTAAGCTTTTCAAGCAGGCTGCCAATTTGCGGACCGCCGCCATGAACCACTACGGGATTAATGCCAACTTCTTTCATTAGCACGATATCACGTGCGAAAGAGTTGATGAGCGTGTCTTCAGTCATCGCATTGCCGCCGTACTTGACCACAACGGTTTTGCCGGAGAACTGCTGAATATAGGGGAGTGCTTCGGAAAGCACCTCCACAACGACCTGCGGGTCGCGACTGGCTGAATTCATCATGTTGTCCCTTGCTTGCTGTTTTCTTTTATCCAGATGATACGTGGCTAATGAATATTGTTATCGTGCTGCATATCACGAGTGCGCGGTTAAGCTGGCATCTCGGGAATTTTGAGTGCCGGTGCCACACGAGCTAACGCGTTGACAAAACATTCCCGTATACGCATTAGTGCCACGGCATTTTTCCCTTCAAAGCGCATCACCAAGGCAGGTGTCGTGTTGGATGCGCGACATAGGCCCCAGCCATCGGGGTAATCAACGCGAATGCCATCCAACGTGGTTTTAATACCTTCGCCGAAGTCACCTTCACGGGCAAGTGCCTCGATCAGGCCAAATTTTTCGTCATCACTAACGATTATATTAATTTCTGGCGTGCTTGGATCTTGAGGAAAGCGGTCAAAAAAGGCGTCTGCATCTTCGTTATAAAGCGCCAGAATTTCCAGCAGGCGCGCGGCGGAATAAAGGCCGTCATCAAAACCATACCAGCGTTCTTTGAAGAAAATATGGCCGCTCATTTCCCCGCCCAGCAGAGCGTTAGTTGCCTTCATGCGCGCTTTAATCAGCGAATGGCCGGTACGCCACATTTCTGGCTCGCCGCCCGCTTCGCTAATGACTCGGGCAAGGTTGCCCGTACATTTAATATCATAGACCACCCTGGCGCTTGGGTTGCGCGAAAGCATGTCGGTCGCAAAGGCCATCAGGAGGTGGTCAGCGTAGATGATGCGGCCGCGCGGTGTAACAACGGCAACTCGGTCGCCATCACCGTCAAAGGCAAGCCCGATATCCGCGCCGGTTGTCTGAACACTCTTGATCAGGTCTTGCAGGTTTTCAGGCTTGCCGGGGTCAGGGTGGTGGTTAGGAAAATGGCCGTCAATCTCACCAAACAAGACCGTTGTTTCAACCCCCAGCTGCTTGATTAGCTCGGGTCCTAGCTCACCGGCGACGCCGTTACCACAGTCTACAACAGCTTTGATAGGGCGCTTAACGCTAACATCTTCCAAAATACGGGTAAGGTACGCGTGCCGGATGTCGTATTGATGAATGCTGCCCTGGCCGCTGGTGAGGTCATGGGTGTGAATGCGTTCATACAGCGCGGCAATAGCGTCGCCTGATAACGTCTCACCTGCCAGGACAATTTTGAAGCCATTGTAGTCGGGCGGGTTATGGCTGCCGGTCACCATGACCCCTGAGCAGCTCTCAGGCATCACGTGGGTGGCAAAGTAGAGAACAGGCGTGGGCACCATGCCGATATCAATAACATCGCGCCCAGCGGCTGTTAAGCCTCGAATCAGGGCGGCTTGCAGGCGCTCGCCGGATAAGCGGCCGTCTCTGGCAACGATGACACTCTGCTCACCCCGGGCGGCCGCTTCTGAACCAATCGCACGGCCAATCCACTCTGCGGTGGATTCGCTCAGCGTGTTATCGACAATGCCGCGGATATCATAGGCACGAAAAATCGAAGCAGGTACATCCATTGGCTACTCCTGTCAGTGCGTAACGTTCGCCCGAGCCTTGTTAATGACGGACAGTATTAATGCCGACCCGTATTAATGACGGCCAGTGCTGCCAAATCCGCCGCCGCCTCGGGTGGAGTCGGTAAAGGCATCAACAATAGAGAGTTCTGCTTGCACTACCGGCACGAGAACATACTGGGCTAGCCGCTCAAAAGGCGACAGTGTAAAAGCGCTTTGGCCGCGGTTCCACACCGAAATCATCAGCTCACCCTGGTAGTCTGAATCGATCAGACCTACCAGATTGCCCAATACAATGCCGTGTTTATGGCCCAGGCCCGAGCGGGGAAGAATCATGCCAGCAAGGCTTGGGTCTTCAATATAGATGGCAAGACCCGTTCGTACGAGTTGGCATTCGCCAGGATTGAGCGTTAGCGGTTCGTCGAGCAGCGCCCGCAGGTCCATGCCCGCAGAGCCATCAGTGGCGTAGTGCGGCATGTGGTCGTGTAAGCGCTCATCAAGCACTTTGCACTGCAGGCGGGGACGGGTGGTCATGTAGAACTCCAACATTTAAAAACGATAGTAAAAAGGATATTAAAAACAGCTTTAAAAACAGATGCTAAAGACTAGAGCAGCGCTAGCGCCTGACGAACAATGACCTGCGCAAGCTGAGTTTTTGGCTGAGGGGATTCCAAACGCTGCTCGGTGCCTTGCGCTGTTCGCCAGAGCAGCAGCGCGGTATTCTCATTGCTGCCAAAGCCCAGGCCCGATTGAGAGACGTCATTGGCGACAATCATATCAAGCCCCTTGCGGTTAAGCTTATCGTGGGCGTAATGCTCCAGTTGCTGTGTCTCTGCGGCAAACCCTACGACCAAGGGGCGTTGTTCGGTAGGCAGCGCGGCCACATCGGCAATGATGTCAGGATTTTTGATCAGTGTAAGCGTGAACGTATCGCTATCTTCCTGCTTTTTAAGCTTGTGCTCGGCAGGCGATGCCGAGCGATAATCAGCCACTGCCGCGCAGCCAATAAATAACGCCGCCTCAGGCGCCCGGTGCATGGCTTCTTGATGCATTTGCTCGGCCGATTCAACGTCAATACGCGTAACGCCGTTGGGCGTTGGTAGAGCCACAGGCCCGCTAATCAGAGTAACCGTAGCGCCCTGCGCCACCGCAGCCGCCGCCAAGGCGTAGCCCATTTTACCTGAGCTGTGATTGGATAGGTAACGCACGGGATCAAGCGCTTCACGGGTAGGGCCTGCGGTAATGACTACATGAGGGGCGTTGCCCGCCTGGGGGGCACCTGAAAAGAGGCGTGCAACAACCTCAAAGATAGCATCAGGCTCGCTCATACGTCCTGGACCTACATCGCCACATGCCTGGTCGCCCGCCGCGGGGCCGATAAGTTGCCAGCCATCAGCGTGCAGTTGCGCTACATTGCGTTGCGTCGCCGGGTGGCGCCACATGGCCTGGTTCATGGCCGGGGCGATCAGCCTGGGGGCTTCACTGGCCAGGCACAGCGTGGTGAGTAAATCATCCGCCATGCCGTGGACCAGTCGAGCCATCAGGTCCGCCGTTGCGGGAGCGATCAGGATAGTATCCGCCCAGCGGGCGAGCTCAATATGCCCCATCCCGGCTTCCGCTTCCGGGTCAAGCAGAGACGAGCGCACCGGCTCGCCGGATAACGCCTGTAGTGTCAGTGGCGTAATAAACGCCTGAGCACCACTGGTCATTACCACACGCACTTCACAACCGGCTTGTTTAAGCAGCCGCACGATCAGCGCGCTTTTGTAAGCCGCTATGCCTGCACTAATGCCCAACAGAATGCGTTTACCTGCAAGCGTTGAGAGCGTCGTTGGAGTAACAGAGGCAGAAACAGAAACCATGGTAAAGGGCCCACATGCGCGTTCTTAAAGAGGCTTACCATACCATTCGTCTTGCTAATTTGGCATGTTGCTACAAATAATGCGTAAGCCAGGTTTACTGAGCTTTTTGCGTACATGTCTTTGGGGTGAGGAGGTAGGGGGATGGGGATAAATCATTGGCCGGAGGGTGAGCGGCCGCGAGAAAAGCTATTAACCATGGGCGCGCAGACGCTTTCTGATGCAGAGTTGCTGGCGATTTTCTTGCGCGTGGGCGTGCAGGGGCGCTCAGCGGTTGATTTGGCGCGTGATCTGCTCACCGCATTTGGCGGCCTGCGTCCGCTGCTGGAAGCGGACCAGGCAAGCTTTTGCGCGGCGCACGGTTTGGGGAGTGCCAAATTTGCCCAACTGCAGGCCACGCTTGAGATTTCAAAACGCCATTTAGCCAGCCAATTGGCACGTGGCAACGCGCTGACATCGCCTGAACTGGTGCGTCATTACCTGAGCTCTCAACTGCGCCATTTGGGGCATGAGGAGTTCGCGGTAATTTTTTTAGACACGCAGCACCGAATTATTCGCTATGAATCCCTGTTTCGCGGTACCCTAGACAGCGCCTCCGTTTACCCCCGCGAAGTTGCCAAGCGCGCATTAGAACTTAGCGCTGGCGCCGTTATCCTGGCCCACAATCACCCCTCCGGTGTGGCTGAGCCAAGCGATGCTGACCGTCGTATCACCGAACGCTTAAAAGAGGCCCTTGGCCTCTTTGACGTACGTGTCTTGGATCATTTCGTGGTGGGAGATGGAGACGTGGTCTCTTTTGCTGAGCGCGGCTGGCTATAGGCAGTAGATAGAGGGCAGGCATTTAATGTCAGCTGTCTAGGTAAAATACCTAAAAAGTGGCTTTTTTACGCCTTTTTAGACGGTTTTACTTGCCGGTGGTCCGGTGCTCTGGTATAAAGTGCCACCTTTAAACTTGGGTTGAATAACGGATTTGGGTACAGCTAGACGGTTAACGGCGTCGACTCCCTCTCTTCCGGTTTGCCCGACAGTTTTGAACACTCAGGCTTATATCCTGGCCAAGCGGTTGGAGGCTCTCATGTCCAAAGTATGTCAGGTTACCGGCAAGCGTCCGGTAACTGGTAATAACGTTTCACACTCCCAGCGTAAGACACGTCGTCGTTTCTTGCCGAACCTGCACTCCCATCGTTTTTGGGTTGAAGCCGAAAACCGCTTCGTCAAGCTGCGCGTTTCCTCCAAGGGCATGCGCATCATTGACAAGAAAGGTATCGAGACGGTTCTGGCTGATATCCGTAAGCGCGGCGACGCCATCTAAGACAGCATTTTTGGGAGAGTAAAACCATGCGCGATAAGATCAAGCTGGTGTCCAGTGCCGGTACAGGCCACTTCTACACCACTGATAAGAACAAGCGGAACACGCCGGATAAGTTCGAATTCAAGAAATACGACCCGGTTGTCCGTAAGCACGTTATCTACAAGGAAGCCAAGATCAAGTAATCGCGTAAGCGATGATGATCGGCTTCCACTGCAGGCGAGCGCCTGTTGAAAAACCCGGCCCGTGCCGGGTTTTTGCATACATGGGGTTTGCAGATGCAGGCGACTTAATAGTGGCTCCGCATTGCCTGCCTTGTAAGTGCCTATCCTGTCGATATCCCTATCGTTAATCAGGTTCTCTTCATGCCCGAACTGCCCGAAGTCGAAACTACCAAGCGCGGTATTGCTCCCTATCTGGAAGGCCAGGAAATTACCGAGGTGCGTGTTCGCCAGCCGCGCTTGCGTGTTCCGGTGCCTGACGATTTGGCTGAGCGTTTGGTCGGTGCGCGCATCGGCACCCTGACGCGGCGTGCCAAATACCTGCAAATCCCCGTGAAGCAGTCGCCAAACGATGCAACGTTGCTGTGGCACCTGGGAATGTCGGGCAGTTTGCGCATTGCCCAAGTGGGGGATATCCCCAAAAAGCATGATCATGTCGATGTGGTCACCGCAGACGGCTATGTGTTGCGCTATCATGACCCACGTCGCTTTGGTTTTGTGGATTGGCAGTTAGGCGATGGGACGGCAGACCGGCGCCTTGTCCACCTTGGGCCTGAGCCGTTTGATGAGGCCTTTAATGGCCAGTGGCTATATGCGCTTTCGCGTAACAAGCGCGTGGCGGTAAAACCCTTTTTAATGGATAACCGGGTCGTGGTGGGCGCGGGGAATATTTACGCCACTGAAGCGCTGTTCATGGCCGGTATTGACCCACGTCGTGCAGCCGGGCGTATTTCTCTTGCCCGCTATGAGCAGTTGGCGGCGGCTGTGAAAGAAGTATTGGCGGCGGCTATCACTCAAGGTGGTACCACGCTGCGCGATTTTGTGAGCGGCCAGGGTGAGCCTGGTTATTTTGCTCAGCGGTTAAATGTTTATGGGCGCCAGGGGCAACCCTGCTTACGCTGCGGTAGGGAGCTTCGGCGTATTACGCTTGGCCAGCGCGCCAGTGTGTTTTGCCCTGGCTGTCAGCATTGATAGCTGATTACCCTTTTGTTATCTGTTGTCTACGCTTTTGGAGACTGTTGTGACTCAACGCCTGCGCTTAAATAAAAACGCCGATCGCCGCTTAAAAGCAGGCCATCTGTGGATCTACTCCAACGAAGTGGATATTAAAGAAACGCCGCTTAAGAATTTCACTGCTGGCGAAACCGCGTTGGTCGAGGCCTCTAACGGTAAAGTCCTGGGCGTGGCGTATATCAATCCGCACTCGCTGATTGCGGGCCGCGTGATGTCCCGTGATCCGGACATGCGTCTGGACCGTTCGCTGTTTGTACACCGTTTCAATCAAGCGCTGTCACTGCGTCAGCGTTTATATGCCAAGCCTTTTTACCGCCTGATTCACGGTGAGGGTGACCTGCTGCCAGGTCTGGTGATTGACCGTTTTGGCGATGTATTGGTTGTTCAGCTAAATACCGCCGGCATGCAGGCGCTGGCCGATGAGATTGTCGATGCGCTTGAGAAAGTGGTTAAGCCTGACGTCATCGTGTTCCGTAACGATACCGGCGGGCGTCGTCAGGAAGGGCTGGAAGCTCACGTCGACGTAGTGAAAGGCACACTGCCCGACGAAGTATTGATCGAAGAGAACGGTACACGCTTTGCCGTGCCGGTGCTTAATGGTCAGAAAACCGGTTGGTTCTTTGATCACCGCGAGAACCGCGCCTGGCTGAACCGTCAGGTGGCTGGCAAGCGCGTGCTGGATGTCTTTAGCTATGTGGGTGGCTGGGGTGTCCAGGCGGCGGCCAATGGCGCCTCTGAGGTGCTGTGTATCGATGCTTCAGGCCCCGCGCTTGAGCAAGTGGCGCGAAATGCTGAGCTTAACGGTGTGCAAGAGCAGGTCGCCATTGGCGAAGGCGATGCCTTTGAAGCTTTGGCAGCACTGAAGGCCGACGGCGAACAGTTCGACGTGGTGGTTCTGGATCCGCCGGCGTTTATCAAGAAGCGTAAGGATATTCCTAATGGCGAGCGGGCCTATGCGCGCTTGAATCGCGAAGCGATGCGTTTGCTGGGCCGCGATGGCCTGTTGCTTTCAGCGTCGTGCTCCATGCACCTAGGGGAAGATCGCTTGGTAGATGTCGTGCGAGGCGCGGTACGTCATCAGGATCGCCATGGGCAGGTGATCTTCCAGGGCCATCAAGGGCCAGATCACCCCATTCACCCGGCCATTCCAGAAACCGCTTATCTTAAAGCGTTGGGCGTGCGCGTGTTTCGCGATTAATCCATTGAGTCATTAGGCGGGGTGGGCAAGCTGGATTAGCACGGTAGTGGCACAAGGAGCAGAGCAATGGAGTGGGCGTTACCCGATCCCTTTGTGATCGATATTCATGTTAGCGAAGCGGCGATAGATGATTATCAGCACGTGAATAACAGCGAATACCTGCGCTGGGTTGAGCAGGTTAGCTGGGCCCACTCCGAAGCCTTGGGGCTTTCCATCGAGCGCTACCGCGAACTGGACCGCGCCCTGGCCATACATCGCCATGAGCTGGACTATCTTGCTCCTGCCTTTGCGGGTGATGAGCTTCAATTGGCGACGTGGGTCGTCGCCTGTGATGGGCGCTTTAGCCTTACCCGACGTTTCGAGCTTCAGCGGGTGCGAGATGCCAAAATGCTCTTCCAGGCGCGCACCCGGTTTGCGTGTATTGCGCTTTCAAGCGGGCGCCCCAAGCGCCTGCCAGAGGAGTATCAGAGAATCTACGGCGGGGCCTTAATAACAGAGTGACGTTAAATTTTCGGTATAAAGCCCTCAAGCGCTGGATTTTTACTCCTGTAAAACGCCTTAACCGGCGTTTTTTTGTTTTGTGCTTAAGGAAGTGGTGGGTCGCTTGAGCTGTGCTGTAATGCTAAGGCCGTTGTTTAATCTTACGCACAAAAAGAGAGATCGCTATGCAGATTGCCGTCCCCAAAGAGATCAAAAACCATGAATATCGTGTCGCCCTAACGCCCACCGGCGTGCGTGAGTTTGCCCAGCGTGGCCACACCGTTAGTGTGCAGGCAGGCGCAGGAGAGGGCGCTGGTTTTAGCGATAGCGACTATGAGGCTGCGGGTGCGCAGATCGAAAGTGATGTCGACGCCTTGTGGAAGAATGCTGAGCTGATTCTTAAAGTAAAAGAGCCGCAGGTGGAAGAGGTTGCGCGTCTCACTTCCCAGCATACGCTGTTTACCTATCTGCACCTTGCAGCGGAAGAAGCCCTAACGCGGGGCTTGATGGAGAGCGGGGCTACCTGTATCGCTTATGAAACGATTACGGATGCCAATGGAGGGCTGCCGCTGCTTGCGCCAATGAGTACTGTGGCTGGGCGTATGGCCGTTCAAGCAGGGGCGCATGGCCTGGAAAAAGCCCAGGGGGGCGCTGGCGTTCTATTGCCCGGCGTGCCGGGGGTTGCACCGGCAACCGTCACCGTAATAGGCGGTGGCGTCGTAGGTGAAAATGCCGCGAGAATGGCGCTGGGGTTGGGCGCGGATGTCACTATTCTGGATAACTCACTGGCGCGGCTAGACGTTCTGGATAGCCGCTACCAGGGGCGTATCAAAACGGTTTATTCCACCGCCGATGCGTTGGATAACGTCGTGCGCGAGTCTGATATGATTATTGGCGCCGTGTTAATCCCGGGTGCGGCGGCGCCCAAGTTGATTACCCACGCTATGCTGAGCGATATGAAGCCAGGCAGTGTGCTGGTGGATGTAGCGATTGATCAGGGCGGCTGCTTTGAAACCAGTAAGCCCACCACTCACGCCAAGCCCACGTATATCGTGGAGGGCATTGTTCATTACTGTGTAGCCAATATGCCGGGCGGCGTGTCACGCACGTCAACCCTCGGCCTCACCAATGCCACGCTGCCCTTCGTGCTGGCGCTGGCCGATAAAGGCTGGCAGCAGGCGCTAAACGACGATCCCCACTTTCTGCCAGGGCTTAATGTGCATGCAGGGCAGGTGACCTACCAAGCCGTTGCCGATGCCTTTGGTTTGGCGTGTATCGCCCCAGCAAGCGCGGCATCACGATAAGTACGAATGACCGATCAGGTGCGCTAACCCGCAGGGCGCGACAGTGGGTTTTTAATGTTTGTCATCGTTAGTAATGAGGCGGCACCTCGTCTTCAGGGCGGCTTTCCCCCTGATGGTCGCCTGCCTGGAACGCTTGATGCTGTTCACGCAGTCGTTCACGCATTAATGCGCTAAGCTGTTCTAGCTTGGCAAGCCGCTTTTCCTGTTGGGCGACCGCTTGGTCAAGCGTGTCCAGCCAGTGTTCCTGGTAAGCCAGGCGGCTTTCAAGATTTTCGAAAAGTTGATTTAGCTCAGCAGGAGAAAAGTCTTGTGTCATGGTAACATGGCAACCTTGTGTAATATGTCCGGTACTGTTAGGAATGGGCCTGATGGTTCGGGTATTGTCTTTCGTTCGTTACCCATACAACAAGAGAGCTTTTATCATCTATGAATCCAAAAGTTGTGTTTCGCTGTTTCTTAATCAGTGTATTACTAGCCGCCCCCACGCCGCTTTTGCTGGCGGGGATTGTTCATTTAACCAACGCGCCTCTGGCCGATTTATGGCAGGCAGAGTTAGCCATTAGCGGTATCAGTGGTGTTTACATTGCCGTTGCCTTGGGCAGCTTCATCGTTTTATTTATAGGTACGTTAGCGTCGGCTGCTCTGGCTCCTCCGCTAGTCGTTAAACCGAAAGTAGAAAGCTCAGGCGACACGCGTGTTAAAGCTGCGCCGCGTCAGCCCCAGCCTGCCGACGAACGGGACGATGACGAGGAAGACGTCATCGACCCCAACGACGGTCGGGAAGAGGGTGAAGTAAAGTGGTTTAATACCAATAAAGGCTATGGCTTTATTACTCGTGATAATGGCGAAGATGTGTTTGTTCACTTTCGTGCTATTCGGGGTCGCGGCCCGCGTATGCTGGCAGAAGGCCAAATTGTACGTTACCACGTCATTAAGAATGACCGTGGTTTACAGGCCGATGATGTGAGTATTATTGAGTAGCATGTCCACAAGCGTAGTATCAATGTGAACATAATCGACCCCGCCCCGGCGGGGTCGATTGCATTTCAAGAACAGTCTTCAAAAATAGTCTTAAAAAAAACCGCCTTTATGCCGTCTTCTTTCAGGCAGCGTTAGCGGCCTGAGTCGGGCCACTCAATAGCGCCTTCTTTTCCACCGGGTAGCACCTGCCAGAAGCGGTCAGGATCATCGCCTGGATGCCAGCCGCCAAGCGAGCAGCGCACTTCCGTTTGCAGCGCCTCTGCGGCGTGTTGCGCGCACTCCTGGTCGGTCATCCAAGGCGTATGGCTACTGTCAAACCATAAGCTTGCAAAGCGGTCAGCTGCTTTTTCGACCAGTAGTATGGGCACCTCTTTCCCCTGGTGTTGACCATGGGTTTTCCACTTGCCTTTGCCGGCAGGGCTTAATGGCGGTGCAGCAAGCGCACTGGCAAGCCATGCGTTAAGCGCTTCCAGTGAAATGCTGGCGACATACACTTCAATGTCCGGGTAGCGCTCCATCATACGTTGACCTCATCAAGCGTGAGTAGGGCCTGAAGCGTTGCCTCATAGATTCGGCTCAAATCATCCAGGTCGCTAGCGCGTACGCGCTCATTCACTTTGTGGATAGTGTCGTTAAGCGGGCCAAGCTCCACCACTTGAGCACCCAATGTGGCAATAAAACGCCCATCAGAAGTACCGCCGCTGGTGGATAGCGCCGGGCGCTTGCCGGTCACGGCTTCAACACCGCGTACGGCTGCGTTAACAAGCTCGCCTTCTGCGGTTAGGAACGGCTCGCCGTTCAGTGTCCAGTCCAGCTGATACGCCAGGCCGTACTGGTCAAGAATCGCCTCGGTACGCGCCTTAAGCTGCTCATGCGTCACTTCTGTCGAGAAGCGGAAGTTGAATACTGCTTCTACTTCGCCGGGGATGACGTTAGTCGCCCCAGTGCCCGCTCGCAGGTTGGAAATCTGAAAGCTGGTGGCCGGGAAAAAATCATTGCCTGCGTCCCAGTGCTCATTGACGAGCGCATCCAGCGCGGGCATCGCCTGATGAATGGGATTGCGCGCCAGGTGAGGGTAGGCCACGTGCCCCTGAATCCCCTGAATACGTAAAACGCCGCCCAGCGAGCCGCGGCGGCCATTCTTGATCACGTCGCCAAGGTGTTCGGTAGAGGAGGGTTCACCGACGATACAGTAATCAAGCCGCTCATTGCGTTCGCGCAGCTGCTCGACCACGGCGCGAGTGCCATCCACCGCAGGGCCTTCCTCATCGGAGGTGATTAAAAACGCAATACGCCCATCGTGGTCGGGGTAGCGAGCCACGAAACGCTCCACAGCGGTTAGCATAGCGGCCAGGCTGCCCTTCATATCGGCGGCGCCACGGGCACAAAGCATGCCGTGATCGTCAATACAGGGAGCAAAAGGCGGGAATTCCCAGCCGTTTGGTGGCCCGCTGGGCACGACATCGGTATGACCCGCAAGGGCAATCACCGGGCCGTGGTGGCCCCGCACTGCCCAGAAGTTCTGTACATCGCCAAACGGCATACGCTCAATATGAAAACCGAGCGCCGTTAAGCGCTCGATCATTACGTCCTGGCAGCCTTCATCATCCGGCGTCACTGACGGGCGGCTGAGCAGCTCAAAGGCAAGCTGTAGCGTGGGCGACAGCGTGTCAGGCTCAGTTATGGGCATGCAGCGCCTCATTTAGCGCGATGGCGCTTTTATTGGTCAGGCACTCGACGCGGCCATTTTTAGAGTTGCGGCGTAGCAGCAGGTCGTTTTGGCCCGCCAGTTCACGCGCCGCCAGAGTTTTCACTTCGTTACCCTGGTCGTCCAGCAAGGCCACTTTGGTGCCTGCGGTGATATACAAACCGGACTCCACCGTGCAGCGGTCGCCCAACGGAATGCCGATACCGGCATTGGCGCCGATCAAGCAGCCTTCGCCGACCTTGATAACAATATTGCCACCGCCTGACAGCGTGCCCATGGTGGAGCAACCACCGCCCAGGTCAGACCCTTTGCCGACCATCACGCCGGCTGAAATACGGCCTTCAATCATGCCGGGGCCTTCGGTGCCTGCATTGAAGTTAACAAAACCTTCATGCATTACCGTGGTGCCTTCACCCAAATGAGCGCCCAGGCGTACCCGCGCCGTGTCGGCAATGCGTACACCGGCCGGCACAACGTAATCGGTCATTTTGGGGAATTTATCGACACAGTCGACGGACAGCGCACGGCCGGCGAGGCGGGCTTTCAGGCGACGCGCTGGTAGCTCTTCGATATCGATGGCGCCTTCGTTGGTCCAGGCAATATTGCGCAGCAGGCCAAACATGCCGGTCAGGTCAAGGCCATGCGGCTTGACCAAGCGATGCGATAGCAGGTGCAGCTTAAGATAGACCTCTGGCGCCGTTTGCGGGGCCTGATCCGTTTCCAGGAACATGGCCACTAATGGGCGCTGGCTGGTGGCCAGCGCCTCAGCAAGCTCAGCCTGTTCAGGATGCCCGGCTGCCTCAAGCGCCTTGGCTAAGCGGGTGCAGTCTTCTGGCAAAAAGCTAACGGCGACATTGCCCTGCGGCGCATCAAGCGCTTGTTTGGCCGCATTTATCAGGCTTTCCTGCGGGCTAAAGAGCGGTGCCGGGTAGTAAATTTCCAGCCAATCGCCTTGAGTGTTTTGCGTGCCAATTCCAAGCGCAAAGCTCAGCATAAAAGTTCATCCTGTTGTTGATAACATTGTTAACCGGGTCATTAGCTAACGTAAAAGCGGCGGTATAACAAAGTGTTGATTCAAAAATAAGCAAAATAGTGGAGTTGGATCAGCCACTGATTTTATCGTAATCGCCGTCGCGATAGCCTATTTTTAAGGCGTCACTGCCGGTATCCAGCAGTGGTCGTTTAAGCAGTGTTGGGTGTTGGAGCAACAGCTGGCGCGCAGAGTTGGCATCCAGGCTGTCTTTGTCTTCCTGGGGAAGGTCGCGCCATGTCTTGCTGCGCTTATTGACGACTTCCAACAGCGGTGCCCGCTCTAAAAGATGCTCAAGCAGGCTCGCCGAAAGACCATCTTTACGCAAATCATGGGTTTTAAAAGGCACGCCGTTCGCTTCCAGCGCTTTGCGCGCCTTACGACACGTATCACAGGTATCAATGACATAGAGTGTAAACATGGTATCTCCTTTCGAGCTGTTGGTGCCGTAAAAGGTGAATTAACCGCGCTCAATAAGCTGGCGGATACGCTGCGCTGCTTCCAGGGTGGGGGCAAGCTCCGCCACCAGGGCTAGGCGCAGCCGCCCCGTGCCTGGGTTAATGCCCTGAGCATCAGGGCGGCCCATCAAGCTGCCGGGCAGCACGCTCACGTGTTGCTCGGTGTAAAGCCGCTGGGTGAAGCCGATATCATCCCCCCCTGGTACCGCGGGCCACAGGTAAAAGCTTGCCTCTGGCGTTGGGAAGTCCATCACTGGGGCCAGTACCTCCACCACGGCGCTGAATTTTTCACGGTACGCATCACGATTGGCGCGTACGTGCGCTTCATCCTGCCAGGCTGCTATTGAGGCATGTTGAACCGGCAGCGACATGGCGCAGCCATGATAGGTACGGTAGCGCTTGAACGGCGTAAGAATGTCCGCATCGCCTGCCACAAAGCCTGAGCGCAAGCCCGGCAGATTGGAGCGCTTGGAGAGCGAGTGGAAGACGACGCAGCGCCGGTAATCGTTACGACCCAGCTCAGCGCAAGCTTGTAATAGCCCCGGCGGGGGCGCGTTTTCATCCAGGTAAAGCTCGGAATAGCACTCATCAGAAGCAATGATGAAATCGTGCTCGTCGGCCAGCGCAATCAGCTGTTTAAACTCATCCATTGACGTAACCGCGCCGGTCGGGTTGCCTGGTGAGCAGATAAATACGATTTGCACATCACGCCAGGTATCGGGGCTGACACTGGCAAAATCTGGCCGAAAGCCGTTCTCGGCCGTGCCGTTTAAATACACCGGTTGACCGCCAGCCAGCAGCGTCGCACCTTCATAAATCTGGTAAAACGGGTTGGGCACTATCACTCTGGCAGGCCGAGTACGGTCCAGTGCGGCCTGTACAAACGCAAAAATGGCTTCACGCGTGCCATTAACCGGCAGTACCTGGCGCTCGGCATCAAGACCCACAAGCTTAAAGCGCTTGGTCGCCCACTCAGCGAGTGCTTCACGCAAGCTTGGCAGGCCGTTGGTGGCCGGATAACGTGCCATATCAAGCTGATGCTTTACCAGCGCATCAAGCGCTGCTGGGTAGGGCGCGTGCTGCGGCTCGCCGATGGTTAAGGGAATATGCGCCAAATGGGCAGGCGGCGTAAGGTCAGCTTTGAGGCCGGCCAGTTTCTCAAACGGATAAGGGTGTAGGGCGGCGAGATCAGAATTCATGGCGTATCCGTTGAGAGCGTTCTATTGAGAGCATGCCCTGCAGGCGTATTAAACGGCAGGCTAAGCGCCGATTATAAGCAAGCCTCGGGGTTGGGCTCAAATTTAACCACGGGGCACGGCGTCTTTACGTGTTTACACGCCCAGCACCTCAATTAATCGCTCGCGCAGCTCTTGCTGGCGTATTGGGTCGGTTAAGGGTTCGCCTGCTTTCGTGGTGATAAAGAAAACGTCCTCAACACGCTCGCCCAGCGTGGCGATTTTAGCCGCGGAGAGGGCGATGCCCTGCTCCATAAAAATACGCCCTACGCGGGCCAGTAGCCCTGGTCGGTCAGGGGCCGTTAGCTCAAGGAGTGTGCGCTCGTTAGCCGGGTCTTGCTCAATCAGCACTTCGGTGGGTACCTTGAAGTGCTTTAACTGACGCGGCGTATGGCGGGTCACAATTTCTGGGTAGTCGTCTGGGTCATCCAGCTCTTCGATTAAGTGCTGACGCATCTCTTCAATACGCGCCGTGTCGCGAATCGGTTGACCGTGGCTATCCAGCACAATAAAGGTGTTTAGCGTCCAGTTATTGCGCGAGGTAGCAATGCGGGCATCATGAATGGAGAGCCCGAGCTGCTCCATGGCGGCGGCGGTGGCGGCAAACAGGTCATCCACCGAGCGTGTGTGGATAAACACTTTAGTGCCGCCCTCTGCCATATCAAGCGTCGGTGCGCTGATTAATACCAGCGGCAAGGGGGAGGCGTTATGCGCCAGGATGCCTTGGGTTTGCCAGGCAATCTCGCTGGGCGCGTACTGGAGGAAATAGTCTTCCCCAAGCGGTTCCCACAATGCATCAATCTGCGCGCGCCCAAGCCCCATGTTCTGGAGTAGCGAGCGTGCTTCAGAGCGTGTTTCCCGTACCCAGTCATCACGGTCCGGTGGGTTTTTTAGCCCGCGGCGTAAGGCGCGCTTGGTTTCAGCATATAGCTGGCGCAAAAGCGATGCCCGCCAGCCGTTCCAAAGCGTGGGGTTGGTGGCGTTAATATCGGCCACGGTGAGCACATACAGGTAATCCAGACGCATTTCGTTACGCACGATCAGTGCAAAGTCGCGGATCACGTCAGGGTCGCTAATGTCGCGCTTCTGAGCGGTCATCGACATGAGTAAATGGTGCTCGACCAGCCAGCTGGCAAGCTTTGTATCGTGGGCTGAAACATGGTGGTGCTGACAAAAATGCGTAACGTCTTTGGCGCCGATTTCCGAATGGTCGCCCCCGCGACCCTTGCCGATATCGTGAAACAGGCCCGCTATCCACAAAATGTCCAGCCTGGGAAGCTGGTGGATGAGCGCAGCCGCCACGGGAAAGTCGTCTTTGGCATCGGCTTTGCGAAAGCCGTGTAAAAACTTCAGCAGACGCAGCGTATGCGCATCCACGGTGTAGATGTGGAACAGGTCATGCTGCATCAATCCTACGGCTCGGCCAAATTCGGGCAGGTACTTGCCCAGTATGCCGTAGCGGTTCATGCGCCGTAGCTGGCGCGGTACGTTGCCGGGGGCGCGCAGTATTTCCATAAACAGCCGCTGATGGTGAGGATCATCGCGGTAGTGATCATCAATCTGATGGCGGTGGTCGCGAATCAAGCGAATGGTGTCCGCCCGTACGCCTTCGATTTCCGGGTGCCTGGCCA
Source organism: Halomonas citrativorans (assembly GCF_014898005.1). Lineage (NCBI taxonomy): Bacteria > Pseudomonadati > Pseudomonadota > Gammaproteobacteria > Oceanospirillales > Halomonadaceae > Halomonas > Halomonas citrativorans. The sequence continues at coordinate 84,503 of NZ_JABUYX010000002.1, forward strand.
TGAGCAGAAATAGCTCCAGCATGGCTTCAGGCTGCTCGCGAAACAGCGTGCGCGAGCGTGCTTGAATATAGCCGCCCTTGGTTTCAAAGCGCTCGTTGAGCTGGATGGTTTCCAGCGCCTCTTTGCCGCGCAAAATCACTTCGTCGAAGTGCTGAAGCAGCATGTCGTTAAGCCCGGCCAGCGCCGTTACGTGGCGATAGTAGCGCTTCATGAACTGCTCAACGGCTAACCGCTCGGGCGTATCTTTAAAGCCAAACAGCTCAGCAATCGTGCGTTGATGATCAAACAGCAGGCGGTCTTCGGCGCGGTCGGTCAACATATGCAGCGCATAACGCACCTGCCACAAAAACGCCTGGCCCTGGCTTAAGATACGCAATTCGGCATCGTTCATAAAACCGTTGGCGACAATGTCGGTGTACTGTTCTGTACCGAAGTGGCGCTTAGCGACCCAGCCAATCATCTGAATATCGCGTAGGCCGCCAGGTGAGCTCTTCAGGTTCGGCTCAAGGTGGTATTCGGAATTGTTGTAACGGTAGTGGCGAGCAATCTGCTCTTGCCATTTGGCTTCAAAAAAACGGTCGGCCGGCCAAATGTGCTCGGCGCTTAAGCGCTCGCGCATTTTTTCGCGCAGTGATGCAGGGCCTGCAATCAGGCGGGACTCAAGCAGGTTGGTGATGACGGTGACATCCGCCTTGGCTTCACGCTCGCAGTCGTTTAATGAGCGTACGCTGTGGCCGATTTCCAGGCCGATATCCCATAAAAAAGTGATAAAGGCAGTGAGTGGTTCGCGGTAAGCGGTGTCGTCGTCATCTTCAAGCAGCAGCAGAAGGTCGATATCCGAATGGGGGTGTAGCTCCCCTCGGCCATAGCCGCCAACAGCAATCAGTGCGACGCCGTCATCTGGCCAGGCGTGCTGCGCCCAGGCAATGGCGAGCAGTTGATCCAAGTACCAGGCCCGCCCCCGCACCAGGTCGCGTATATCGGCGCCCGCACGAAACCGGTCATCCAGCTTGGCCTGGAGCTCACGAAGCGCCGTTTTAAACGGCGCTATGGGTGAGCGCGAGCCGGATAGCTCTGTACGAAAAGCCTCAAGGTCGTAAAGCGACGTATCCGGCTCGAACCGGTGGTGGTGGAGGAGCATTAGTTATCTAAAAAACTAAAGTCTTCATCGCTACGCGCGGTCAGTACTTCAACCCCGGTCTCGGTGACCAGCAAGGTGTGCTCCCATTGCGCTGAAAGGCTCTTGTCCTTGGTAACGGCGGTCCAGCCATCGCGCAAGACTTTGGTTTTGTAGCCACCCACGTTGATCATGGGTTCGATGGTAAAGCACATGCCAGCCTCTAAGGCGATATCAGCGTCTGGTGCGTAACCATCGTAATGCAGGAATTGGGGATCTTCATGAAAGCCTGCCCCAATACCGTGGCCGCAGAAATCGCGAACGACCGAGTAGCCATGCCCTTCGGCGTGCTTTTGAATCACTCGCGCAAGCTCTGAAAGGCGTACGCCTGGCTTTACCAGCGCGATGCTTTTATACAAGCACTCCTGGGTAATCCGGCACAAGCGCTCGCCCTGTATGGTTTCGCCGATGATAAACATGGCACTGGAGTCACCGTGATAGCCATCAGGGGTTTTAACGGTAATGTCCAGGTTCAGGATGTCACCTTTCTTGAGCTTTTTATTAAAATCCGGAAAGCCATGACACACCACATGGTTGAGCGAGATGCACGTGGCGTGGGTATAACCGTGATAGTTGAGCGGAGCGGGAACCGAGCCCAGTTCGTTAACAATATAGTCGTGACAACGCTTATCAATATCGCCGGTGCTTACGCCTTCTTGTATGTAAGGAGCAATCATTTCCAGCACGCTGGCGGCTTGGCGCCCGGCTTCGCGCATTTTCTCGATTTCTGAAGGTGTCTTGATAGGAACGTTCATGAATTCTCGATATGGGTTCAGGCTGAGGTAGTAAGTAACAGCATTAAATGACAGCGTTAAAGCGACAGTATTAAGTGACAAATAAACATCGTAACACGGGCTGTGACTTCATCTTGGTAATGATCTATGGTATAAAGCCGCGCGCTTTCCTGCAATCGCTCGCTCGCTTCTTTGTGGTGAGTCGGCGATCATGGCAAGGCGAACAACCCGCAGCGGGTTCACTTTGAAGACGCTGCTTAATAGCAAGCCTTGAAAACACACATGCACCGACACATGGTCCCGGGTGCCGCTGATAACGTTTTATACGTGGTCAATGGTCGGATCCATGGGGTGCGTGGAGGCCTAACCCGAGTTTCAGGAGTTTTACCATGTCTCACGTTAATATGCGTGACCTGCTCAAAGCAGGTGCTCACTTCGGTCACCAGACTAAGTACTGGAATCCGAAGATGAACAAATTCATCTTCGGCGCACGCAACAAGATTCACATCATCAACCTTGAGCACACTCTTCCGGCGCTGAACGAAGCCGTTGATGTGGTTGAGAAGATGTCGGCATCCAACAACAAAATTTTGTTTGTTGGCACCAAGCGTAGCGCTAGCAAGATCATCAAAGAAGAAGCGAATCGCGTTAGTCAGCCGTTCGTCAACCATCGCTGGTTGGGCGGTATGCTGACTAACTTCAAGACTATTCGTCAGTCTATCAAGCGTCTGCGCGAACTTGAAACCATGCGCGAAGACGGCACGTTCGACAAGCTGACCAAGAAAGAAGTCCTGATGGCAACGCGTGAGCAAGATAAGCTTGAGCGTTCTATCGGTGGTATCAAGAACATGGGCGGCCTGCCGGACGCACTGTTCGTTATCGACGTTGACCACGAGCGCATCGCGATCAACGAAGCCAACAAGCTGGGTATCCCGGTTATTGGCGTGGTTGATACCAACTCTAACCCTGATGGCGTTGATTACGTTATCCCGGGTAACGATGACTCCATTCGCGCTATTCAGATCTACGTGAAAGCGATTGCTGACGCGTGTGGTCGTGCGAAAGAAGGTCGTCCGGACGAGTTCGTTGAAGTGACCGAAGAAGCGGCTTCAGCCGACACTGACGCTGCTGCTGAGTAAGATAGTAGCGGTTGCGGCGGGTAGTTAAGCCGCATCGTGTTGAAGAGGGGGCCTATGCCCCCTTTTTCCCGCTTTGGATGAACATCCGGGTGGGCCGATTACGCCGGACACCAAGCACCGGCAAGCGACCTTCAAAGTGATATATGATAGTCATTTATCGTGGCTATACTCTGTAGGGCGTTTAACTCTCATAGAACCATTTCCGAGGTGAATTCTCATGGCAGCTATCAGCGCCTCTCAGGTCAAGGAACTGCGCGAACGTACTGGTCTCGGCATGATGGAGTGTAAAAAAGCACTCACCGAAACCGACGGTGATATTGAAGTCGCGATCGAAAACCTGCGTAAAAATTCAGGCTTAAAAGCCGCGAAGAAAGCCGATCGTGTTGCTGCAGAGGGTGTTGTTGTTACCCGTGTAGCAGAAGACGGTAGCTACGGCGTAATGGTTGAAATCAACTCCGAGACTGACTTTGTTGCGCGTGATGACAACTTCATTGCGTTCGCTGACAAAATCGCCGCCGCTTTCTTTGCCGCGAAAAGCGAAGATGTTGCTGCCGTTATGGCGGGCGACCTTGAAGCTGCCCGCGAGCAGCTGGTTCAGAAAATCGGTGAGAACATCGGCGTACGTCGCGCGGTAGTTGTCAACGCCGTTGACGGCGGCTTGGTCGGTGCCTACGTTCACGGTGGCCGCATTGGCGTTTTGACCGTACTTAATGGCGGTACTGCAGAAGCAGCGAAAGACGTTGCTATGCACGTGGCAGCTATTAACCCAGCCGTTGCTCACCCGGCCGATATGCCGCAAGAGCAGCTGGATCAAGAGAAAGCCATCATCCTGGGTCAGCCGGATATGGCAGGCAAGCCTGAGCAGATTGCTGAGAAAATGGTTCAAGGCCGCCTGAAGAAATACCTGGCAGAGAACAGCCTGACCGAGCAGCCGTTTGTTAAAGATCCGAACCAATCCGTTGCTGAGTTTGTTAAATCAGCCGGTGGCGAAGTGGTTAGCTTCACGCGCTTTGAAGTGGGTGAAGGTATTGAGAAAGAAGAAGTCGACTTCGCTAAAGAAGTTATGGAACAGGCTGGCCGTCGTTAAGGTCAGACGTTCTAGTCAGAAGATGGCGTGCGCGTAAGCGCACGCCTTCGTGTATCCGGCCCCTGCTAAATAGGGGGTTGCTTCGCCCACCTGTGTCCAAGTCTGCTTCAGGAGAGATGCCATGTCACGAGATGTTCAAGAGCCTACCCCGCTTGTTGTGCCCCATAAGCTTGAAAAGTCGAAGTCAAAATACAAGCGTATTTTGCTGAAACTTTCAGGCGAGGCGCTAATGGGAGAGCACGATTTTGGTATTGACCCTAAAGTGTTAGACCGTATGGCGCTGGAAATCGGCCAGCTGGTGGGTATTGGTGTGCAGGTCGGGATCGTGATTGGAGGCGGCAACCTGTTTCGAGGTGCAGCGCTCAGCGAAGCCGGAATGGATCGGGTCACAGGCGACCACATGGGAATGCTGGCAACGGTCATGAACGCGTTGGCCATGCGCGATGCACTGGAGCGTTCAAATATTCGTTCGCGGGTAATGTCGGCGATTCCCATGAGTGGTGTGGTAGAGCATTATGACCGCCGCACTGCCATCCGTTATTTAACGTCAGGAGACGTGGTACTGTTTTCGGCAGGAACCGGTAATCCATTTTTCACAACCGACTCGGCTGCTTGTTTACGCGGTATTGAAGTGGATGTGGATGTGGTCATTAAAGCGACCAAAGTGGACGGGGTGTATAACAAGGACCCCCTAAAATATGCTGATGCCGTAAAATATGATCAGCTCTCCTACGATGACGCTCTGGATCAAAAGCTAGGCGTTATGGATTTGACCGCCATCTGCCTGGTACGTGACCATGATATGCCGGTGCGGGTATTTGATATGAATAAGCCTGGTGCCCTGCTGAATTTGGTAGTAGGGGGCAAGGAAGGCACGCTGATAGATAGAGGGTAATAACGTGATCAACGATATTAAGAAAGACGCAGAGTCTCGTATGAAAAAAAGTGTTGATGCGCTGCATGGCAACTTCAACAAAATCCGTACCGGGCGTGCTCATCCGAGTATTCTGGATGCCGTTACCGTTGATTATTACGGCAGCCAAGTGCCGCTTAACCAGGTAGCCTCGGTGAACGTTGAAGATGCGCGTACGCTAGCGGTATCTCCCTGGGAGCAGGGTATGGCGCCTAAGGTTGAAAAGGCCATCATGACCGCTGATCTGGGTCTGAACCCGTCAAGTGCAGGCAACGTTATCCGTGTGCCGATGCCGATGTTGACCGAAGAGACGCGTAAGGGCTATATCAAGCAGGCACGTAGCGAAGCTGAAAATGCTCGCGTGGCTGTGCGTAACGTGCGTCGCGATGCCAACGGTGATTTCAAATCCTTGCTAAAGGACAAAGAGATTACCGAAGACGATCAGCGTCAGGGGGAAGATGAAATCCAAAAATTGACCGACAAATATATTGCCGAAATCGATAAAGCGCTTGCCGCGAAAGAGCAGGACTTGATGCAGGTATAAGCACCTGCCTTTTATTTAGCTGCGGGTAGCCAGGCTGCCCGCTAGGCCTATGGCTTTACTATGACTGAGCTTTTGTGCGAGACCTCATGACGTCACCGCAGTTTCCTCAAGAACCGCCGGACGACGCAAGCACGCCACCCAAGTGCCTGGGTGAAGCACTGCCGTCGCATGTCGCGATCATAATGGATGGCAATAATCGCTGGGCAAAGGCCCGCGGCCTCTCTGGCGTACGTGGTCATCGTGCAGGCGTCGAAGCCGTCAGAGCGGTCATTCAGCGCGCAGCCGAGCGTCAGGTAAATACGCTGAGCCTGTTTGCCTTTTCAAGCGAGAACTGGAAGCGTCCAGCGGCTGAAGTGAATGCGTTGATGGAGCTCTTTTTGATGGCGCTCAAGCGCGAAGTAAAAAAGCTTAATGAGCGCAATATTCGGCTAACGATTATTGGTGAGCGGCGTGGCTTCTCTCACGCCATTCAGAGGTATATACAGCGTGCAGAAGCGCTGACCGCGGATAATACCGGCATGCACCTGGTGATCGCTGCCAATTACGGCGGGCAGTGGGACATCGCACGTGCAGCGCGACATTTGGCTGAGCAGGTATCCGCCGGTGAGTTACAGCCTGGCGATATCGATGAAGCCTGCTTTGACAGGGCAATGGAAGCAGACCATGTGCCTCCTGTTGACCTGTGTATCCGAACAAGTGGCGAACAGCGATTGTCGAATTTTATGCTGTGGCAGTTAGCGTATGCTGAACTGCATTTCTCGCCCTTACTCTGGCCCGATTTCGGTGCCGATGCGCTGGACAGCGCGCTGTACGACTTTTGTCAGCGGCGTCGACGTTTTGGCATGACCGACGAACAAATAGAGGCGCAAGGTGCTTAGACAGCGGATTATAACCGTAGCCTGGCTGGCGCCCTTGGTGCTGGCGGGTCTGTTTGGATTGCAAGGTGGCGCGTTTGCGCTTTTTACCGCTTTGATGGTGTTGCTTGGGGCCTGGGAGTGGACGAACCTGGCAGGCGTTATCCGGCAGCGTCAGCGTGTTCAGCTGGTCGCCGGGCTTGCGGTGCTGATGCTATTGATGTGGCTCACCGATGCCGTATTTGCAGTATGGCCTTTATGGTGCGCCGCCCTTGGCTGGCTGGCTAATCTTTACTGGGTGACCCATTACCCGGAAAAAGGGCAGCAGTGGCAGTCAACGCCACGCCGCTTGGCGATGGGGCTATGGGTGCTGCTGCCCTGCTGGGTCGGCTTTAATATTCTGCGCGATAGCGGCGGCGTATGGCTGTTATTTGTATTACTGCTGGTGTGGGCGGCGGATATCGGCGCCTATTTTGCCGGGCGTCGTTTTGGTAAGCGCAAGCTTGCCCCAAGGGTCAGCCCCGGTAAGTCCTGGGAAGGCGTTATTGGCGGGCTGGTTGCCACCACGCTACTGGCGCTTGGCTTCGCCTTTTGGCAGTCGTTAACCTCGGGTGTAGCTGTTGGCTTGGTGGTAGTCACCATTATTGTCACGCTTATTTCAGTGCTGGGTGATCTGCTGGAAAGCATGCTCAAACGCTACCGAGACATCAAGGACTCAAGCCAGCTGCTGCCGGGCCATGGCGGTGTGCTGGACCGGATTGATAGCTTGACGGCGGCGATTCCGCTCTTTGCGCTGCTCTATTTGCCCGTTCTTCAAGGGCAGGTGCCTGTCTTATGAGTCAATCGTCCTGCCAGTGGATTACCGTGTTGGGCTCAACCGGCTCTATCGGGGTGAGCACCCTGGATGTCATCGCCCGTCATCCCGAGCGTTATCGGGTGTATGCGTTGACGGCACATACCTCCCGGGAAGTGCTTCTGGAACAGTGCTTGGCCCATCATCCCCGTATCGCGGTACTCGATCATAGTGACGATGCGCAATGGCTTCGCCAAGCGCTTGATGACGCTGACCAACCGACCGTCGTGCTGGCGGGTCGTGAAGCACTCTGCCAGGTTGCCCGTGAGGCGTGCGTCGATGCCGTTATGGCCGCCATCGTTGGGGCAGCGGGGCTGCTGCCTGCGCTGGCCGCTGCAGCAGCGGGCAAGCGCGTACTACTTGCTAATAAAGAAGCGCTGGTGATGAGCGGTGCGCTGTTCATGCAGGCGGTTGAGCGCTCTGGCGCCACGCTGTTGCCTATCGATTCTGAGCATAATGCCATCTATCAGTGTCTGCCGGTAAAACATCGCGGCGGGCTTGAGCGTCATGGCGTTCGGCAGTTGCTGCTAACAGCGTCTGGCGGGCCTTTTCGCACCTGGAGTGCGGACAAGGTTGCCAATGCGACGCCCGACCAGGCCTGCGCCCATCCTAACTGGTCGATGGGGCGCAAGATTTCGGTTGATAGCGCCACCATGATGAACAAAGGCCTTGAATTAATTGAAGCGTGCTGGCTGTTTGATGCAACGCCCGAGCAAATTCAGGTGGTAGTGCATCCGCAGAGTGTGATTCACTCCATGGCAGCTTACATTGATGGCTCTGTCATCGCCCAGCTGGGCAACCCGGATATGCGTATACCCATTGCCTATGGACTGGCATGGCCCGAGCGTATTGAGGCCGGTGTAGAAGCCCTGGATCTTTTTCAGATTGCGCAGCTGGATTTTGAAGCACCGGATGAAGCGCGCTTTCCCTGCCTACGCTTGGCCCGTGAAGCCATGCAGAAGGGCGGTGCCGCGCCGGCGATTCTCAATGCAGCCAATGAAGTCGCCGTTGAGGCCTTCCTGGCGGAAAGGCTCAGCTTTGGTGAAATAGCCAACGTGGTTGAAGAAGTTGTATCGCAGCCCTATGCAGGCAGCGCCGATACGATTGAAAATATCTTGGCCGCAGACCACTGGGCGCGTCAGCAGGCAGCACAAAGGGTCATGTTACAAGCAGGCTAGGCAGTGCCGTACCGAATATACAGTGTCGTACCGAATATTGAGAAGCAAGTAGGTCACTTAAGCATCGGCTGATGTGCAAGGTGCCAGGGAGTTTATTGTGGGCCTGTTACAAAACATTTTAGCGATCATCGTCGTGCTGGGTTTGTTAATCACCTTTCACGAGTTTGGCCACTTTTGGGTGGCGCGCCGCTGTGGCGTCAAGGTGTTACGTTTTTCGGTGGGCTTTGGCAAACCGCTCTGGTCCACCGTGGACCGCCAGGGGACGGAGTACGCGATAGCGGCCATTCCGCTGGGCGGCTATGTCAAAATGCTGGACGAGCGTGAAGCGCCGGTACCGGAAGATCAGCTTGACCAGGCCTTCAATCGCAAAACGGTATGGCAGCGTATCGCCATTGTTGCCGCTGGACCTTTGGCAAACTTCCTGTTGGCTATTGTTGCCTACTGGGCGCTCTTTGTATCCGGGACGACCGTGGTCGCTCCCATGGTGGGAGATGTGCTGCCTGATTCACCGGCAGCTGAAGCAGGCCTTGCCCACGGCGACGAAATTATCGCTATTCAAAATGACGCCGTACGCTCCTGGGAGGAGGTCAACCTAAAGCTTATCTCGATGATTGGTTTTAGTGGCTCGCTAACCATCAATGTGTTGCCTGAGGGCAGTAGCAGTGAACGAGCTTACGCGCTGGAGGTCGATAACTACTTGGCCCGCCAGGACCCGCCCCAGCCACTGCAATCCTTGGGTATGACGCCTTGGCAGCCAGAATTCCCTGCAGTATTAGGCCAGGTGGTCGATGGCGAAGCTGCCGCCAATGCGGGGTTGCAAGCAGGCGATCATATTATTGCGATTGACGGCACGCCGGTGGAAGATTGGATGCAGTTTGTCACGATGATCCGCCGTAGTGCGGGTGAAACGCTTAGCGTAGCCTATGAGCGAAATGGCGAGCAGGGCACACTAACACTAACGCCGGGCAGCAATCTGCTGGAGAGTGGCGGTGAGGTTGGGTACATTGGTGCAGGCGTTGAGTCGGTAACGTGGCCTGAGTCGCTACAGCGCGAAATTCGTTATGGGCCTATCGAAGCGGTTGGACAAGCGCTATCGCGTACCGGTGATATGATTTTATTAACCGTTGATGCGATTCGTAAAATGTTGGTAGGTTTGATTTCACCTTCCAATCTTTCCGGTCCTATTACGATTGCGCAAATTTCGGGTGATTCGGCCCGTGCCGGAATGGAAGCCTTTGTAGGCTTTTTAGCCTATTTGTCCATCAGCCTTGGCGTGCTTAATTTATTGCCTATTCCGGTGCTCGATGGTGGACACCTGCTTTACTATTTTTTGGAAATCGTACGTGGGCGGCCGGTCTCTGAACAAACCCAAGCCATTGGATTACGCATTGGGCTTGCCATGGTTGGCGGTCTGATGGTGATGGCTCTGTATTTTGATCTGATGCGCCTTTGGTAATGACGCGTGTAGCGCGCAGGATGCCTTGTCATCTGCCTGCACAAATGTATATGGTGCTTATCTAACGTGATAGGCAGACCAACGCGAGCGAACTGACAGCATGAAAATCAAGACCCTTGGAATGGCAGCACTCTTGCTGGTAGGCGCTAGCGGCGCCCAGGCACAATCCTTTGATGTTTCGGACATTCGAGTGGAAGGACTACAGCGGGTATCCGCTGCATCGGTCTTTAATGCGTTTCCTGTCAGTACGAATGATCGGGTTAGCGAGCAGCAGCTAGCGTCAGCCGCACGCGATTTGTTTGCCACTGGTTTATTTGAAGATGTTTCGCTAGCTCGCGAAGGCGATGTATTGGTTATTCAGGTAGTTGAACGACCGACCATCGCGCGCTTGAACCTCACTGGCAATAAGCAGATTTCAGAAGAGGACCTGCGTAACGGCTTACGTCAGTCAGGGTTGTCGGAAGGACAAGTGTTGCAACTCTCGACCCTTGAAGAGATTCAGCGTGAGCTTGAAGGTGTTTACCAGGCCCAGGGACGCTACAGTGCTCGCATTACGACCGAGGTTGAACAGGTTGATGAAGGGCGTGTACAGGTCAATATCAATATTAATGAAGGCGAAGTCGCCAAGATCCGTCAAATCAATATTGTCGGTAATCAGGATTTTGACGATGAAACGCTGCGCGATGTTTTTGAGCTGAACGACAAGCCGGGGCGCTTCTTTGGCTGGTTTTCAAGTGATGAGTACTCGCGTGAAGCGTTATCGGGCGATATCGAGCGCCTTCGCACCTTCTATCTTGATCGTGGCTATGTAAATTTTGATGTTACCTCCACGCAAGTCTCTATTGGGCCTGAAAAGTCCGAAATATTTGTTACGCTTAATGTTGATGAGGGTAACCAATATCGAGTAGGTGATGTCCGCTTTGTAGGTGATATGCAAATCAGCGAAAGCGAAGCACGCCAACTCATGGAGATCCATAGCGGAGACATTTTCTCTCGTGGTCAAGTGAACGCATCGACCGAAGCGCTACGCCAGCGTTTGGGCGCTGAAGGTTTTGCTTTCGCCGATATTCAGGGTATTCCTGAAATGGCGGATAACGGTGAAACGGTTGACTTGGTCATCGCGGTTGAACCTGGCCAGCGCACTTATGTTCGACGTATTGAGTTTTATGGTAATACCACCACCCAGGACGAAGTGCTGCGTCGGGAAATGATTCAAATGGAAGGCGCCCCCGCATCGACCGACTCAATTGCTCAGTCGCGCCAGCGCCTTGAACGGCTTGGCTTCTTTAGCCAGGTAGAAGTGGATACCCAGCCGGTACCAGGTCAGCCTGATCAGTTGGACGTCACCTACAGTGTGGAAGAGCAGCCCTCAGGCTCGGTGTCTGCCAGCGTGGGCTTTTCGCAAAGCGCCGGGGTAATCTACGGGGTTGGACTGGCACAAAACAACTTCCTGGGTACGGGTAACCGGGTCAATGTTGGCGCGCAGCGCAGCGACACCTTCACCAGCGTCAACTTTGCCTTCACGGATCCTTACTGGACACTTGACGGTATTTCTCGCGGCTACAACATATTTTACCGTGAAACGGACTACGCCGACTCGGATATCTCTACCTACTCGACCGATGCGTACGGCGCGGGTATCAACTTCGGCTATCCGGTAAGTGAGCTGTCTCGCCTCAACTTCGGGGCGAGCATTGAAGAGCTTAAAATTAAAACTTACAACGATACGGCGTCAGAAATTCATCGCTATGTGGATGACGAAGGGGAGCGCGCTCAAAGCCTTAAACTCACGGCGAGCTGGACGCGTAACAACCTTAACCGAGGCGTGATGCCGACAGCCGGTAATTATCAGCGCCTGTCGCTTGAAACTGGCGTGCCAGGTGGCGATGCAGAGTACTATAAGCTGCGCGCTCGGGCTCAGCAGCTATATCCGCTCAATAACGATGAGAGTTGGGCGCTTAAGTTTAGCGGTAACCTTGGCTATGCCAATACGTTTGATTCAAACGATCCTTTTCCCTTCTATGAGAATTTTTACGCAGGTGGTTTAGGATCGGTACGTGGTTTTACATCCAATACATTGGGGCAACCTACCACGCCGGGTGTTGAAGGGGGGCGTGATCGCACAATGGGCGGTAATGTGTTGGTGGAAGGTAGTGCCGAAGTTATCTTCCCCATGCCTTTTGTAGAAAACCAGCGTTCTGTGCAGCCTTCGCTGTTCCTGGATGCCGGTAATACGTTCTTGAGCTCCTGCTACAAGGTATTAGAAGCTGATGTGGGTCGTCAGCAGTGTAGTTCTGGCGTCGACCTGGGCGATTTGCGCTATAGTGTGGGCGTTGGCCTTTCCTGGTTAACACCGGTTGGTCCGCTGACCTTTAGCATCGCGGAGCCGCTTAAAGACAAAAGCGGTGATGACACACAGTTCTTCCAGTTCTCGCTGGGACAAACATTCTAACTTTGCTAAAGGGGCGCGCCCTTGGTAGCGCCCCCGCTTGATGATAAGGAAGTGACTCGATGCGTAAACTGACAGCGGCCGTGTGCTTATTTGGTGCGATTGTTTTACCGGTTCATGCAGCAGAAGCTGCAGAGGTTGCCGTGCTGGATTGGCGAGCTGCGCTGATGAATACCCAGTCGGCTCAAACCTCGCTAAATCAGTTGGAAAACCAGATTGGCAGTCAGCAGAGTGAAGCCCAAAGCTTGGGAAATGAGTTACAGCAGTTGCAAGAACGCTTGCAGCGCGAAGGCGAAACGATGTCTCAGTCGCAGCGTGAAACACTGATCGCTGAGCTGCAGCAGAAAGGTTCGCGTTTTGAGCAGTTACGTCGTGATGTTATGGAGGCTCAGCAGCGTTCAGAGCAGCAGTTTCTGGAAGGTGCGGAACTCAAGCTTGAGCAAGCGGTGGAGCAAGTGCTGAACCGTCACAATATTGATGTATTGGTTGAGCCTCAAGGAGTGCTTCATTCCTCGGTTGATTTGCCTAATGTGACTGATGAAGTTACGCAAATATTTGATTCGATGTAATTAATTTTTTAATGACTGTTGGTGTAGCTGTGCTGCACTATTGCTTTATTGGGCTCCCATGACGCACGCATCTCACCATCTTACACTTGCGGACATTGCTTGCCATTTAGGGGTCACCTTTGAAGGTGATGCCGCGCTACCCATTCGTGGTTTAGCAACACTTAAAGAGGCCGCATCTGATCAAGTGGCCTTTTTAACAAATCGCGCTTACCTCAAGGATTTGGCCACCACTCAGGCGGCGGCCGTGCTGCTTCACCCTGAGCATGGCAAGAGTTGCCCGGTGCCAAAGCTTGAGATGGAAAACCCCTACCTGGGGTATGCCAAACTCTCTCAGCTATTTGACCCATTGCCTGCACGTGATAAGGCCGGTATCCATCCCACCGCGGTCGTTGCCGACAGCGTAACGCTGGGTGAAGGCGTCTCGATCCAGGCTCACGCCGTAGTAGAAGCGGGCGTAACACTGGGTGACCACGTTGTGGTGGGCGCTGGGAGTGTCGTTGGGGCTGATAGCGTTATCGGCGAAAATACTCGGCTGCATGCCAATGTGACCGTGTGTCATGGCGTGATTATTGGCAAGCGGGTCATTTTACAAAGTGGCTGTGTGATTGGTGGAGACGGTTTTGGGTTTGCCCACGACGGTGAAGGTTGGCACAAAATTGCCCAGTTAGGTGGCGTTGTGCTGGGTGATAATGTCGAAGTTGGCAGTTGTTCAAGCATTGACCGTGGTGCGCTAGGCGATACCCTGATTGGCGATGACGTTAAAATCGATAGTCAGGTACAAATCGCTCATAACGTCACTATTGGTGCCCATAGCGCTTTGGCGGGCTGTGTCGGTATTGCAGGGTCCACCAAAGTAGGCAAGCACTGCATGTTGGGTGGGGGGGTTGGATTATCAGGCCACCTAACGATTTGTGATGGCGTTCAGGTCACCGGAATGAGCCTTGTGACCAATTCGATTCATACTCCCGGCGTCTACTCGTCAGGTACGGGGGCAATGAGTAATTCGCAGTGGCGTAAAAATGCGGTGCGGTTTAAGCAGTTGGATGATATAGCCAAGCGGTTGTCTCGGCTGGAAAAAACGACGCGTGACGCCTAAAAGCCATATTGTTTACTAAGTAAGTAGCTTGAGACGAGAGGGCGGCAGGGTATAATTCCTTGCCCTTTAACCAGACGAAGTGCTGGTATTTGCCTGATGCCTATCAGGCGTTTTTCATTTTGAGGTCGTTACGATGGTTATGGATATTAACGAAATTCGCGAATACTTGCCCCACCGCTATCCGTTTTTATTGGTGGATCGAGTGACCGCATTAACTGTGGGCGAATCCATCGTTGCGTTCAAAAACGTTAGTATTAACGAGCCATTTTTCAACGGCCACTTTCCACATCATCCGATTATGCCGGGTGTGCTGGTAGTCGAAGCACTGGCCCAGGTTTGCGGTATTTTAGGCTTTAAAACAGTTAACAAGCTGCCTGCGGATGGCTACGTGTACTACCTGGTGGGTAGCGACAATGTACGTTTCAAGCGCCCGGTTATGCCTGGTGACCAGCTTCAACTGGAGGCTAACGTAATTCGTGGCAAGCGAGGCATTTGGAAATTTGCGTGTCGCGCCACGGTTGACGGAGAGCTTGCCTGTGAAGCAGAAATTATTTGTGCTGAGAGGAAGGTTGCTTGATACATCCTACTGCACTGGTTGACCCAACGGCAACGCTCGCAGATGACGTTGAGGTTGGCCCTTTTAGTGTTATTGGGCCTAACGTCACGATCGGCGAAGGCTCCATAATCGGCCCGCACGTCGTGGTCAAAGGACCCACTGTGTTGGGGAAGCGCACGCGTATTTTTCAGTTCGCCTCGGTAGGTGAGGATTGTCAGGACAAAAAGTACGCTGGTGAACCTACTCGTCTGGTCATGGGCGACGATAACGTTATCCGTGAAGGCGTGACGCTTCACCGTGGTACGGTACAAGACCGTGGTGAAACGACGATTGGTTCCCGCAACCTGTTTATGGCCTACGTACACGTGGGCCATGACTGTGTCATTGGCAATGACTGTATCCTTGCCAACCAGGTAACGCTTGCCGGGCACGTAACGCTGGGTGATTACGCTATCCTGGGTGGCCTGTCTGCCGTGCACCAATTTTGTCACTTTGGTGAGCATGCCATGGCGGGTGGTGGCTCTATTATCACTAAAGACACGCCTGCCTATGTCATGATTAACGGCAACCCGGCAGAAGCGCGTGGTCTGAATCTGGTCGGCTTAAAACGCCGCGGCTTTAGCCGTGAGGCAATTAATGCACTGAGCGTTGCTTATAAGATGGTCTATCGCCAGGGGCTTACCGTCGAGCAAGCGCTTGAAGAGATGCGTGCGCGCTTTGATATAGAGGAAGTGACGGAGTTCGCTGACTCTATCGAACGTTCGACCCGCGGCATTACGCGCTAACCATGTCCATTCGCTTATGACCTTGCAGCGTGTTTATCTGGTGGCTGGCGAGCTTTCGGGGGATATCCTTGGGGCTGGTCTGATGCGTGCGCTTAAGTCGCGCCATCCAGAGGTTGAGTTTCGTGGGATTGGCGGGCCTCGCATGATCGCTGAGGGGATGCAAAGCCGCTTTCCGTTGGAAACGCTTTCTGTGATGGGGCTGGTTGAGGTCATCAAACACCTGCCTGAGCTGGTAGGTGTGCGCCGCACGCTGCGTCGCGAAGCGCTCGCCTGGCAGCCGGATATCATGGTGGGTATCGACGCGCCTGATTTTACGCTCGGCCTGGAAAAGCAACTGCGTAATGCCGGAATCAAAACGGCCCACTACGTCAGCCCTTCTGTTTGGGCGTGGCGGCAGGGGCGTGTGAAAGGCATTGCCAAATCCGTTGATGGAATGCTCACTCTGCTGCCCTTTGAGGCCGATTTTTACCGGCACCACAGTGTTCCTGTTGTGTTCGTGGGTCATCCGCTTGCCGATGAGCTGCCGCTTGAAAATGACCGCATCGCAACGCGACAGGCACTAGGTCTTGATGAAGATGCGCCGGTGCTTGCTTTGTTGCCAGGCTCGCGCAGCAGCGAAATACGTTTCCTGGGCCATACGTTTTTAGCCGCTGCTGAGCTGCTGTGCCAGCGCCATGCCACGCTAAGGGTTTTGATTCCGGCTGCCTCAGCACTGCGTCATGACGAAATTCAGGCGCTCTTGTCTCACTATCCAACGCTTGCCGAGCGTGTGCAGCTGTTAAATGGCCAAGCGCGAGAGGCAATGGTCGCCAGCGATGTCGTGCTCCTGGCATCCGGGACCGCCGCGCTTGAAGCCATGCTGTGTCACCGGGCGATGCTGGTTGCGTACAAGATGGCACCGGCCACGCATTGGCTCGCCAAGCGTATGGTGAAAACCCAGTGGATATCGCTACCCAATCTGATCGCGCAGCAAAGCGTGGTACCTGAGCTTATTCAGGACGCGGCGACACCTGAAGCTATCGCAGACCAGCTTTATGAGTTGCTTAGCGATCACGAAGCACGATTGGCGTTAGAGGCACGCTTTGCAACGATGCACGCCGACTTGCAGCGCAACGCCAGTCGACGCGCCGCTGAGGCAATCACCGCTATCGCCTTAGGCCAGTCACTGGAGCAGTACAATGCCCGCTAAACCAGGCGATTTTCCGCTGCTTGAGATTGCTTATGTGGGCGAGCGCTTGGCGGGGGTCGACGAGGTTGGGCGTGGGCCGTTAATCGGTAGCGTCGTGGCCGCAGCGGTGATCCTGGACCCTGCACGCCCTATTGACGGTCTGACTGACTCTAAAAAGCTCACCGCCCGTAAGCGTGAAGCGTTAGACGTGCTGATACGCGAACAGGCGTTAGCCTTTGTGGTCGCTGAGGCAAGCGCTGCCGAAGTTGATCAGTTCAATATTTACCACGCCACGCACTTGGCAATGCGTCGTGCGATTGATGGTTTAGCCCCTGCGGCCGAGTACTTGCTGGTGGACGGTAACCGTTTGCCGGGACATAGTTTGCCGGGGCAAGCCGTGGTCAAAGGCGATGCGCGCCATCCCGCCATTGCTGCGGCGTCGATTCTTGCCAAGGTCGCGCGCGATGCCCAGATGGTTACGCTGGATATGCGCTATCCTGAGTACGGCTTTGCACGTCACAAAGGCTACCCAACGAAAGAGCATCTTGAGGCGCTATCCGCTCACGGGCCGCTTGAAGAGCACCGCCGAAGCTTCGCCCCCGTTCAGCGCCAATTAGCCCTCATTTAAGTGCTGTCGCTACGTTAAATTAACGTTATTTCATTTCTTTTTACCGAGATTCTACCGAGAGTGTCATGACGGTACCGTTTGTTCATCTACGTTTGCACAGTGAATACTCCCTGGTCGACGGCTTGGTAAAACTTAAGTCGTTGGTCAGTACTACCTTTGATCGCGGTATGCCGGCATTGGCGCTAACCGACGAAACAAATCTGTTCGGCCTGGTGAAGTTTTACAAGGCCGCTCAAGGGGCCGCACTCAAGCCCATTATTGGCAGCGACTTATGGCTCTTTAATCCCCACGATGAGTCACATCCTTACCGTATAACGCTGCTGGCGATGAACGATGTCGGCTACCGCAACCTGACCGAGCTGATCTCCAAGGGCTGGACCCACGGCCAGCGTCAGGGGCGGGCTATTTTGGATAAGCGCTGGGTGCTTGAACAAAGTGAAGGCCTGATTGCGCTTTCCGGCGCGCGGGAGGGCGAAATTGGCCGTCACCTGCTTTCCGATCATGAACGTGAAGCGCGCCAGTTGCTTGAAGAGTGGCAGGTTGCCTTTCCGGATCGTTTCTATCTGGAGCTGATTCGTACCGGGCGTCCGCTTGAAGAGGCGTGCGTGCATGCCAGCGTCAAGCTTGCCATCGATACCGGCACGCCAGTGGTGGCTACCAATGACGTACGCTTTCTTGAGCGGGAGGATTTCTGGGCGCATGAAACGCGTGTCGCCATTGGTGAAGGCAAGGCGCTGGACGACCCGCGCCGTGAACGCCGCTACACTGAAGAGCAGTATTTAAAAAGCCCGGACGAGATGGCAGCACTGTTCTCGGATATCCCCGAGGCGCTGGAAAACAGCGTGATGATTGCCGAGCGCTGCAGCGTGGATGTACGTCTGGGTGAGATATTTTTGCCTGAGTTCGAAATCCCCGAGGGAATGACCCTGGATGAGTTTTTCCGCAAGGTCTCCCACGACGGCCTGACGGATCGTCTGAACTTCCTGTTTCCTGTCGAGCGCTACCCGCGCGATAGTGACGAATACAAGGAAATTGACCAGCGTTACCGCGACCGGCTGGAGTTTGAACTCAACGTTATTATTCAGATGGGCTTCCCCGGCTACTTTCTGATCGTCATGGACTTTATCCAGTGGGCCAAGGATAACAACGTACCGGTCGGGCCCGGGCGAGGTTCCGGTGCGGGCTCTCTGGTTGCCTACGCGCAAAAGATCACCGACCTTGACCCCATCGGCTACGACCTGCTGTTTGAGCGCTTTTTGAACCCTGAACGTGTTTCCATGCCCGACTTTGACGTCGATTTCTGCATGGAAAAACGCGACAAGGTGATCGAGTACGTGGCCGAGCGCTACGGGCGTGACGCGGTATCGCAGATTGTTACCTTCGGCACCATGGCGGCCAAAGCCGTGGTACGCGATGTGGCACGTGCTCAGGGGCGACCGTACTCACTGGGTGACAAACTCTCCAAGCTGATCCCGTTTGAAGTGGGCATGACGCTTGGCAAGGCGATCGAGCAGGAGCCTGCGCTTAAAGAGTTCATTGCTAACGACGAAGAAGCGGAAGAGATCTGGGAAATGGCCCTCAAGCTTGAGGGCACGACCCGGGGCACCGGCAAGCACGCGGGCGGCGTGGTCATCGCGCCCACCAAGCTGACCGATTTCTCGCCTTTATTATGCGATGAAAGCGGCAATGGGCTGGTGGTTCAGTTCGATAAAAACGATATCGAAGACGCCGGGCTGGTCAAGTTCGACTTTTTGGGGTTGCGTACGCTGACCATTATCGACTGGGCGCTTGAGATGGTCGATAAGGTTCGCGGCGTGAACGGCCAGGAACCGCTGAACATCGATGCGATTCCGTTGAATGATGGCAAAACGTTTGAAATGCTCAAGCGTGCTGAAACTACCGCCGTTTTCCAGCTTGAATCCCGCGGCATGAAGGAGCTGATCAAGCGCCTGCTACCGGACTCGCTGGACGACATGATCGCTCTGGTGGCACTGTTCCGCCCCGGCCCGCTGCAGTCAGGCATGGTCGATGACTTTATCAACCGTAAGCATGGCCGTGCCGAAGTATCTTATCCACACCCGGATTACCAGCACGAGCTGTTAAAACCGGTGCTGTCGCCTACCTACGGTATTATCCTTTACCAAGAGCAGGTCATGCAGATCGCTCAGGTAATGGCGGGCTATTCGCTGGGCCAGGCCGATATGCTGCGCCGAGCGATGGGTAAGAAAAAGCCTGAAGAGATGGCCAAGCAGCGCTCAGGCTTTATGGAAGGCTGCGCGGCCAATGGTATCGATAAGGATCTTGCCGGTAATATCTTCGACCTGGTGGAAAAGTTCGCCGGTTACGGGTTTAACAAGTCGCACTCTGCCGCCTACGCGCTGGTGTCTTACCAGACCGCGTGGCTGAAGGCCCATTATCCAGGGCCATTTATGGCCGCGGTTATGTCCACCGAGATGGACAACCTGGATAAGGTAGTGCCGCTAATCGAGGAGTGCCGCAACCTCAAACTGACCGTTACTCCGCCGGACGTTAACGTAGGCGGCTACAAATTTACCGTGGATACCGAAGGGCGCGTGGTTTACGGCCTGGGGGCGATTCGCGGGGTGGGCGAGGGGCCCATCGGGGCAATTGTCGAGGCGCGCCAGACGGGTGGGCCGTTCACCGACCTGTTCGATTTCTGTCGTCGGCTTGACCCTAAGCGTATGAACAAACGCACCCTGGAAGCGCTGATTCGCTCAGGGGCGCTGGATAATCTTGGTCCTAACCGGGCCGTGCTGGCGGCCTCTATGGAAGATGCCCTGAAGGCCGCCGCCCAGAACCACACCAACCAGAGCTTGGGCATGCTGGATATGTTCGGCGAGGCTTTTGCTGATGCCGAAGACGAAGCGCTCGACGTCTATACTGAGTACCTCGGTGCGCGAGAATGGACCGACCGCGAGCGCCTTTCAGGTGAAAAAGATACCCTCGGGCTTTATCTTACCGGGCATCCGATTGATGAATATGAGCGTGAATTAAAACGCTTTGTATCAACGCGTATTAGCGATTTAAAACCCTCCCGCGAACCTCAGCGGGTGGCCGGGCTGGTGGTTGCGATGCGTACCATGAAGTCCAAACGTGGCGATACCATGGCGTTTATCACCCTGGATGATCGCACCGGGCGTATTGAAGCGTCGTTGTTTGGTGAGCTATTCGACCAGTTACGTGGTCAGATAGAAGCTGATCAGGTATTGATTGTTGAAGGCGAAGTTTCCAGCGACGATTTCTCTGGCGGGCTGAGACTGCGTGGAAAAGATGTAACGCCTATGGTCACTGCCCGTATTCGCTATGGCGATGCCGTTGAGCTTGCACTGGACGCCGAGCGTATCAATGGCCGCTTGGTCGAGAGTCTGCGCGATAGTTTAGCGCCCTACCGGGATAATGGCGGTTTGCCGGTGCGGTTGCAGTATCGCCATGCCCAAGCCGTCGGCTGGCTGGAGCTTGCCGGTGAATGGAAAGTCGCGCCCAGTGATGACTTGCTGCTTGCGTTGCGCGATGTGGAAGGGCAAGCGGGGGTTCAGCTACGTTACCGCTAAACCTGACCGTAAGACGGTTGGGTAGTGTCGTTGAGCAGACCCTGCCTTGCGTGGCAGGGTCAGGATGCGATAATACGTCTATTAGATACTCGTTTCGACAAGGCCTTTTTATAGGCAGCTTACAGGCAGAGCCGATGAATCCCAATTATCTCGATTTTGAACAGCCCATTGCCGAGCTTCAGGCAAAAATTGAGGAGCTACGTTTGGTTAGCTCCGACAGCGTTAATCTCTCCGATGAGATATCCCGGCTGGAGGAGAAAAGTCGTAAGCTGACCGAATCGATCTTCAAGGACTTGACGCCCTGGCAGGTCTCTCAGCTATCGCGTCATCCTCAGCGCCCTTATACGCTCGACTATCTTGAGCACATGTTTAGCGACTTTGACGAGCTACATGGTGACCGTAACTTCGCTGATGACGCTGCCTTGGTAGGCGGCGTTGCGCGCTTGAATGATAAGCCGGTAATGGTGATCGGCCACCAGAAAGGGCGCGATGTTAAAGAGAAGGTGCGCCGTAACTTCGGTATGCCTCGCCCGGAAGGTTATCGTAAAGCGTGTCGTCTGATGGAAATGGCCGAACGCTTCAAAATGCCGATTTTAACCTTTATTGATACCCCCGGTGCTTACCCAGGCATTGACGCGGAAGAGCGTGGCCAGAGTGAAGCGATTGCCTACAACCTGGCGGTCATGTCGCGCCTGAAAACACCGATTATATCAACGGTTGTTGGCGAAGGCGGCTCCGGTGGGGCATTGGCGATCGGCGTATGCGATGAGCTGTACATGCTTCAGTACTCCACCTACTCGGTTATTTCACCAGAAGGCTGTGCGTCTATTCTCTGGAAAAGTGCCGAAAGAGCCTCTGATGCGGCCCAGGCAATGGGGATCACCGCAGAGCGCTTAAAAGAGCTTGGCTTTGTAGATGGGCTGATTAAAGAGCCGCTAGGCGGTGCGCATCGTCATCCGATGACGACGGCGGAGCGTGTGAAAGAGACCGTCACCGAGGGCCTTGAGCGCCTTCAGGCACTGGATACCGATGCCCTGCTGGAGCGCCGTTATAAGCGCTTAATGAGCTATGGCGCCCCAACTGCCTAATCAGCTTGAACGCCTGTTAAACGACGCCCTGGTGGAAACCCCACCGGGGCGCTCTATTTGGGTCGCGCTCTCCGGGGGGCTTGATTCCGCATTGCTGCTGACGCTGGCAGCTTCTGTTTGCCGCCAGGCCAATCACCCGCTGCACGCCATCCATATTCATCATGGCTTGCAAGCCGCCGCCGATGACTTTGAGCAGCACTGCCAAGTGCTTTGCAAGCAGCTTGGCGTGCCGCTTAGTGTGGTGCGCGTAACGGTCGACGCTGCTGGCGGTATTGAAGCGGCAGCGCGTCAGGCGCGCTATGCTGCGTTTCATGAGCATGTTCCCACGGGAGACACCGTTTGGCTGGCCCAGCATCAGGATGATCAAGCGGAAACCTTTCTGCTGGCGGCACTGCGGGGAAGCGGTATTCGTGGGTTAGCGGGAATGCCACACTGCCGTCATGCACACGGCCTTACCTTCGTTCGGCCCTGGCTCTCGATTGCCCGGCGCTGCCTGGAGGGGCGAGCCTGCCAAATCGGCCTTGAATGGCGCGAAGACCCCACTAATAGTGATGTCACGCTTGATCGCAACCGCCTGCGTCATGACGTGTTGCCTCTTCTCAAAGCGCGCTGGCCCGACATGGCTGGCGCGTTTTCCCATAGCGCTAAGCATGCCGGGGAAGCGGATGCGCTGCTTAGTGAGTATGCCCAAGCGGAGTTGGAGGCGCTTCGCACAGATGCTAACAGCGCCGACTTGGAGTGTATTGATGCCCTCGCGTTGGCCACGCGCTCACGGCCTCGCCAGCGATTGCTGATACGCTCCTGGTGCCAGCAGCGATTATTGCCGACCCCGCCTCAGCGTCGTCTGGAGACGCTACTTGATCAATTAACGGCCGCACCGGACGCGAGTGTGCACGTCACGTGGCCAGGAGCGGAGGCTCGGGTGTGGCAACAGCGGCTTTATCTAATGGCGCCGCTTGAGCCGCTACCGGCCTGGCAGTGTGCCTGGGATGGCAGGGCTGGGCAGGCAACACCGTTAGGTGCGCTGGAACTCTCGTTGAAGTCCGATACGCCGCTAACATTGCGCTGGCGCCAGGGGGGAGAAGTGATTTCGCTTGCCGAGCGAGGGCGCCGAGACGTTAAAAGGCTGTTTCAGGAGGCCCAAATTCCCCCATGGGAGCGCGAGCGGCTGGTGATGGTCATGGAGGAAGACACTTGCCTTGGCGTGGTTCGGCCGCCAGCCAGAGTGCTCTGGAAAGCGGCTAACGTAAGGTTTGTCTCGTAGGCGGTGTGCCCGTCTGTCTCTTAGTCTTCCTGTATGACGTTTAGCGTGAAGCCTGCGGCGTCCATATACGCCTGTTCCTGCTCAATATCGGTGCTGAGTAGCGTTGGCTCATCGCTGGCGGGCAGTGCCAGCGTTAAGCTGTCAGCATCAACACTAATATTTGGTAAGGGTGGGGCGTTTTCGGGGCGTGAGTGGTTAATCAGCACCGCCAGGCGTAGCAGTAGGGCAAGCCGTATGCTGTGCGCGTGCTGCGCCTTAGGGAGCGCCTGCCACTCCTTGAGCGGGAATTTACGCCGATGGGCACGCACTAGAAAGGCCAACTGATGCTGCTCCGGGCGTGAAAAGCCCGCCAGGTCAGAGTTTTCCAGCAGGTAAGCGCCATGGCGATGAAACTGGCTATGGGAAATAGCCAAGCCAATTTCGTGTACATGGCTGGCCCACTGAAGGTAGTAACGGTGCTCATGGGTGAGCGACCAGGCGCCTTGCACCTGCTTAAACAGACATAGTGCGGTCTCGGCCACGTTATCGGCTTGTCGGGTATCCACGTCGTAAATGCGCTGGAGTACGTCAAGGCTTTTGGAGCGCGTGTCTTCTGCGCTATTGCGTCCAGCCATATCATAGAGCACACCCTCGCGTAGGGCGCCGTCGGCAAAACGCATTTGGTTCAGGTCAAATGCCTCGAAGATAGCGCTTAAAATGGCCACCCCAGCAGGGAAAACTCGTGCGCGGTCAGGCTTTAGCCCGTCGAGCTCGACTTTGCACAGCTGTTTGCACTTGAGCAGGCGCTCACGCAGTTTTTTGAGCCCGCTGCGCGTAATCACACCTTCAGTGGGTGTGTCACCATAGGCGAGAAGAACGCTAGCCACTGCTTTAATAGTGCCACTGGAGCCTACTGGGTCTTCCCAGCCAAGGCGCAGGTAGGGGCGTTGGATATGGGCAAGTTCTGATAACGCGGCCAGTTCGGCGCGGCGCATGCGCTTTTCACTCATCTCGCCGTCAGGAAAGTAGCGGCTGGTAAAGGTCACACAGCCCATGCGCAGGCTTTCCAGCGCCTTGGGTTCAAACTCTTCACCAATGATAAATTCGGTTGAGCCGCCACCAATATCGACAATCAAGCGGCGCCCGTTTTCGGCCAAGGCATGAGCCGCCCCTAGATAGATAAGCCGGGCCTCTTCACGGCCCGCAATAATTTCGATGGGGTGACCAAGTTGTGTTTCAGCCCGTTCAATAAACGCCTGGCTATTATGGGCGTCACGCAGGGCGTTGGTGCCCACGATGCGCAGGTTTGCGCTCTCAATATCACTTAAAAACGGCGCGAAGCGGCCCAGGCAGTCCAGGGCGCGCTGAATGGCTGCTTCGTTAAGCTTGCCCTCTTCATCCAGGCCAGCCGCCAGTTGGACTTTTTCACCCAATCGTGCAACGACTTGAAGACGCTCATTTTGATAGTTGGCTACCAGAAGATGAAAACTGTTGGAGCCGAGGTCAATGGCGGCTAGCCGCTGTGGTGCTGCGTTTTCCAGGTCGCTAACAGGAGCGCTAACGGGGGGTGAAATGTCCTTGGGCATGAGCTATCCTTCGTATTGGCTTTGCCAAGGTTGCGGTGCGCTTGGGCTATTGTCAATTGGCAAAGACTTGCGTTTATCGCGGGCCTTGACTACCATCGAACGACAGGTCTGACTCGACCTTGCCTGCTACAAGGCTGATTGCTAGAAATTACCCAAAAAATTACTAGTAATAGCTCTGCTGACAAGAGATCGTTGATAGCGTGTCGATTCAGTTGTCTTGGTTGCCAAGCCTTTCTGGTGCTAGGCTTTCCTAGTTAAGCTTTCCTGGTACTAGGCTTTCTTGGTATTATCGGGACTTATTGAACGTCGTATTTATTTAATGCTGTACTTACCTTGGCTAAGCACGCGATGATTGTGCTACGTATATTGACTAACTAACGCTTATCCAGCATGTTAACAAGATACTGCTTATCCAGATAGCATCAGCCATATTTCCAAGTCGTCAGATGACCCGCTGATTGGTTCTTTCCTTATGCCAATCAGAACAAACAACTGCATGTACCCTCGAACTGAGCAATAACTCATTGCCTCATTGCACCAATGCCATGAGTTTTCACATGCCCAGCGGCTTACCATCGAGTACGTGCTTTATCGGGACCTGAACGCATCACACGGCGCCTAGCCATATCAGTACGTGCTACGCCTCCTGTCTTATTCTGGCGCCTTGCGCCTAGCTTCCAGAGCAACTTTCTAACACGCCGATGAATCTCACTGAACTCAAGCAAAAAACCGTTCCCGAGCTGCTCGATATCGCCCGCGAAATGGGTATCGATAACCTGGCCCGTTCGCGCAAGCAGGACATCATTTTCGCCATCCTCAAACGACACGCTAAAAGCGGTGAGGACATTTACGGCGACGGTGTACTGGAAATTCTTCAGGATGGCTTTGGCTTCCTGCGCAGCGCCGACAGCTCCTATCTTGCCGGACCGGACGATATCTACGTATCGCCCTCGCAGATTCGCCGTTTTAACCTGCGTAAAGGCGACTCCATTTCCGGCAAAATTCGCCCGCCCAAAGAAGGCGAGCGCTACTTTGCTCTGCTCAAGGTTAGCCAGATCAACTTTGACCGTCCGGAAAATGCCAAGCACAAGATTCTCTTCGAGAACTTAACGCCGCTATTCCCGAATGACCGTTTGCGGATGGAAATCGGTAACGGTTCTACCGAAGATCTAACGGCCCGTATCATCGACCTGACTGCGCCGATTGGTAAAGGTCAGCGTGGCCTACTGGTGTCTCCGCCTAAAGCGGGTAAGACACTGATGCTGCAGAACATCGCCACCTCGATTACGCGCAACAACCCTGAGTGCCATCTGATCGTACTGCTGATCGATGAGCGCCCGGAGGAAGTAACCGAAATGTCGCGTACCGTACGCGGTGAAGTGGTGGCTTCCACCTTTGATGAACCGCCGGCGCGCCATGTTCAGGTCGCTGAAATGGTCATCGAAAAAGCCAAGCGTTTGGTTGAGCACAAAAAAGACGTGGTTATCCTGCTGGACTCGATTACCCGCTTAGCGCGTGCCTACAACACCGTCGTGCCGAGCTCCGGTAAAGTGCTTACCGGTGGTGTCGATGCGCATGCGCTTGAGAAGCCTAAGCGTTTCTTCGGTGCGGCGCGTAATATCGAAGAGGGCGGCAGCTTGACCATTATCGCCACGGCTCTGGTGGATACCGGTTCGAAGATGGATGAAGTCATCTTCGAAGAGTTCAAGGGTACCGGTAATATGGAAGCGCACCTTGATCGCAAGCTGGCGGAAAGGCGCGTCTTCCCGGCAATCAACATTCGTCGCAGCGGCACGCGGCGTGAAGATCTGCTGGCGTCTGAGGAAGAGATGCAGCGCATGTGGATTTTGCGCAAGCTGCTCAACCCGATGGAAGACACGGCTGCCACGGAATTCCTGATTGATCGTCTGAAGGATACCAAGACGAATCTTGAGTTCTTTGAAGCGATGAAACGCCGCTAGGATTGATGCGAATCACTATAGCGGCGCAAGCCTAGCGGGGAGTGTGTCTTGAAGTATAACGACTTGCGCGACTTCATCGCGGCGCTGGAAGCGCGCGGTGAGCTCAAGCGTATCCAAGCCGAAGTCGATCCTTACCTGGAAATCACCGAGATTTGCGACCGCACGCTGCGTGCCGGTGGCCCGGCACTCTTGTTTGAGAATGTGAAGGGCCATGATATGCCGCTGCTGGGCAATCTTTTCGGTACACCAAAGCGCGTGGCGCTAGGAATGGGGCAGGAGTCGGTCGAAGCGCTGCGCGAAGTGGGTAAGCTGTTGGCCTTTTTAAAAGAGCCTGATCCGCCCAAGGGGTTGAAAGACGCCTGGGATAAGCTGCCTATCTTCAAGCAAGTGCTTAGCATGGGGCCTAAAACTGTTAAGCGGGCGCCAGTGCAGGAAGTCGTTTTTGAAGGTGACGAGGTTGATCTTGATCGCCTGCCTATCCAGCACTGCTGGCCGGGCGATGCGGCGCCTTTAGTCACTTGGCCGTTGGTCATTACCCGTGGCCCGCATAAAAAGCGTCAGAATCTGGGGATTTACCGGCAGCAGAAGATTGGCAAGAACCGCCTGATCATGCGCTGGCTCTCCCACCGTGGCGGGGCACTGGATTTCCAGGAGTTTCAGCAAGCGCACCCTGGCGAGCCTTTCCCGGTTGCCGTAGCGTTGGGTGCTGATCCGGCCACGATCCTGGCGGCCGTGACCCCCGTCCCTGACTCACTCTCCGAATATGCGTTTGCCGGGCTTCTGCGCGGCTCGCGTACCGAGCTTGTTAAGTGCGGCCATTATGACCTTGAGGTGCCTGCCTCCAGTGAGATTATTCTGGAAGGGGTTATCTATCCTGATGATATGGCACCTGAAGGCCCGTACGGTGATCACACCGGCTATTACAACGAGGTGGATCACTTCCCGGTCTTTACGGTAACGCGCATGACCATGCGCCGTGATGCCATTTATCACTCCACCTATACCGGGCGGCCGCCGGATGAGCCTGCCGTTCTCGGGTTGGCGCTTAACGAAGTGTTTGTGCCGATACTCTGCAAGCAGTTTCCTGAAATTGTCGACTTTTACCTGCCGCCTGAAGGCTGTTCGTATCGCATGGCGGTTGTCACCATGAAAAAGCAGTACCCAGGCCACGCCAAGCGCGTGATGATGGGGGTATGGAGCTTTTTACGTCAGTTCATGTACACCAAGTTCGTGATTGTACTGGATGACGACGTTGATGCGCGCAACTGGGAAGACGTGATCTGGGCGATTACCACGCGTATGGATCCGGCGCGAGATACCGTGATGGTTGAGAATACGCCTATCGATTATCTGGATTTCGCCTCGCCTGTCTCTGGCTTGGGTTCCAAAATGGGGCTCGATGCGACCAACAAATGGCCAGGCGAAACAGACCGCGAGTGGGGCACGCCCATCGTGATGGACGAGACAGTCAAAAATCGCGTTGACGAGCGGTGGGAAGAGCTGGGAATCGGTATCCCTCTGCCAGCACCGCGGCATGGCGGTTAAGAAGGCAGTTAAGTTTAGCGGCGCACGTTGATCGATTTTTCATATAGAGGTTTTCATGAGCGCAAGGACGTTAACCTGCCAGGTAACGGCTGTTGAGGATTTAAATCCTGACGTATTTGGCGTGACGCTAAAAGGGCGTGCAGAATCAATGCAGCATGCGCCTGGGCAGTATCTAGAACTTAAATTGGATGACAACACGTGGGTGCCTTTTTCAATTGCCAGTGCCGAGCAGGGCGATGGCGTCATTGAACTGCATATTCAGCACTGGCCTGAGCGCGATAATTCAGTACGACTTCGAAATCTGCTCCAGGTGGCCAATCAGCTAACGCTGCGCTTGCCCGGCGGTGAATGTGTGGTTGACGCGCGAAGCGAGCGTCCGCTGCTGCTGATTGCTGCTGGTACAGGGTTTTCACAAATGAAAGCGATTGTTGAGGCCACCCTGCGTGACCAGCCTGAGCGGCCAATCTCACTCTGGTGGGCTGCCCGTGAGCATCGCGACCTTTACGCTGAAAGCCTGGCGACTGAGTGGGCGCAGCGCTATCCCAATGTAACGTTTAAAGCGGTCACCGAATTTCCGCTAACTGAGCCTTTGGCAAGCGGCGAGCGTATTCATCACCATCAGGGCCGGGTTGATCTTGTACTGGAGAAAGCGGCGCTGACGTTCAGCGATTATGACGTGTATCTCTCCGGCTCGCCCGGCATGGTATACGCCTGCCTGGATGTGTTGGAAACCAAAGGCGTGGTGAGTGAGCGGGTTTTTTCCGACGTATTTGCTTATGCGCCGCGTGGGTGATTGACCCACAGCGTTAGTCTGTCACTTTTTGGCTATGGCGCTGTTTGTTAATCAACAGTTGCCATTTGCCAAGCTTAAGGGCAGGATAAAGATGTACCTTTTTTAAAACGATTTTTCGCGGCCCTTGGGCTTGCCAATCATCAGGAAAAATATGCACACACAAGCGCCTTTCCACACTGCTAACCGCCTGCCTTTTATGGCGGTTAGTGTGTGCATGAGCGTTGTGGCCTATTTTGGATATTGGTTTAGCCACGGTGTGCCCGCGGCCGACGGTTAACGTCGCGCTACCAGGCACACCTTCCAGGTTGCCTGCCGAATCTTCAAGCCCCGGTTGGTAACCCCGCCGGGGCTTTTTGCGTTTAACGGCTTTTGCCATAGGAATTTCATTAAGGAGCTTCACCATGATGTATCGCGCTTATAACGTCACTATCGCTACCGGCTATGTGGGCTATGGCTGGCGATTTAGCGACGCGCGGTCGGTGCAAGCTGCCACCTCCGACCGTGCCCGTTTGGGTGGTAACGCCAATCAACGATGTCATGTGATACCGGAGAGTTAATGATGAATGCCCAGGCAAGCCTAGCCCCGATCAAGAATGCTAACGCCAATCCCCTTGGCGACAGTACGCCCAGCCCTGTTAATCACTTACCGACACCCGCCGAGTTACGCCAAAGCGTTGCCGTTGATGCTCGGTTAGGCCAGCAAATTTCTCAACAGCGAGAAGCGGTTCAGAAAATATTAAGTGGCCAGGATAAAAGATTATTGGTGGTGGTAGGCCCCTGTTCTATCCATGACCCGGACGCAGCGCTTGAGTACGCTGACCGTTTGGCGGTGCTAAGTGAGCAGGTGGATGAGCAGATTTTACCGGTAATGCGGGTTTACGTTGAAAAGCCGCGTACGACGGTTGGCTGGAAAGGGCTGGCCTATGACCCTGATTTAGATGGTCGTGGCGATATGCCCAAGGGCATTACCCTCTCTCGTGAATTGATGCATGCCGTTGCCGCCCGAGGCCTGCCGGTGGCCACCGAGCTGCTTCAGCCCATGCTCGCACCTTACCTGGATGACCTTTTAAGTTGGGTCGCGATTGGCGCGCGCACTACAGAGTCGCAGCTGCACCGTGAGCTGGCCAGTGACCTGGCCGCGGCGGTTGGGTTCAAAAATGCCACCAGCGGTGATGTGCAGGTCGCGATTGACGCCATACAAGCTGCCGCTCATGGGCACCAGCGCTTTGCTCAAGACAGTCATGGGCGCCCCATCATGCAGCAAACAGCCGGTAACCCGCATACGCATGTTGTGCTTCGCGGCGGGCATGGCGAGCCGAACTATCAGGCAGCGCACGTTCAGGCAGCTATCAAGGCGCTGCATGAGGCAGGTCAGAACCCACGTTTAATGGTCGACTGTAGCCACGCCAATGCACGTAAAGATCATCGCCGTCAGAATGAAGTAATGCTGGATGTACTGGCCCAGCGGCAGGCGGGCAACGCCAATCTGGTCGCCTTGATGCTTGAAAGCCACTTGTTTGAGGGCAAACAGCCGTTAAACCCTAGTGCACTGCGTTACGGTGTCTCGGTAACCGATGCCTGTGTTGGCTGGGAGGCAACCGAGCGGTTGTTAAAAATGGCCGCAGAACGATTAAGCGCACATTAAGCGACTCAGGCTTGTTTGCGTTGGTCAGCCCCGTATCATAGAGCACTCATTTGGATTGCGAGGTTGGCCATGGTTTTTACCCTTGAGCCGCATGATGTACAACGCTACCGTCGTAAGGCGCGCATGATTAGCTTTGCGATGGCGGGCCAACTGGTCATTTTTGGAATGCTGTTTTCCATGCTGCTGACCTCTGCCTTGGGCAACAGCCTATGGCTCTACGCGCTAGGTATCTTCCTGGGGCTTCTAGCCACCAGCGCACTCTTTGCGGTGCTGCGCGAACGGCCCTGGATGACCGAGATGCGCTATGTATGGCAGTTAAAGCAACACCTGTCGCAAATCAGGGGGTATTTACCTACGCTTAGGCGTGCACTTGAAGATGATAATCAAGCCGCGCTTAATATCGTGACCTTTTACCATCAAGGGATAACGCAGCTAGCCGAGCTAAACGGTCGTGAGCCCTCTCAAGACCCCACGTGGCTGGCTGAGAAGCATCACTTGGCGGAAAAACGGGCAGCATTGGGATTGCCGCCCAAGTTTGATACCTTTGATCCACAGGATCTACACGCCTTTAAGCGAAGCTAGTGCATTACACAATAAATCACGCGCGCAGGGAGCCTTGATAGATGACGTTTTTTACCCCCCTTCGATTAGCCGCTGTGGGTGCTTGTTTGATGGCACTCACCGGCTGTGCCTCTACGTCTTCACCAGTAGACGAGTCTGGGACAATGACCGTTAACAGCAGTGCCCCGTTGCTGCCCTCGGTACTTTTTGCTGGAAACGCCGACCAGTACCAGGGCTGGCACTGTCAGCCCGCTGACCAGAATTTAGTGACAGCGACGAATACTAATGACCTACGGCTTTGGTCGCTGCACGGTGCCTGGCAGCTGCCTCAAGCGGTCGTCGCTAACGGGGCTCGCTACCAGGATGGCAGTATCAGTTTTTGGAACCGAGGTAACCAGGCCATGGTGGAAACACCGCGTGGCCAACTGCAGTGCACCCTTGGTGAAGAGCGTAAAGTCCTTACTCGTGCAGAGCGGCCAGGCGTTATGTTTTTTGGGCATGGCAATGAGCCTGGCTGGGTGGTCGCGCTCGCACACGATTCCCCCACGTTAACCCTGGAGCTTAACTACGGCGAGGAGCGTATTGAACTGCCCTATATGGTGAGCGTGATGGACAACGAAGCGGGCCGGGTGGTGCTTGAAAACGCCCGCGTTGAGCCTTTCTTTCGGGTGCGTATTGAAGCGGGCGCTTGCTTTGACAATATGAGTGGTTTTCCCTTTCCTGCGCGGGTAACGCTCAGCTACGGAGGTGAGCAGTTCAGTGGTTGTGGGCAGGGAATCGCCCCCTAAGCTTTTATTTCAGCGCCTATCAGCCATCACTGCTAGCGGTGCGGTGGCCACCGCTAGCAGTGATATTGAAGCGGGTCAGCGCGCCAATCAGGCGAGATAAAGTCGCTTGCACAAAGCGCCATGGTATCTCCAGCGGCCCTTGCTGCGAGACGCGACAGCATATTTAGCTGCAGCCCACGTGCGCTCTCGATCTGCTCGCTTACATCCACGGGTATCCATGTATCATCCTGCAGCGCTGCGAGGGTGAAGCTGAACGGGTGAAAGCCGGGATAGCCCAGCCGAAGATCGGTAGCAATTAATGTTTCATGTCCCTCAATATTGATGGTGTCATAGCGCAAAAAAGGGCCAGTAAACCACATTAGCCGCTGGCCAAGCGGGCCCGACAACGCACTCTCTTCAAGCGCTATATTGCGGTGTAGCGGTTCCAAACGTGGCTGACGCTTGCCATCAAATACGCTAATCAGACCTTCATAATAGCGATCTTCATTGACCACGGTAGCTCGCCATAGCACCGTGTTAAAAGGGGTTGGTTGAACCAGTAAAGGCGCCTCCTCTAGCCCCATCTCGGCAAGAACCGTTGCCAGCCGGTGCTCAATGTTCAGCTTCGCTCCGGCTGCTAGCAATAAGTAAACACTTGAGATAGCCAGCGCGGCCGTAGCGTACTTTTGTACCTGTTTTGACGCGATGCCTACGATTAAACCAATTAGAAGAGGCAGGGTGTAGAGCGGGTCAATGATAAATACAATCGGCCAGGCGACCGGTGATGTTTCTAGCGGCCAGAAGAGCTGTGTGCCATAGGTGGTCAGAGCATCAAGCAGTGGGTGCGTGATTAGCGTGAGTGTAAAAAACCACCA
The DNA here is from genome assembly GCF_014898005.1 of Halomonas citrativorans. NCBI lineage: Bacteria > Pseudomonadati > Pseudomonadota > Gammaproteobacteria > Oceanospirillales > Halomonadaceae > Halomonas > Halomonas citrativorans. The sequence continues at coordinate 117,325 of NZ_JABUYX010000002.1, forward strand.
CCAGTGGATAAAGGAAATATCTCGTGCAGGGGCAAAACGGTTGCTAAGCAGGGCTAGTAACGTCGCGAGTCCGGTCAGTACAAATAACGAGTGGCTAAACCCACGGTGCTCGGTCACATTAGCGATCGCATCGCCATAGTCCAGCGCTACGTCGAGGTCGGGCAGCGTGCCCAATAGTGCCCCTATGAGAATGGCTTTACGGCCCAAGCGCCGACCCAGCACCGCACCACCAATCGCAGCGCCCAACGCCGCCTGTGTGATTGAGTCCACTAACGTCTCCTTTGAGATAGCCCTCAAATAGCACTATACAGATTTTTCTTTGAATTCGACCTTGTATAATAAATCCGTCTAATGGTTAGTTAAAGCAGGCCTTCATTTAAACCGATAGTGGTGCAGGTCGGGCTGAATAATGAGCTTTGACGAGCATTTGGGCATACGCTATCTGATATGCACAAGGTTTGCTGGTTAAGACCTATTCTGTTTCCATCCACATAATGGATATCCGCGTTAACATTCATTCACCGGCCTTAATGAAAAGGAAATAACATGCAGTTTTTACACACGATGGTACGTATCAGCGATCTGGATGCATCGCTTCACTTTTACTGTGACCTGCTGGGCCTTAAAGAAGTACGCCGTAAAGAGAATGAAAAAGGCCGCTTTACGCTGATTTTCCTTGCCGCCCCTGAAGACGAAGAGCGCTCAGCGCAGCTCTCCGCTCCCGAACTTGAATTGACGTATAACTGGGACCCTGAAACTTACACTGGCGGGCGTAATTTTGGTCACCTGGCCTATCGGGTAGACGATATTCACGCGCTTTGTCAAAAGCTCCAGGACGCCGGTGTTACTATTAACCGTCCTCCACGGGATGGACACATGGCATTTGTTAAATCGCCTGACGGTATCTCCATCGAGCTACTGCAAAAGGGCGACACGCTAGCACCTCAAGAGCCATGGGCTTCCATGGAAAACAGCGGCAACTGGTAAAACCTATAAGGTGATAATTATGTCCATGAAGACGTTAACGCTGCGTCATTGCTTGCTGCCCTTGTGTGTATCGGCGGCTTTTCTTTTGAGCGCGTGCAGCAGTTCGCCCGCGCCTCAAGAGAGTCATGAAGCGCCGAGCAGTGCGGAGCTTTCAGGAGCGATAGTGGATCAGCGCTGGGATCTTCTGTTGATCGGAACAGATGAGAAGTTAGCGTTTAATGAAACGCCGTTTTTTGAAATCTCTAGCGATGGAACGATCTCTGGTTATGACGGCTGCAACCGCTTTTCGGGGCAGGTAAGTCTGGGGGAAGGGCACCGTTTCGATGTTAAGCAGCTTGCCAGCACGCGCATGGCTTGTCCCAATATGGAGGATGCCCAGCAGGTAACGAATATGCTGGAAGGTGCTTATCGCTACCTCATTGACCATGACCGGTTGGTCTTTTTTGGCCCAGATAGCCGAGTACTTGGCGGCTGGCGTGAGGGAAGCTAGCATCATCGCAACAGCGCGTGGGAAGTGTGATTGACGAAGCCTACCACCTGCCATAGCTTCGGCGTATACGTAGAGTTATAGATAAACTATAAAAAACGCTCGGCTCCATTAAGAGCCGGGCGTTTTAGGCTGAACGAGTTACGTCCGCGGTTTACAGCGCTTCAATCTTGGTTTTCTGTTCTTGCAGCAGTTTTTTAGCCGACTGGAACTCGGCAAGCTTGCCGCGCTCTTTTTCGACGACTGCATCGGGGGCTTTAGACATGAACCCGGGGTTGCCCAGTTTTTTCTCAATGCCAACCATTAGCTTGTCCTGCTTTTCGATCTCTTTATTCAATCGAGCAAGCTCGGTGTCTTTGTCGATTAGATCGGCCATCGGCACCAGAACTTCCATATCGCCTACTAATTGCGTTGCTGAAAGCGGGGCATCGTTGGGGTTTTCAAGCCAGCTTGCGCTTTCCAGCTTGGCCAGCTTGGCCAGGAAATGGCGGTTACTTTCCAGGCGCTTGGCGTCTTCCGGCTTGCCTTTGGTTAACAGCACGTCCAGCGGCTTGCCGGGGGCTATATTCATCTCGGCGCGAATGTTACGCACAGCAATAATGACACCTTTCAGCCACTCGATATCGTGGGTGGCCTGCTCGTCGATCTTGCTCTCATCGGCTTCCGGCCATGCCTGAAGCATCAACGAAGCGCCTTCACCCATAAACGTGCCCGCCAAGGGGGAGACGCGCTGCCAGATCTCTTCGGTAATATACGGCATCATCGGATGCGCCAGGCGCAGGATGGTTTCCAGCACGCGCACCAGCGTACGCCGTGTGCCGCGCTTGGCTTCAGCGGAGGCATTTTCGTCCCACAGCACTGGTTTGGAAAGCTCGAGATACCAGTCGCAATACTCATTCCAGACAAACTCGTAGAGCGCTTGCGAGGCGTGGTCAAAGCGGTATTCGTCCATCGCCTTGGTCACCTGGGCTTCGGTCTTCTGCAGCTCGGAAATGATCCAGCGGTCGGCCAGCGACAGTTCCACCTCGCTGCCCTGACCTTGAGAAGCGATGCCGCAATCTTCGCCTTCGGCATTCATGAGCACGTAGCGCGAGGCGTTCCACAGCTTGTTGCAGAAGTTGCGGTAACCTTCCAGGCGGTTCATATCAAATTTAATATCGCGCCCAGTGGTGGCCTGCGAGAGGAACGTAAAGCGCAGCGCATCGGTGCCATGGGCTTCGATACCGTCTTTAAATTCGTCTTTGGTCGCTTTGGCAATCGCCTTGGCTTTTTGCGGCTGCATCATGTTGCCGGTGCGCTTTTCAAGCAGTGCATCCAGCGTAATGCCGTCGATAAGATCAATCGGGTCGAGTACGTTGCCCTTGGATTTGGACATCTTCTGGCCCTGCCCATCACGCACTAGACCGTGGACATACACGGTTTTGAAGGGCACTTGGCCGGTGAACTTCAGCGTCATCATAATCATCCGGGCTACCCAGAAGAAGATGATGTCAAAGCCTGTCACCAACACGCTGGTGGGGTGGAAGGTTTCAAGTTCCGGGGTTTTTTCTGGCCAGCCAAGTGTGCCAAAGGTCCATAAGCCTGAGCTGAACCAGGTGTCCAGCACGTCTTCGTCCTGAGTCAGCGCTATATCAGCGCTCAGGCCGTGCTTCTCTCGGGCTTCGGCCTCGGTGCGGGCAACGTAGACGTTACCTTCGGCGTCATACCACGCCGGAATGCGGTGGCCCCACCATAGCTGGCGGGAAATACACCAATCCTGCAGGTCGCGCATCCATGCAAAATACATGTTTTCGTAGTTCTTGGGCACGAACTGGATGTCGCCTTTTTCCACTGCCTCGATAGCGGGCTTGGCAAGGTTTTCAACCGCCACAAACCACTGGTCAGTCAGCAGCGGCTCAATCACATCACCCGAGCGGTCGCCATAGGGCAGGGTGTTGTTAACAGCTTCCACTTGCTCCAGCAGGCCAAGTGCGTCCATATCGGCGACAATCTGTTTACGCGCTTCAAAACGGTCAAGGCCTGCGTACTTGGCGGGCAGGCTAGCGTCTTCTTCCGGCTGGGGCTGGCCTTTAAGGTTGAAGATTTCCGCCTGCTCAAGAATCGTGGCGTCTTTGGAAAAGACGTTGATCAGCAGGTGGTTTTGGCGCTTGCCGACTTCATAGTCATTGAAGTCGTGGGCCGGGGTGATTTTCACACAACCCGAACCTTTCTCCATATCGGCGTGTTCGTCGGTCACTACAGGGATGCGGCGGCCCACCAGCGGTAGCTCAATAAACTTGCCCACCAGCGAGGCGTATCGCGCATCTTCTGGGTTGACTGCAACGCCGGTATCGCCCAACAGGGTTTCGGGGCGAGTAGTGGCCACCACGACATAATCCTTGCCATCGGCGGTTTTAACGCCGTCGGCCAGCGGATAACGGAAGTGCCAGAAGCTGCCTTGCTGCTCCTTGTTCTCCACTTCCAGGTCGGAAATCGCCGTGTGCAGCGTCGGGTCCCAGTTGACCAGCCGCTTGCCACGATAAACCAGTTTCTCCTCATGCAGGCGCACGAAGACTTCCTGAACGGCTTTATAGAAACCGTCATCCATGGTGAAGCGCTCGCGACTCCAATCAACGCTGGCGCCCATGCGGCGCAGTTGGCGGGTAATGTGCCCGCCAGACTCCTCCTTCCACTCCCAGACCTTATCAATAAACGCATCGCGGCCCAGGTCGTGGCGCGTTTTGCCCTCTTCTGCCGCGATCTTGCGCTCAACCAGCATTTGCGTGGCGATACCGGCGTGGTCGGTACCTACCTGCCACAGCGTATTGTTACCCTGCATTCGCTTCCAGCGCGTCAGGGTATCCATGATGGTGTCTTGGAACGCGTGGCCCATGTGCAGGCTGCCGGTGACGTTGGGCGGCGGAATCATAATGGAGAAAGGCGCGCCCTTACCCGAAGGGGCAAAGCGGTTATCGGCTTCCCAGCGCTGATACCAGCGGGTTTCAATCTGTTCGGGTTGGTAGGTCTTTTCCATGGGGAGTCGGCTCACAACGTGCAAAAAAATGGTGACAAGTATAGCGCGATAAGAGGCAGAGCGTCAGGCCTTTGCCGAGGGGAGATGTAACCCACGCATCGCGATTAAACCCAACACAGGGCCTGGCAACAACCACCAGATAACCGCCACGCTCTGGCTTGCCCAAAGGGCGGTTACCAAGGCAATGGAGGGGATGGTCAAACCAAAGCCGATAGCGTTCATCATGGCCAAGGCCGCGCCCAGCCGCTCGGCGGGCGCGTGGGCCGATGCCAGCGCCGAAAACTGCGCTGAATCGGCAATCACGCTAACACCCCAAACGCCCAGCAGCGCCAGCAGTAACCAGGGTGAAAGGCTGCCCAATAGCGGGTAAACCAGGCAAAGTACGCCCGATGTTAATAGCGCCACAAAAGCGACGTGGGCGCTACCTGCTTTCCGGCTCCACCGACCAGCCCACACGCAGCCAGGCAGGCCAAGGGCAATAACGGCAAAGCTTAGCCACGGCTGCAGGCTTGCTGACGCATTGAGCCGCTCAAGCTCGCGGCTAACCAAAAAGGGCACCAGCGCCCAGAATGCATAAAGCTCCCAACAGTGGCCGAAGTAGCCCAGTGCGGCTTTGCGAAACGAGCGCTGCTTGAACGCACCAAGTCCGGCCCAGGGGCGCCCGCTTCCGGCTTTGGCGGGTAGGTGGGGGCCAACGCCTAGCCGGAAAACCATCAACGCTGCGACCAGCGCCAACAGCGATGCCAATAGCAGTGGCCATTGCCAGGGCAGGTGCAACGTTAATCCGCGCAGTAAATGGGGCGAGGCGATGCCTAGCGTTAACATGCCGACAAGCCAACCCAAGGCCGCGCCCGCATGCGAAGGTGTCCAACTCACCACCAGCTTCATGCCCAACGGGTAGATGCCTGCCAGGCATAGGCCGGTGGCAAAGCGTGCCACTGCCGCCAGCGTTATGCTGTCGGCAACGCCAATAAATGCCGCGTTGATAATCGCACCGAGCACTGCTGACAGCGCAAACAGATGGCTTGCCCGCATGCGGTCGGCAAGGCCGGTAATGGCGATTAGTAGCGTACCGGTGATAAACCCGGCCTGCACCGCGATGGTCAGTAAACCGAGATCACCTTCACTAAGACCCACCGCCTCCTGCAATGCCAAGCCAACGCCATTAACGCTAAACCACAGCGAGGTGCCAAACAGCTGAGCAATCACAATCACAGCGAGCGGATGGCGAGTTAAAAAAGAGGCAGACATCATCATACACTTCCGCTAATTGGTTATTGTTAGGTGCAAAAGTTGTTGAAGCGTTACCCAAGCTTGTGCGGCACCACTTCGTGGCCCAGTTCTTTATAGCGCTGCCAGCAGGCGCGTTTGGCGACCAGAACGTGTTGATGCTGGTTGATAATTTCGGCAACGCGCGCATAGCGCTCAATGCCATCAGGAATATCGGGGTGCAGATTGAGAAGCGCGGTTTCTGCTTTGGGCGTAGGCAGGGTTTGCCAGCCCAGCGTTATCGGTACGCTGGCCGCCATTTCACTGTCTTCAAGCGCGTGGGGCAGGTAGGCGTCTTCGCGAAAATTCCACAGGGCTGCGTCAGCCTGCTCGGCCAAGGCCTTGTCTTCGCAGTGAAGGTGTAGCCGGTAACCCTTACGCCAAATGGTTTCGGCCAGCTTACAGGCGAATGCCAAACGCGCTTCCAGGGTGGTATCCGGGAGGATATAAAAATCGATGCGCGCCATAGCGGCTCCAGCTCTTTCAAAACGCGTTTAAAACAGTGCCGCCGCCAGGGCTGGCGGCGGAGGGAGGCATTACACCAACCGGGTGAGCCAGCCGTGTTTGTCTTCACTGCGCCCGTACTGCACGTCGAGCAGCTTTTTACGAATGCGCATGGCCACTTCGTTGCCACCGTCGCCGTTCAGGCGAATACGCTCATTTTCCGTCACCAGCTCGCCCACCGGAGTGATGACTGCCGCGGTTCCGCAGGCGAACACTTCGGTAATCTCGCCGGACGCCGCGCTTTCGCGCCACTCGTCAATGCTGATGGGGCGCTCTTCGGGGGTTAAACCTTCGTCTTTCGCAAGTGTGAGCACCGAGTTGCGGGTAACGCCTTCCAGAATGGTGTCGGTTAAGCGTGGCGTCACCAAGCGTCCATCCTTGAAAACAAAGAACAGGTTCATGCCGCCCAGCTCTTCAACCCATTTGCTTTCCTCAGCGTCAAGGAAGGCCACTTGGCCACAGCCGTGAGCTTCGGCCTCTTTTTGCGCGGCCAATGAGGCTGCGTAGTTACCGCCGCACTTGGCAAAGCCGGTGCCGCCTGGGGCTGCCCGTTTGTAGTGCGAGGAGAGCCAAATGGAAACCGGGCTGATGCCGCCTTTAAAGTAAGACGCTGCCGGAGAAGCGATCACGTAGTAGTCGACTTCGTGGGCCGGGCGCACGCCCAGGAAAGCTTCCGAGGCGATCATGAACGGGCGAAGGTAAAGGCTGCATTCGTCGGCATCGCTTGACGGCGTGGGCACCCAGGTCGTGTCCTGAGCCAGCAGCGCCTTGATGGAGCCAATGAAGTCTTCATCGGAGAGTTCTGGCAGTGCCAGGCGGCGGGCGCTGCGGCGGAAGCGCTCGGCGTTTTTCTCCGGGCGGAAGGTCCAGACCGAGCCATCGGCATGGCGGTAGGCTTTGATGCCTTCAAAAATTTCCTGGCCGTAATGCAGGACCGATGCGGCCGGGTCGAGCGTCAGCGGGCCGTAGGGGCGTACCTGATGGCCGTGCCAGTCGGCATCGACCGTCCAGCGGATATTGACCATGTGGTCGGTGAAGTGCTTGCCAAAACCTGGGTTGGTCAGGATGTTGTCACGAATGCTGTCGGCCGTTGGCTGATTGGACGGCAGGATTTCAAAACGAGTCGTAGAGCTAGTGGGCACGGCGTGTTTTCTCCGCTAGAGCCAGGCCCCGAAGGGCGATATAAGCGTGTCGTTAGCGTAGCGCGTGCCATAAACGATAGAGCACACGCTAATACTTCCAGATTTAACGGTTGTGGCACTCAAAGGCAACCATTGAGCGCACGATCCGTGCGATTAGTTGGCGCTGATTTCTACCTGGCCGTCGGCTTCACGGTCCAGCAGGTACTGGGAAAGCAGGCCTACCGGGCGGCCAGTGGCGCCTTTCTGTTTGCCCGAGTGCCAGGCGGTACCGGCGATATCCAGGTGCGCCCATGGGAAATGATCGGCAAAGCGCGATAAAAAGCACGCAGCGGTAATCGTACCTGCCGGGCGCCCGCCAATATTGGCCAGGTCGGCAAAGTTGGATTCCAACTGCTCCTGGTACTCATCCCATAAGGGTAAATGCCAGGCGCGGTCCCAGGAGGCTTCACCGGCTTCCAGCAAATCGAGCGCCAGGTCGTCATCGTTGGAGAGCAGGCCCGTCGCGTGGTGGCCCAGGCCAACAATCACCGCGCCTGTTAGCGTGGCGATATCGACAACGCTTGCTGGTTTAAAGCGCTCGGCGTAGGTCAGTGCGTCGCACAGTACCAGGCGGCCCTCGGCATCAGTATTAAGCACTTCAACCGTTAGACCTTTCAGCGTTTTAATAATATCGCCAGGCTTGGTGGCAAGGCCATCGGGCATGTTTTCTGCGGCGGCGACAATAAATACCAGGTTGAGCTTGGGCTTGAGCGCAAGCATGGTCTTCACGGTGCCGAATACGCTGGCGGCGCCGCACATGTCGAATTTCATTTCGTCCATGCCTTCGCCGGGTTTCAGCGAAATGCCGCCGGTGTCAAACGTGATCCCTTTGCCTACCAGGACGTGGGGGGCTTCTTCACTCTCCGTCGCACCGTTGTACTTCATGACAATCAAGCGCGTAGGTTCGTGGCTGCCTCGGCCAACCGACAGTAGTGAGCCAGCGCCGAGGGCACCCAGCGCCTCTTCGTCGAGAATGTCCACCTCTAACGCGCCGTTGGACGCCTTGCCCAACTGCTCTGCCTGTTGGGCCAGGTAGCTTGGCGTGCACACATTGCCCGGTAAATTGCCCAACGTGCGGGCGTAGTTGATGCCTTGGCCAATCGCTGCGCCAATCTGGGCGCCTTGTTGGGTAAGTGTCGCGTTTTCAGGCTCGCTAAACAGCGTGAGTGCGTTAAAGCGTGCTAAAGGCGCTGGCTGCGACTTAAATTGGTCAAAGCGGTAAACCGCGCGTTCTGCGGCCTCCAGCACCTTACGCGCTTTCCAGCTGCTGTCGCGGCTTTCAAGAGGAACATCATTAAACGCGATGCTTGCTTCATCGACGGGCAGCTTGGTCAGCGCCACCATGGCCGCATCCAGCGCTTTTAAAAAGGCGCCTTCCTGGCACTTTTCGCGCTCTCCGAGGCCTACTAACAAAAGCCGTTCTGCGCAAAGCCCCGGCGCGAAAGGAATCATCTGTACGTTGCCAAGAGCAGGATCGAAATCGCCGCGCTCAAGCAACTGACCGATTAAACGTTCACTGGCGTCGTCCAGGCTGGCGGCCGTGGGCAACAAGTCGCTACCTTTAAACATGGGGATGACGAGACAAGCCGTTTCGGTTTTGGCCGGATTGGCGGTCTGAACGGAAAATTCCATAACGTCTCCAACAAGACAAGCATCGAGGGATTCGGGATAATGCCCCGTACTGGGTGTTGGGTTAGTGTACCCAAGCCATGGGCGCATTGCATGGCATCCTGCACGATTAGCCGGAGAGGGCATTGATTTTATTTCGGTACTTAACTCGCGAAGTGTTACTCACCATGTCGGCTGTGGCAGGTATCTTACTGCTGGTCATTATGGGCAGTCGTTTTATTCGTTACTTCTCTGACGCGGCGGAGGGAGATATCCCCGTTACCATTCTGGGTAGCTTGATGGTGTTTCATCTGCCTGGCTTTATGGAACTGGTGCTGCCGCTCGCGTTCTTTCTGGGCATCCTGCTGGCCTATGGCCAAATGTACATGAACAGCGAAATCACCGTAATGGTGGCCTGTGGCACGAGCCCTCTGCGGCTGTTGCGAGTAACGTTGCTGCCCGCCTCGGTAGTGGCGGTGCTGGTGGGCTTTTGTAGCTTGTGGCTAACCCCCGCCGGGGCGTTGCAAACGGCAGCGACGCTTGAAGAGCAGCGCAGCCGGTTGGATGTGTCGGTACTGGCGCCCGGGCGATTCCAGGATTTCGGTGGTGGGCGTACCGCTTATATCAGCGATTTCAGCAGCGACGGCACCGAGATGCAAGAGGTGTTGGTTCATGAACGGCCTAATACAGAAAACCCACATAGCTTTGTTACTCGGGCCGGTTCGGGGTATCAGGAAACGCGCGTTGAAACGGGCAGCCGCTTTTTAATATTGGAAAATGGCGAGCGTTACGGTGTGGTACCGGGCCAGCAGGATGCTCAACGGCTAACGTTTGAACGCTATACGATGCGCCTGGGGTTAAGTCGCGGCCTTCAGGAGTTTGATTCTATTGAGTACGCTACCACCGCGGCGCTTTGGGATGATCCTAACCCACGCGCCCAGGCGCAGTTTCAGTGGCGTACCGGCTTGCCGTTCATGGTCTTTGTATTAGCGCTCATCGCCCAGCCGCTTTCTCGGGTGAACCCACGCCAGGGCCGGTTTGCCAAGCTACTACCGGCGGTATTTTTGTATGTGGCTTATTTGAGCTTACTGCTTGCAGCGGTCGATGCGATTGGCAGTGGAAAGCTCTCGCCATTGGTTGGCGTTTGGCCCGTGCATCTCTTGTTTTTAGGCCTCGGCTTGCTGCTTTTGTGGCGCTCACAACGTAAGGGGATGCGCTAATGCTGGCTGATCGTCTGGATCGTTACATCGCTCGCAACGTGCTGGGGGCAATTATCGTTGTGCAGTTCGTCCTGCTGGGGCTGGATATCACCATTGCCTACATTGGCGACCTGAGCGATGTACAAGGGAATTTTACCGCGCTTGATGTGTTTCTCTATCTGCTGATGCGCGTGCCTTGGCGGTTTTATCAATACGCGCCCGTAGCGGTACTGATAGGCGCGCTCATTGGTTTGGGAAGTATGGCTTCCAGCAACGAGTTGACCGTGATGCGTGCTTCAGGTCGTTCGCTGGCGCGCATCGTCTGGGGTGTGATGAAACCGGTGTTGCTGGTGGTTGTGGCCGTGCTACTGGTTGCTGAGTTTGTAAGCCCGCGTACCGAGCAGTTTGCCGAAGCGTGGCGGCTTGAGCAGCGCCAAGGGGAAAGTGCTCAACCCGCCAGCCGTAGCGGCTGGCAGTTTGAAGGCGACAGCGTTTACCGATTTGGTGCCATACGGGCCGATGAGGTCGTGCTTGATTTAACCCGCTACCGGTTTGATGGGCGCCGCTTGGTGGAAGCCACCCACGCTGACCGGGCGCACTGGGAAGAGGGCGCCTGGCGGCTTGCAAACATCACCACGACACGTATCTATGATGACCGCACTGAATCCGACTATCAGGCCAGTGCTGTTTGGGAAACACAGATTACGCCGGTGCAGTTAGAGCGGCTGCTGCGCTCGGTCGATAGTCAGGCACCCAGCGAGCTATGGGCGTATGCACGCTACCTTCAAGAGCAAGGCTTAACGGCGGATCAACCGCTGTTGTACTTTTGGCAAAAAGTCTTAATGCCCCTCACCATGGGATCGCTGGTATTGATAGCGGCGTCCTTCGTGTTTGGCCCGCTGCGCACTGTGGCGGCAGGGACTCGCGTCTTTTATGGCGTCGTGACCGGGCTGTCATTTAAATATATGCAGGATCTGCTTGCGCCTGCGTCGACGATCTTTGGGTTTTCGCCCGTATGGGCAGTGCTGGTGCCAACACTCGCCTGCGCTGCTGTTGGGGTTTACTTCCTGCGCCGTAATGGCTGACGTCATGGGCGCTGGTTTAGGTCGCCGCCTGGGGGCTCTGCTCTACGACAGTGTGTTGGTAGTGGCGCTCTGGCTGACCGTAACAATCGTCCATCTGGCTTTTTTTCGACTGGTGTTGGGGCAGCCCGTTGAAGCCGTGGGTGCTTCTGCGCTATCGGTTTGGAGCCTGCGCGCGCTGTTGCTTGTTTCCGTCACTTTTTTCTTCTGCTTTTTCTGGTCTCGTAGCGGCATGACGCTGGGTATGCAGGCATGGCACCTGCGCGTGCAAGCACCGAACGGGCAAAAAATCACCCTTAAGCAAGGCCTTGTTCGCTGTGTCACGGCTTGGTTCTCGCTGGCGGCGCTGGGCATGGGCTATGGGTGGGTGCTTGTCGATAAGCAGCGGCGTAGCTGGCCAGATATCGCCTCTCATACCTGCACGGTAATAGTACCGAAACGCCAGGAAACCTCTGACTAACGAGTGTGCTCATTACGTTAATCAGAGGTTTTCGTGGGCAAAGTACGTATTAGGTGTTTCGCAACTAAATAACTAACAAGCTGAATTGAATAATAAAAGCTAAATGCTAAGTGCAATCACTGCTAAAGAGCATTTGTTTTTACTTGCAAAGATGCATGCGAATCATTTACATTCACCTCATGTGATTAATGAGGTGTCGCCATGTACGTTTGCGTGTGCAAGGGAGTAACCGATCATCAGATACGTCAGCAAGTGAGCGACGGAGCGCGCAGCTGGCGAGAAGTACGTGAAGCCACCGGCTGTGCGACCCAGTGCGGCAAGTGCGCTTGTATGGCTAAATCGCTAACGCGTGAAGCGGTACAAAATGCCCGCTTGGAAGCCGATATGAGTCTCGCTTACGCCGTATGACGCGAATCACTCTTGTTAGAGTTATCGTTAGCAAATAACTGATTTGTTTGAATTTTTTGATCTCTTCTTTATACTCTCAGAAAACTGGGAGTATGCCTTTGCGTGGCCTATACTCCTTTGTTAACGTAACTGTTTGATTGCTTAGAAACTCTCAGCATTACAACGAAAAGGTGACGTCATGAAAGGTGATCCCCAGGTAATTCAGCATCTCAACAAAGCGTTAGGCAACGAGCTTATCGCTATCAATCAGTACTTCTTGCACGCCAAGATGTACAAGGATTGGGGCCTAAAAGCGCTCGCCAAATGGGAATATGACGAGTCCATTGAAGAGATGCAGCACGCCGATAAGCTAATTGAGCGCATCCTGTTCCTGGAAGGTATTCCTAACCTTCAGGACTTGGGCAAGCTGCACATTGGCGAAAACGTTAAAGAGATGCTCGAAAGCGATCTGCGTATTGAGCACGACGGCCGTAACGACTACATCGAAGCCATCACGTATTGTGAAAGCGTTAAAGACTACGTTTCACGTGATTTGCTGCGTGATCTGCTCGCCGATGAAGAAGAGCACATTGACCATATCGAAACCGAGTTGAAGTTGATTGAGCAGGTCGGTATTCAGAACTACATGCTGCGCCAAATGCAGCTGGCGGGCGACCACGAGTAAGCGCTAGCCCAGCACTTATTGACGACCGCTCACAAAAATGCCCCCGACAGTGTCGGGGGCATTTTTTTGCCTATCATGAGTGCTATTGCCTAACGGGCTGGCTTGCTTGACCCCACAAAACTTGAAAGCGATACCGCCAGTACCGAGAGCAGCACCAGCGCCAGCGCAGGAATCAGCACCGCCCAGGGCGCACGCTCAATGTACGGCATACCTTCTGCCAGCACTAACCCCCACTCTGGCGAAGGTGGCCGCGGTCCCAGACCCAAAAAGCCCAGTGCCGCAAGCGCCAGCGCAACCCCAGGTAAGCGCAGCATGGCGTGGCGAAATACCGGGCCAATCACCGCAGGAAGAATATAGCGGCCCATCAAGCGCAGCTGCCCCACTCCTAGAAGGGGCGTGATGCGTACGTGGGGCTGGGCTTTTGCCTCGGCGACCAGCGCTGCTGTATGCGCCGCCAAGGGTGCCCAGGCCACGGCCGTAACCGCAATAACGGCGCCGCTGGTGCTGGGTCCCATCAAACCGGCCACGATAAGCCCCGCAATGGTGGGCGGCGTTGCCTTGGTAATCTCAATGGGGCCGGTGGCAAGCTTGGGTGCCAGGCCAATCAAGAGCCCCAATATCAGCGTGAAAAATACTACCGCAACCGCCATGCCAATGGTGGAGAGCGCGCCATGGGCCACGCGGGCCAGAATATCGCGCCCAGTGCCGTCCGCGCCTAGCGGCAGGCCAAGGCTGGGTGTTTCCAGGCGCATAAAGGCCGAACTAAACGGGTCGCGGGTAATGCCTGCAATCACTAGCACACACAGCAGAAGAACCGCGACGCTCGGGACGATCCACGCTCGCCGCGATACGCTTTGCTCGGTGTGGGTAACGGGCAATGCGCCCAGCCGAAATGCCCGGCCGAGCAGCAGCGCGCGGCCAATGTTGGCAAGGCTGCCCAGCACAATCGCAATCACCAGCAGAATAAGAATGCCGGTTTGCAGTGCAGGCATGTCCTGGGCTGATGCCGCTCCCAGCGTTGCCCGGCCAAGGCCCGGAATCGAAAACACCTGCTCGACGGCTATCGCACCGCCGGTTAGGCCGACCATGACCATACCCACCTGGGGCATAAGGCTTGGCAGCGTACGGCGCAGAACGGAGAGCGTAATACGGCGATGAGAGAAGCCCGCCACACTCCAGGTGGCCACCCAACGCTCGGTAAAGGTGGCCGATAGGCCATCGCTGAACAAGCGGCCCAGCAAGCCGCCTGCGGGAAGCCCCAGCGCCAATGCGGGAAGCACCGCATAGCTCAAGCCGCGCCAGCCATAGGGCGGCAGCCAGTTAAGCCAGGCGGCAAACACCACCAGCAGTAGTGAGGCGAGGAGAAACTCCGGCAGGGCCGTTAATGCCGCGCCCACGGTGCCAGGCGAGCGGCTAATCTGGCCACGCAAACCCTGCCGCACCACTGGCAGGCAAATAAGCGTTGCGGTAACCACCGCCACCAGCATGGCAAAGCTCATTAGCAGCAAGGATACCTGTGCGCTTTTTAGCAGGCCGGGCAGCACCGGCGCGCCTGAAATCCATGAGTTACCTGCATCACCCTGCAAAAGCCCCAGCAGCCAGTGCTTCAGCATCTCCAGCGGCCCGGATTCCAGGCCCAACTGAGCACGAATGGCCGCCAGTGCTTCTGGTGTTGCCTCCTGTTCGGCAGAACGCGCCCGCAAGATGCTGAGCGCCGGGTCGCGGCCTGAAAGCCAGGGCAGTAGCCCCACCAGAACCACAACGCCTGCCAGCGTCACTAGGCGTGACAACAGGGGAATAAACGGCTCGATGCGTAGGCGGCGCCACAGGGGCTGTGATGTTGCGTTAATCATGCGTGGCGCGCCTTCAGGACTCGCTATCAGTATCGATAGCGGTTTTTTCGGTGATCAGCATGCGCTCACGCGGGTCGCGCTCGGCGTTGCTAACCCGTGCTGATTCCCCCTGAATGACCCGCTCGTGGAGCATCGGGATCGCCGCATCGGTGCGCAGAATAGCGGCTTCAGCGTCGATAATCGCTTGGCGGCGTGCTTCACCGGTGGGCTGCTGTGAAGCGTTGGCAAGCGCCTCATCAACGGCCGGGTCGCAAAGCTGGGCGATATTGAAAGAGCCTTCACAGGCGAAGTCGCTGTACATGTAGGCCACCGGGTCGCCCGAATCCAGCACAGTGGCACGCGACAGGATAAAGGCATCAAACTCACCGGCTAACGCGTCGGATTCAATATGCGCGTACTCGCGTACTTCCTGCGTCACCTTGAAGCCAGCCTGGGTCAACTGCTGCTCAAGCAGGACGGCAACTTCCGGCAGCTCAGCGCGATCAGTAAAGGTCGCCAGAGTGATTTCGACGCCCTCTGGTGCGGTAGGCGTGGCACGGTCATCTATTGAGGTGCGGTAGTCGCTTGCCCAGGCCAGTGCCGGACCCAGTAGACCTTCGGCAATATCGGCACGACCTTCGTAAACGGTCTTCACAATGGCGGCACGATCAATCGCTTCACGCGCGGCCGCTCGCAAGCCGGGGTCCGCCATGGGGCCTGATTGGGTGTTCAGATACAGCGTGCTGGTGCGCGGCATGGGCACTTCGTGCACCAGCGCCTGGTCCAGCAGCGCCACTTGCGATACCGGAATGGCTTCTACCACATCGGCGGTGCCGGTTCTCAGGGAAGCGGCGCGCGCCGTACCGTCGGAGACATAATCCGCATCAATACCGGCAATGGCGGCGGGCTCGCCCCAGTAATCATCAAACCGGTCGAGCGTGGCGCTGGTGGTGCCATTGATCTCTTTCAAAACAAAAGGGCCGGTGCCTGCTTCGATGGGATTCACTCGGCCATCATCGCCATAGGCGCTAGCGGCTAGAATCGCCAGCTGCGGGCTGGAAAGCCGGTTGGCAATTAGTGGGTCGGCTTTCTCGGTACGCACCAGCACGGCATTGTCGCCATCGGCTTCAATGGTCATGTTAACGCCGTCCAGAATACGCGGCTTGGGGGCCGCTTGAGTGGCGGCTGTCAGGGAATTCACGACGTCGTTGGCGGTCAGCTCGGTACCGTCGTGGAAAACCACACCGTCACGAATCACAAAGCGCCACGTTTGGTCGTCCACCTGCTCCCACTCGGTCGCCAGGAACGGCTGCGGGTCACTGTTGGTGTCCAGGCGAACCAGAGTTTCAGCGTTACTCCAGCGCGATAGTTTAAACGCGTCGTCGGATAACGGACTCAACCCTGAACGCGGCGGCTGAAGCATCGCGACGCTAATTCGCTCGTCGGCGTCTGGTGAGGCAGAGGTTTCATCACGCTGGTTATCAAAGCAGCCAGCGAGTAGAAAAGGCGCGGCCAGGACAGCGGGTAACGATAGGCGAAACTTGTGGCGTAGCATTGGGGAGTCTCCATGTCAGGAACAGAAGTAGACGTTAACAACAGCCGCCAAACGTTCGTAAGCAAACGCTTGGACGCCATGTTGGCGAAACGGATTATTCGTCGCGGATAGGTTATTTATAAGCCCGCTATAAAAGCGCCCCCACGTCCGTCGGACGACAGTGCGGGTAAGCGCAGGTAGGCAGTTGAGAGACGGCCTTGATCAAATCAAGCGTGATGGGATGGCGAGGTGCGCGCCAAAGCTCAGTGGTAGGGCGGTCTTCAACAATCCTGCCGTCGTCCATTACCAGGGTGCGCTTGCAAAGGTTAGCGACCACGGATAAATCGTGGGACACCATCAGCAGGCCTGTGCCGTTCTCATCGCAAAGCCGCTTCAGCACGTTAATCACCTGGGCGCGCACCGGCAGGTCAAGCCCGCTAAGCGGCTCGTCGGCCAGTAAAAAACGCGGGCGGGTAGCGATGGCTCGGGCAATGGCTACCCGCTGCGCCTGGCCGCCGGAAAGCTCATGGGGTTTGCGGTCCAGAAATGAAGTGCCCAGCCCCACGTGCTCAAGCGCTTCCTGGGCGCGCTCAATCGGGTCGCACTTCACCTGAAGGCGAATCAGCGGCTCAGCAACCAGTGCGCGCACGCTCATTCGCGGGTCAAGCGAAGAAGCCGGGTCCTGGGGAATATACTGAACCGCCTGGCGGTACCAGCGCAGGCGGGCCGTGGACGCGGGGCGCACTACTTTATGTTGGCAGGTAATTGACCCACTTTCAGGCGCTTCAATCGCCAGCAACGAGCGCAACAAGGTGGTTTTACCCGAGCCGGACAAGCCCACCAGCCCCACGCGTTCGCCGGGGTAAAGAGTAAGGTCAACATTGTTGATGATGTGCTTACGCTCACCTGCTCGCCAAAACACCTCACGTGGCAGCGTGACGCTTTTATTAAGCCCGCGTGCCGATATAAATGCTTCTCTACCCACGAGTGCTTCCTGACGACTAAACGGTAGGGGGCTTTGCATCAGGCGCTCTTTAAGTAATCAACGGATAGAGGTTCGGCCACGCTCGTGAACTCGGCTGGCTGTACGCTATGCGCAGCGGCCACTAACTCTTGAGTAAAGCGGTGTTGTGGGGCGGTAATCAGCGTATCCAGCTCACCGCTTTCAATCATGACGCCGCGCTCGATAACCACTGCGCGTTGGCACAGCTGAGCGGCGGCGTGAAGGTCGTGAGTGATAAACAGCAGAGACGTGGCCGTTTTGCCGGTATGTTCGCGCAGGGCGCGGAGTACCTGCGCCTGGGTGACGACATCCAGTGCGGTCGTAGGCTCATCAGCAACGAGCAACGAGGTTTTACAGGCCATGGCAAGCGCGATACACACGCGCTGGCGTTGACCACCGGAAAGCTCGGCAGGCGTGCGTTTAATCAACCGCTGCGGGTCAGGAAGCCCCATGGCTTCCAGTAACGCAATAACGGCCTGAATGGCCGCTTTACGCGATAAGCCGTGGTGGCGCGTGAAGGGCTCGCGCAGCTGGGAGCCGATAGTCACCAGCGGGTTGAGCGCCGAAAGCGAATCCTGAAACACCATGGATACGCGGGTTTCATTGCGCCGTTGTGCAGCAGGGGTGTGAATAACGTCCTGGCCAAGAAGGCGAATGCTTCCCTGTACCTGAGCATTAGGCGGTAAAAGCCCTAACACCGCTTTCGCGGTAAATGATTTCCCCGACCCCGATGCGCCCAATAGGCATACGCGCTCATCGGCCATCACGTCAAAGGAGAGGCCATCAACCACCGGCTGTTGGTCAATTTGAATGCGCAGATTACGCACGGATAAAACGGGGTCGCTGCACATTGCCAACATCTCAAATCAGGCCATTAAATCGCTATTAATGGTTATGATATAACGTTTTCTATGAGATCGACAATATGCCGTAATAAAATCCGGGGGCAGAGGAAGAGAGTAATAGAAAGGGTAGGCGCGGGAGTGATGAAAAATGTAGCAGAGATGACAAAAGGATAGGCATAAAAAAGCGCTGACGGTGCAGCGCTTAATGCATACCGGGCAGCAGGCTGCCCGGGGGATGGATTTATTTGGAGGAGGCCGCGAGAACGTCTTCGCTAAAGTTCGTGGCAGGCTCATCGACCGTAAAGGTCGCGCGGCTCAAGCGACGTACACGCTTCATAAACAGGGCGATGCACACCAGCGTACCCAGTGCCGCCACCACATAGCTCACCTGCAGTGGCAGGCCAAAACCAATCGGCGCGTAGGCGATATAGGTAAAGGTAGCCATGGTCATGAAGACCGCCGGAATTGACGTAATCAGGTACGGTTTGCGCGATAGCACCAGATACATCGTGGCGACCCATAGCGCGATCACGGCGGTGGTCTGGTTTGCCCAAGAGAAGTAACGCCACAGTAGCGTGAAGTCCATGTGGGTGAGTGCGTACGACACGACAAACAGAGGTACGGCGATTAGCAGACGCTTAACGATCGGGCGCTGATCAATTTTCAGGTAGTCGGCAATGATCATGCGTGCGCTACGAAACGCGGTGTCGCCAGAGGTGATCGGAAGAACGATAACGCCCAGTACTGCTAGTGTGCCGCCGACGGCGCCAAGCATGGTGGTGGATACTTCGCTTACCACGGCCGCAGGACCGCCCGCTGCCAACA
Source organism: Halomonas citrativorans (assembly GCF_014898005.1). NCBI lineage: Bacteria > Pseudomonadati > Pseudomonadota > Gammaproteobacteria > Oceanospirillales > Halomonadaceae > Halomonas > Halomonas citrativorans. The sequence continues at coordinate 136,226 of NZ_JABUYX010000002.1, forward strand.
CGTCAGAAAGGCTTTGGTCACCGTGGAACAGGCTCATGGCTGCTGCTGCCCAGATCATGGCGATAATGCCTTCGGTGATCATCATGCCGTAAAAGATTTTGCGCCCGCTGGTTTCGTTTTCCGTTGTGCGCGAAATAATAGGCGTTTGGGTGGCATGAAAACCAGACAGCGCACCGCAGGATATGGTTAAAAACAGTAGCGGGAAGATAGGTGCGCCTTCCGGATGCATATTTTGGAACGAAAGCTCAGGGATCGGCGCGCCCGTCACGATCATGCCAATGCCGATACCCGCTGCGCTGAACAATAACAGCGCACCAAAGTAGGGGTAGATGCGGCCGATCACCTTATCAATCGGTAGCAGTGTCGCAATCAGGTAGTAGACAAAAATCGCCATAATAATCAGGGTAAGTGATATCGGCGTCATATTGTCCAGCAGCGCGGCGGGGGAGGTGACAAATACGGTACCCACCAGCAGCAGTAGTAAAATCGCAAAGCCATTAACCACGTGCTTCATGACTTTACCCAGGAACTTGCCCGCCAGTTGAGGCAGGTGAGCGCCGTGGTTGCGAATCGAGATCATGCCCGTTAGATAATCATGCACCGCACCGGCGAAAATACACCCAACCACGATCCAGACGAAGGCGACCGGACCGTAAAGTGCGCCAAGAATAGGGCCAAAAATGGGCCCGACACCGGCAATATTAAGTAGTTGGATAAGCGAGTTACGCGTTGTGTTCATCGGTACGTAGTCGATGTTGTCACGCATACTATAAGCAGGCGTTTGACGCTTGCGATCAGTGACAAAGACCCGTTCAACGAATTTACCGTAGGTAAAATAACCCACGATTAACAGCAGTATCGAGACGATAAAGGTAATCATGTTGGGCACTCAGTGGTCAGGGGATAGTGAAAGACGACAGATGAAAAATCAGCTAGGGCGCTGATTAGTTGGCAGAATGTACAGTGTCGTTAAGCAAACCGCTTTAAGACTTTAGTGGCCCACTGAGCGTAATGACACACATCAATATGAAAACGGGCAGCCTTAGGCTGCCCGGTCATCTTCTTGCGTAACGTAAGCGCGTTATGAAGGTGTCACACCGCAGAGCATGCGCGCACCACCGCCACCCAAGTGTGGCTCGTCTTCATACGTGTCGCCGCCCTCATGAATAATCAGGGCGCGGTCTGTTATGTCGTCGATGCTCAGCCGAGGTGCCAGCACGGGCAGGTTCGCTTCCCCATCGTCGTTGACGGTCAGTACCGGCAGGTCACCCAAGTGGCCTTCGCCATAAGGACCCTGATGAGTATCGGTATTGTCCGGGTCGTAGTGGCCGCCGGCGGCCTGGGCAGCGGTCATTTCGCCGTCATCGTTTTCGGCCGGTTCGCAGCTGGGGTTCTGGTGCAGATGAAAGCCATAAATACCTGGCTCTAGGCCGGTGATGGAGGGCGTCAGTAACACACCTCCGAGTTCGGAGCTTTCAATCGTCACGGTACCGAGCGCATCGTTTACACCTTCGGACGTTACCTCGTGCATATTCACTTCAAGCGATTCGCTCTCATTGGTTTGAGCACTAGCGGTAGTGGCCAGTAGCAGGGCTGCGGCGATACCGGTGAGCGGAGCTGAATAACGCATGGTTCGTTCTCCTTTCCTGTTCCGTGGAAGCCCCCGAAGGGGTGCCTTTACAAGGTAGTTGCCGAGTCCCCATGTTGCCAACGCTGGTTGGCTAGCTTTAACCTAACGTTACGGATGACATCAGCCTGCTCAGCCGCGACAATAGCGCCTCGTTTTTACCCAGGAAGTGCTATGTTGCCGCTTAGAATCCTCTATCAGGATGAGCACCTTGTCGCCGTGCATAAGCCCGCCGGGCTTTTAGTACACCGCTCGGCGCTGGCACGGGGTGAAACGCAGTTTTTGTTGCAGCAGCTGCGTGATCAGATAGGCAAACGCGTTTATCCTGTGCACCGGCTGGACCGGCCGACGTCGGGCGTTATTGTGTTTGCCCTCTCCTCGACTGTCGCCGGGCTTTTAAGCGAAGCGTTTAGTGAACGCCAGGTCGAAAAGCGCTACCTGGCGGTGGTGCGTGGCAAAGCACCTGATGAGGCGCGTCTGGACTATCCGCTACGTGAAGAGGATGGCTCGCGGCCTAAAGCAGAAATGCCTGCGATGCCCGCCATGACCGATATACGCCGCCTGGACAGTGTTGAGCTTCCCGTTCAGGTCGACCGCTACCCAGTAGCCCGTTATTCGCTTATGGAGGCGCGCCCGCTTACCGGGCGCCGCCATCAAATTCGCCGCCATTTATCCCGGCGCGGTTACCCCATCATTGGTGATGCCAAGCACGGTAAAAGCGTCCACAATCGCTTTTTTGCCGACCAACTGAATGCGCCACGCTTGTTGTTGGCGGCTACGCATTTAGCCTTTGATCACCCCGTGCTGGCTAAACGGGTTGCGCTAACCTGTGCCCTGGATGACACCATGACCGCCTTGTTCCATCATTTAGGCTGGGCAGGCCACCTGCCGTTGGACAGCGTGCGGACACCGCCGCTGACAGCGCCCTCTGCCCTTCAAACGCTTTAAAAAGAGCTTGCCATGTCTACTACGCCTTCACTTCCACCGGTTACCCCGGCAAGTGCTGAGCCAGCCTCTGCTGGCACGGCTTCTAACGACCATGTTTCTAACGACTATGAATTCCGTTTTGGCGGTATTCGGCGCCTTTACGGGCAGCGTGCGGCTACCGCGTTTCGCCATGCGCATGTGGTGGTGGTGGGCGTAGGTGGCGTAGGTAGCTGGACAGTGGAGGCGCTGGCGCGCTCAGGTATCGGTAAGCTTACCTTGATCGACCTGGACGATGTGTGTGTCTCCAACGTCAACCGTCAACTGCACGCGTTGGATGGCACTATCGGTAAACCAAAAGTGGACGTGCTGGCGGAACGCTGTCGCCTGATTGCGCCTGACATCGACATCGTCGCTGACACGGCATTTGTCACGCCCACGAACCTGGCCGAGCGCATTCCCGAGGACGCCGACCATGTAGTGGATGCCATCGACAGCGTTATCGCCAAGGCCGCGCTGATTGCCTGGTGCAAGCGGCGTAAAATCCCGATTACCGTGACCGGTGCCGCCGGCGGGCAAACCGACCCCACACGTATTCAAGTGGCCGACTTAACCCGTACCGAGCACGACCCGCTGTTATCCAAAGTGCGCTCGCGTCTGCGCCGGGATTACAACTTCTCGCGCAACCCCAAGCGGCGCTTCTCGGTCGAGTGTGTCTACTCCGACGAGCAGCTGGTGTATCCCGATAGCGACGGTGAAGTGTGCCTGCAAAAGCCCGGCAGCGGTGACGCCACCCGGCTGGACTGCGCCTCCGGTTTTGGCGCCGCCACGTTCGTCACCGGCACGTTCGGCTTTGTCGCATCCTCCAAAGTGCTCGAACGCCTGGCTAAAAAAGCCAACCAGCCAGCCACTCAGAAGGAAAGCCAATGACCGCCCCCGTTCCCGGTATTTACCGCCACTATAAAGGCGCACTTTATGAAGTGGTTGGCACTGCCCACCACAGTGAAACCGAAGAGCCACTGGTGATCTACCGCGCCCTTTATGGGGAGTACGGGCTGTGGGTGCGCCCGCTTGAAATGTTTATGGAGACAGTAAATAAAGAGGGCCAGACCCAACCGCGCTTTGCGCTTGAAAAGGCATTTTAGTGCACTTTTTGAGCAGGTCAGATGGCTAATTCAGGCTGAAAAATCGCCGCATATTCCAGTACGTTACCATCAGGAAGCTATATGTCCTCACCGATGCCGCAACAAACGCTGAAAGACGTATTCGGTTTTGATGACTTTCGCGGCGGCCAGCAGGCCGTGGTCTCCCGGGTGTTAAAGGGCCACTCCACGGCGGCTATCTTCGCCACCGGTGCGGGGAAGTCACTGTGTTATCAGTTGCCTGCGCTGCATCTACCCCATTTAACGTTAGTGGTGTCACCGCTTTTAGCGCTGATGCAGGACCAGCTGGCCTTTTTAACCCGGCATGGCGTGGCGGCGGCCACTATTGATTCTACCCAGGACCGCGACACCGTGCGTGATGTGATGGAGCGCGCCAGAAGCGGCGAGTTGAAGATTCTCATGGTGTCGGTGGAGCGGCTCAAGAACGAGCGTTTCCGGAATTTTCTACGCCAGGTGAATATTTCGCTGTTAGTGGTCGATGAAGCCCACTGCTTGTCTGAATGGGGGCATAACTTTCGCCCGGACTATCTCAAGTTACCCGAGTACCAGCACGAGTTCGCAATCCCTCAAGTGTTGCTGCTGACCGCCACGGCCACGCCTGCGGTGATCGCCGACATGGGTGAGAAGTTTTCCATTGATCCAAACAATGTGATTACCACCGGCTTCTATCGGCCCAATCTTGAATTACTGGTGCACCCAGTGGCAGGTAACCGCCAGCAGCATCTGATTGATTGGCTAAAACCCCAAATGCAGCCGGGCAATGAAGCGCCCAGCATCATTTATGTCACCTTGCAGCAAACTGCTGAACAGGTAGCCAGCGCCTTGGCTGCCCAGGGAATCAACGCTCAGGCGTATCACGCGGGGCTGGATTCATCGCGCCGGGATGAGATTCAGCGCCAGTTTATGAGCGGGGAGTCGCCGTGCATCGTGGCTACTATTGCGTTTGGCATGGGCATCGATAAAGGCAATATTCGCAACGTCGTGCACTTTGATCTGCCCAAATCCATCGAGAACTATAGCCAGGAGATCGGCCGGGCAGGACGCGATGGCTTACCTTCCACTTGCCTGACCATGGCAGGGCGCGATGGCCTGCGCGTGCTGGAAAACTTTGTGTACGGCGATACGCCGGAATACGTGGGCATTGTGCGCTTGCTTGAAGAGATCGCCGCTGCCGGTGTCACGCCCGAGCGGCAATGGGAAGTGCTGCTCAATGTGTTGTCACGCGATACCAATATTCGCCTGCTGCCATTGAAAACCCTGCTGGTACGGCTGGAAATGTACGGCATTATTGCACCGCGCTTTGCCTTTCTGGCGGAATACCGGCTGCGTTATCACACTGAACCAGAGACGCTGATCGCGCGCTTTCAAGGCGAACGGGCGACCTTTGTCCGCCTGCTGGTCGACAACATCCCCATCGCCCGCACTTGGGGGAGCGTGGATTTTGAACGGCTACATGCGGCTGGGCAGGCACAACAGATTGATGCCTCCCGCGCCCGTGTAATCACCGCTCTTGAGTACTTTCAGGACAAAGGCTGGCTGACGCTGGAAGGCAAACGAATGACCGACGTGTATGACGTCCGTCAGCCGGCATTCAGCCTTGAGAGGATGGTAAGCCAGCTATATGACGAGTGCTTAGTGCGCGAGCAAAGCGAGATTGAGCGGCTGCAGGCCATGCTGGCGCTCTTTGAGTCCGATACATGCCTGACTCGGCGTTTAACCGAGCACTTTGGCGACACCACGTTAAGCGCAAGCGACGACAGCCGGTGCGGGCACTGCTCGGTCTGCTATGGGCATCGCGTTCAACTGCCTGCCGCGCCGTCTTTACCGGCACTGACAGACGCCGATTTCAGCCGTTACGCCGTGCCCTTTATGGAACGCCATACGGCGCAAATAGGCCAGCCTCCCAACAGCCAGCGGCTAGCCCATTTTTTGTGCGGCCTGAGTATGCCGGTGTTTACGCCGCTCAAGGCGCGAAGCCTTGATGGCTTTGGCGTATTTGAGCAGCGCGCATACCCTGAAATACGGCAGTGGGCCGAGCGGTGTCTTACCCTTGGCGCTTACCCCTGACGCAGCGTAATGCGGGTGAGTTCTGAAGGCTTGCCTAAGCGCAGTGCAAAGCCAGGCCAGAGCCCGGTGCCGTTATTGACGTAAAGCGTCATTCCGTCAACATCGTAAAAGCCCGAGACAAAGCCGTTATTGGCCAAGGCCACAATACGATCAAACCCCCAAATCATGCCGCCGTGGGTGTGGCCGGAAAGCTGCACATCAACCCCGGCGGCAGCTGCCCTGGCGGCATCAAAAGGCTGGTGGTCGAGCAGGATGATCGGCGCGCTATCGGGGGCGCCTGCGATTGCTTCGTCTACATCTGGCGCAGGCCAGCCGGTGCGCGGCGCCCTTAAATCGGTGATGCCAGCAAGTACCAGGTGGGCACCGTCTCGTGTGATCACAGCATGTTGATTGGCCAGCGTCTGCATACCAAGTGATTGGTAATGCGCCATCCACTGCTCGTACCCAAAGTAATATTCGTGGTTGCCGGGGCTTGCATAAACGCCATCCGGCGCCGAAAGCGCTTGAAGCGGTGCTACATCCAACCTTCGGGTTTCAAGGTCGCCGTCGATCAGGTCGCCGGTAATCACGATTAAATCAGGCGCCAAGGCGTTGGTTTTGGTGACCACCGCTTTAACCCATGGCGCCTCAAATAACCGGCTGATATGCAGGTCGGTTAAATGAATTATTTGATACCCGTCAAACTGCGGGGGCAGCCCAGTAATGGCTACTTCAACCTCCTTCATGGGCGGTACGCGTACTGCCTGGTTGACCCCAAAGGCTGCGATTCCCAGCGCGATGATCCCGATCGCATAACGTAACGAGGCAGGGATCTTAAGTCGCCGCCTTTTTGCTGCCATTAAAAGAAGTGTTACCGCATCAACGATGAGTTGTAACAGCGCCAGGAAAAGAAGGGTGCCGAACAGCCAGTTGATCATCAGCACCATACTTCTGGGTACCTCGGGGGAAAACATGCTGCCAAAGGCCAAAAACGTCAGCAGGTGGTGCTGTGACACGAGCAGCAGTAACGCGCTAAGGGCAATCTTGACCCATAACGGCCAACGCAGCGGCACCAGGAAACGGGCAATAACCATCAGGCAGGGTATGGCAACGATGAAGTGAAACATCAAAAGGAACTCGTATAAGAGAGTGGGCGTAGTTATATAGATAAACGACTAAATTAGCTATTCATCAAAAAAGTGTAAAAATCGCTTGGTTCAACGCTACGTGCATTCGTAAAGTGCTTTCGATACGTACTTTCGCTACGTACTTTCGCTACGTACGTTCGCTAAGTGTTGCCACTAAGTACGTTCATCGGGCAGGCGTCTTTCACGCCAGTTATCCCACGCGGGAGCTGGACCCACCATTTCGAACAGATGATCCAAAAAGGCGCTTACCTTTCGCGTATGCAGGCGACGCTGCGCGTACAGTACATGAATATCGCGCCTGCCGGGGGCCACCTCGCAGCGCCACGCTTCAAGCACGGGTAGCAGTTTTCCCGAGGCCAACTCATCGGCGATTAGCCAAGTCGGAAACATGACAAGCCCGTGCCCCATGAGCGCTGCTTGTACCAGGCTTTCGGCATCATTGCTACAAAGCGGCCCATCCACCTTGCAGGTCAGCGGTTGGCGCTGTTCGGGGTGGTGGAAGTACCAGCGCTGGCGACCCATTTCACCCTGGTAAAGTAGGCAGCTGTGCTGAGCCAGGTCATCAGGCGTATTCGGCGTGCCTGCATTGTGCAAATAGCTCGGTGCGGCGGCCACCACGTAATTCATCGGGGCCAGGCGGCGTGCCACCAGCGTAGTGTCAGCAAGCTCACCTACGCGAAAGGTAATATCGATGCCCTCGCGTACCGGGTCAGTGAGTTGATCGGTCAGCATTAACTCGACGTTGACCGCCGGGTAGCGCTGCTGAAAGCGATGCAGAATTGGCATGATTTGACGCTGACCAAAGGCGACCGGCGCGTTTAAGCGCAGCACACCGGAAGGCTCGGCATTTGGCGCTGTCAGCGCTTCGGTCGCCAGGTCGAGCTGTTCAAGGATGCCTCGCACATCTTGATAGTAGCGCTCACCGGCTTCGGTCAGCGTCACTGCCCGCGTGTGCCGATAGAGCAGTTGCTGACCCAACGATTCTTCCAGGGACGCAATTTGGCGCGAGATAGACGACACAGCGCGATGAAAATGACGAGCCGTGGCGGTAAAGCTGCCGGTCGCGGCAACGCGCTCGAAAACGCGTAATGCATTGAGATCCATTGAGTTGCGCCTACAGCAATAAAGATTTGCGGTTTTTCCAATTGTAGCAACTTTGGCTGCTGTCCAGAATAAGCCTCAACCGATACGAGCCCAGCGTTCGTCGATTTTAGAACTCACTTTGTCAACACTTGCTGGATTGATGCGAGTTATCTCATTTGGATAAGGAGTCAATAATGCGTAAAGGCAACGCGCTTGTCGTAGGCGCGACAGGAATCACTGGCGGTAACCTGGCAAGCTATCTTAATGCCAGCGGCTGGACTGTTTATGGTTTATCACGCCGCGCCACTACCCAGACCGGTGTTATCCCTGTTGCCGTTGATCTGCTGGATCGCGAAGCGACCGAGAAAGCTCTGACCGATTTACCCATCACGCACGTGTTCTACTGCACCTGGATCAAGCGCGATAGCGAAAAGGCCAATGTCGAGGCCAACGGCGCGATGATGCAGAACCTGTTGGATGCCTTGCAGGGCGCGAAAATCAAGCATGTCTCGCTGGTAACCGGCACCAAGCAGTACCTGGGCTCTTTTGAGAGCTACGGCAGCGGCAAGACTGAAACGCCATTTCGCGAATCCGCGCCGCGCGTACCGGGTGATAACTTCTTCTACGCCCTTGAAGACACCCTGTTCGCCGCCGCCGAGCGTGACGGCTTCAGCTGGAACGTGCACCGCCCGCATACCGTGATCGGCTATACCCTGGGTAACGCCATGAACATGGGCGTGACGCTGGCGGTTTACGCGTCTATCTGCAAAGCAACTGGCAAGCCGTTTACCTTTCCAGGCTCGCAGACTCAGTGGAATGCACTGACCGACCTAACCGATGCGTTGGTGCTGGCGCGCCAGTTGGAGTGGGCGGCCACTACCCCGGGGGCGCACAACGAAGCGTTCAACACCGTTAACGGTGACTTTTTCCGCTGGCGCCGGATGTGGCGTGAAATAGGCGAGTTCTTCGAACTGGAGGTGGCCGATTGCCCGGAAACGCCGCTGCCGCTGGAAACACAAATGGCCGATAGCGCGCCAATCTGGGCCGACATTGCTGAAAAGCATGACCTTGTTGAAGCCGATGTGACCAGGCTAGCTTCCTGGTGGCACTCTGATGCCGACCTTGGTCGTGAGCTTGAGTGCGTTAACGATGTGACCAAGTCACGCGATTTCGGCTTTGACCACTTCCGCGAAACCCGTGGCGCGTTTTTTGATCTGTTCACCCGCCTGCGCGCAGAACGCATCATTCCTTGAGTCATACCGCTTTCAGAAAAATCGCCACCGGGGTGCCTAATGGCACCCCATTTTGCGTTCCTGAGCGCCTTCTTGGATGTAATGGCTCAAGTGCGGTGATAAAAAATGAGTTAACCGGATGCTAGTTAAAAGAGTAGAAAAGCTATTAATAGTTTTAATGTATAGCAGTAAGTGCCAAGCTGTCTTGTTGTTAAGGGATAAGCTTAAAAGATATTCGTCGTGTTTTTTAAATATTAAGACGCACTAAATCCGGGCCTTGTTATGCTTTTAAAAAGCCTAACAACCCTGTTTCTTTTTTACTTTTACGCGTTACTATTAACACTGTTCGCGTCGATGTTTTTAAATGCTCGAAGATAAAATAAGGTGGCCCGCGAGTTAACGCATGCGGATAGTTATACTGAAAAAACGCACCGGTCTGGAGTGTTAGAAATGCGCCGCCCAGCGCAACGAAGGCTTCGTGGGCAAGGGCGAGTAATGCAATAGAGAGCGACGGGCTGTGTTGCCACAGCTCACAGTAGCCACACTGGTTGTGCCAGTCTGACAACGTGCTGGAAAGCGCGCCCGTATCTGGTGTCGGGGAATGCGCTACAGGGTGCTCGGCGTGTTCATCCGTAGGGTGATGATGTTCAGCATCCGCATTGTGGTGATGACTGTTGCTGTGGTTATGGAGCTGGCTGTGAGCATGGTGGCCATGGTCGTGATGACCCGCCTGGAACTGAGAAATGAGCGGCCCCGCAAATAACAGGCACATGGCTACCCACGCCATCGCTAATGTAGCGCGATAGTAGGGTAAGCGTGCTGAGCGAGACAGTGGCATCAAATTCAGCCCTCACGGAGTTAACAAGAAGCGTGATTGTACCAGCCCGGTACTGAGTAACCATAAAATTATCCGTTAACGGTAGATTCCTTAAATCGCTGAGCCTTATGCGTCCTATAGTCGCACTCTTTATATGCATGATTTAAGAAGATGTTTGTAGCGTTTTAATCGTTAGCTTTTTTAAAGATCAATAATCCTTTGCATATACGCCATGCCGATAAAGTACGTTGTTTAATATCTCTTAGGAAATGATAAGCATGTCCTCAAAAAAAACCGATCCAACGCTGCCCCGGCGAAATGGAAAAATTCTCTTTGCGCTATTAATGCGAATGCACTTTTATGTGGGGCTTTTGGTAGGTCCCTTTATCCTGGTGGCCGCCTTAAGTGGTATTGTCTACGTTTTAACACCGTCGGTGGAATCGTGGCTTTACCGTGATGCCTTAACGGTAAGTACCCAGAATGCACCGCAGCCGCTGGCACGGCAAATTGAAACGGCGCAGTGGGTGGTAGGCCAGGACACGCTACCCGCCGCGGTCCGCCCCGCACCGGATGCGCACAGTACCACGCGTGTTATGTTTGCTGACCCAGCGCTTGGGCCTTCCGAGCATCGGGCTATTTTTATAGACCCGGCAACGCTTGACGTAAAAGGCGACATGACGGTGTATGGCACCAGCGGCATATTGCCGTTTCGCACGGCGCTTGATCAGTTTCACCGTAATTTGCTGTTAGGCGATGTAGGGCGCTTGTACAGCGAACTAGCGGCGTCATGGTTATGGATCATTGCGCTGCTGGGCCTGGTGCTTTGGTTAGCGCGACGTAAAGCGCTTAAAAGCCCAAGCCCGCGTATGGCGGCACGGCGCTTGCACGCAACCGCAGGTGTTTTTGCGCTCGTCGGGCTGCTGTTTTTCTCAGCCACGGGGCTTACCTGGTCGCAATGGGCCGGTGGCAATATTGGCGAATTAAGACAGGCGTGGGGCTGGGGTACGCTGAGCGTATCGACCGTGCTTCCCGCGCCAGGGGATGCAGTGAGCCATGATTCCCATGCCCATCACGACATGCATGCCGACCATGGTGTGAGCAGCGCCCCCGAAGCCGGAGATTTTGTAAGCCCGGAAGGATTCGACCAGGCGCTTGCGGCAGTCAGGAGCGCAGGATTAGTGGCAGGTAGAATCCAGCTAGAACCGCCTGCCAGCGAAGGCCGAGCGTGGCGTGTGACTGAAATTGACCGCCGCTGGCCTACTCAGGTAGACCAGATCGCACTGAACCCAAGCGATATGCGTATTCTTGAGCAAACGGATTTTTCAACGTTTCCCTTGGCGGCAAAGCTAACGCGCTGGGGTATTGATTTACATATGGGCGTACTGTTTGGCCTGCTTAACCAGCTGGTGCTGGCGCTATTTGCAGCGGCACTGGTGTTTCTTATTGTGTGGGGTTATCGGATGTGGTGGCAGCGCGTTAAAAACACCACGGTGAATAAGGCACAAACCATGACCGCGCTGTTTATCATGCTGGGCGTGCCCGCTCAGTTGGGCCTGCTCGCCATCCTAACGCTTTTAGGGTTCGCCTTACCGGTATTGGGTGGCAGCTTGATCATTATTGCGATCATTGATGCGCTGCGCTGGGCGGCTTCCAGAAAGCCCCGAAGCGTGTAAAAACGCTGATAATAAGCACAATAGAAAAGGCCTCAGGTCGATACCTGAGGCCTTGGCGCTTGCAAGCAGATTTATTCCCACGCGGGGAAGGGGTCAGGCAGCGTTTTCCACATCTCCATGCCTTCCAGTAGCTCGCCTTCGTTGAGTAAGCAGGCATCCAGTGCGTCACACATGCGGGCTTTATCCAGCCCTTGGCCGATAAACACCAGTTCCTGGCGCATATCCCCAAACGGCTCTTCCCACTTCTCGGTGATGAATTGGCGGTATTCGGGGGCAGTTGGCCAGCGCTCTTCAGGAACCGACTTCCAGAACATACCGGCCATGCCGTGATGGGCGATGCCGCCTGCCTGGCTCCACTGCCCGGCCCACTGGGGGCGGGTGGCCAGCCAGAAAAAACCTTTCGAGCGCAATAAACCCTCGCCAAACCACTCGGAATGCAGCAGGTCGTGAAATTTGGCCGGGTGAAATGGGCGACGGGCGTGATAAGCAAAGCTTCCGATGCCGTACTCTTCGGTTTCGGGTACGTGCTCGCCACGCATCTCTTTTAGCCAGCCCGGCGCCTGCTGAGCGCGCTCAAAGTCAAACCTGCCAGTATTTAGCACTTTATTAAGCGGTACGCCGCCTTGGCGAATAGGCACCAGCTCGGCATCGGGGTTGAGGGAGTGCAAAATGGCTTTGAGTGCCTCCAGCTCTTTTTCGCTAATTAAATCCGTTTTACTAATCAGCAATACATCGCAGAACTCGATCTGATCCACCAGCAGGTCGGCAACGTTACGTTCATCCTCTTCGCCGAGGCTTTCTCCTGCTTCCGCCAGGCTTTGTGCTTCACGGTATTGGGCAAGAAAGTTGGCACCATCAACGACCGTTACCAGCGTATCCAACCGGGCGATATGGGAAAGGCTTTGGCCGTCCTCATCCTCAAAGGTAAACGTTTCAGCCACTGGCAAGGGTTCGGAAATACCGGTCGACTCAATGACCAGATAATCGAATTTTCCTTCCTTGGCCAACTGGTTGACCTCTATAAGCAGGTCTTCGCGCAGCGTGCAGCAAATGCACCCATTGCTCATCTCGACAAGGCGTTCTTCTGAGCGATTAAGCGCTACTTCGCTCTCAAGCGTTGGCTCGCCCGGGCCACCGCGCACCAGCGCGGCGTCGATGTTCACCTCGCTCATATCGTTCACAATCACCGCCACGCGAAGGCCTTCACGGTTGGCGAGGATATGATTGAGCACGGTGGTTTTACCAGCGCCCAGAAAGCCCGACAGCACGGTAACGGGCAGGGGAGAAAACGCAGTCATTGCTAGCATGCCTCTAAATGGTTTTATGTTATGTAATAATATAACAATATATGGCGACTAGAAAGTGCTGTTAGCGAAATGGTGAGGCTTGGTGACAGATGCAAGAAAGGAGGGATGGGCACTTCGGTTTTTAAAAAAACTTATTTATCATTGTCTTAATATATAAATATTAAGTAAATTAAACTATTTATTAGTTTTATATTTTCATCTAGTAAAAATATAAATTTCGTAATACGAAAGATTAATACAAACGTAAACTACCCTGAGCTACCTTTTTATGAACAATAAAATATAAAAAGGTAAGAACTAATGCGGGTAAAAACACCGTTACCATCCAATAAAGTGGCTCAGTCCTCCTTGTCCAAAGGATTAGCTTTGTTAACTGCAGTGGCAGAGAAAGGCTCAGAAGGAATTAATCTGAGTGAGGCTTCCACGAAAGCTGGAATAAATATTTCAACAGCTTACAGATTGCTGAATGCCTTAGTTGAAGAAAACTTCATTAGCCTTGACCCTTACTCTAAGTTCTACCATCTAGGGCTTATGCCTTATGAAATTGTTGAACGAGCTGGATCTGATGTTGCTTTCCTTGAGCTTCGTCGAAAGTTACACCCAACCTTATTAGCTATACAGGAGGAGGTTGATGGAATTGTTTGTCTTTCTGTTCCATCTCGAGGCGAATCATTATGTATCGACCTTGTTTCTGGTAGCTCTCATATAACAATCAATACTTTAAAAATAGGTGCAAGACGCCCGCTCGGCGTTGGCGCTGCTAGCCTCGCACTACTTGCCAGCCTCTCCGACGAAGAGAGGGAAAAAGTCATCATATCCGAGGCAGAGCGATATCTAAGGTATGGCTGTATGACAGCTGAAATTGCTCGCGATGCAGTAAGTCTTCTCGATTCTCAAGGCTACGTTTTTAACGATGCTTATGTCATTCCAGATATCGGTGCGATTGCATTACCACTGTTCTCAGAAAATTCGTTGATTGGCGCTATCTCCGTGACGACCACAATTTCTCGATTAAGCAAAGAACGGCGAAAGCAGATTGCGGCGATGATTTGTGCTGCCGTCAAACGTGAAGGCATGCAGGTTAAGAGGAGACGCTGATGTACCCAATTGACTTTTTTTATAGGCAAGTACTTAAAGATGGGAATCGTATTGCAGTTGAGTTCGGCGACGAAAAAATCACTTATAAAGTGTTAAAGAATAAATCGGATGCTTTGGCTGCGGCGTTTCAGGATATTGACTCGACTCCGGGTTCCAGAGTTGGCATTTGTTGCTTCAATCATATCGACCACTTAATCGCTTGGCTGGCGGTTCTGGCTGCGGGGAAAGTGTGGGTTCCTCTCTACCCAAAAAATAGAGAGGCGGAAATCTGTCAATCGATTGAATTCACTGAAATGTCGATTGTTGTTGTAGATGAGGATAGCCATCACTTGGTCAAGAATGGCGGAGCTAAGATTCTTATTGCGAGCGCAGAAGAAGGGCAGACTTCATTAGCCAAATTGATCCGAAAATATGAAGGAAAGAAACCGACCTTTCACCTTTTACCACTCCATGAAACACAAGCAATTAAGTTCACTGGAGGTACTACTGGTAAACCAAAGGGAGTAATGCAGCCTTACCGTGCTTGGAACACGAATATCGTTACACAGATCTTGGCGTGGGACATGCAAGAGGGCGATCGATATCTCGCAGCGGCACCAATCACGCATGGAACCTCGACATATATTTTACCGACGCTAGCAACCGGAGGCACCATCGTCATTTTGGACCAGCCTCGACCAAAAGAGACGCTTCATTATTTACTAACGAGCGATATCACTACCACTTTTTTACCGCCGACAGTTCTTTACTTGATGATGCAGATACCTGAAGCCAAAGAGGGAAGTTACGATCGGCTAAGAAACCTTGTTTATGGATCGGCACCGATGCGATCAGAGGCTATTGCTGATGCTCAAAAAATATTCGGGCCTTGTATAGCTTCAAATTATGGTCAGACGGAGGCGCCGCAGATCGCCACTATGATAACTGCACAAGACCTGCTTCGCCCCGAAAAACGGGCCTCTGTTGGTCGTGAAACCATTCTTTCGAAAGTTGGCATTATCGATGAAAGCGGTAATTTGCTTCCCGCTGGATCTAATGGAGAGATCGTTCTGCGAGGTGACCTCCTCATGACCGGCTATTGGCGTCAGCCAGATAAAACTGCTGAGACTTTAGTTGATGGATGGCTTCGTACTGGTGACCTTGGCTTTGTCGATGATGAGGGTTTTCTTTTCATTAAAGGGCGATCGAAGGACGTCATCATCACAGGAGGCTTCAACGTCTACCCAATCGATATAGAGCCGGCTATCGCTGAGCATGAGGCGATTATAGATTGTGCTGTCTTCGGCGTACCTGATGATAAATGGGGGGAGGCTGTCCATGCCGCTGTTGAATTACGTGATGGAGTTCAGGTGGAGCCTAATGAAATTATTGCATTCATTAAGGAAAAACTTGGGTCGGTAAAGACCCCCAAATCTCTTGTTGTCTACGATCGTCTACCCCGCAACGCGTATGGAAAGCTTCAGAAGCAGACGCTCATTGATGACTATATAAAGTCGGCCAAAGCCGGCAAACAAAAGGATACATAATTATGGTCTTTAAAACGCCTACCACTTCTCTAAGCCGACATACTCCTACAGCGGTCTTTTATCGGGAAAAAAACCTCGTTGAAGATATGCTCAAGTCCGGCTCTCAATCTGATTTCGTTTCCGTGATGATGGAACATATCCTTGGCCGTCAAATTAAGCCTGAGGAGCAGCGAGTAATGAATGCTGTTCTAATCACCATGATGGAGCATGGCTTTACGCCTAGCGCCATAGCAACGCGTTCCGTCTACATGAGCGCACCTGAAAACTTACAAGGGGCCGTAGCTGCAGGGCTTTTAGCAATCGGAAGCCAGTTTGTCGGGACCGTGGAAAACAATGCGCGCTTATTAGCCAGCCTTGCCTCATTAGAGGGCGAAGAACGCAGAACATACGCTAAAGAGATCGTCAATGAATATCGAGGCCGAAAAGCACACATCCCAGGCTTCGGGCATCACCTACATTATCCTGACGATCCTCGGGCAAAACGGCTTATAGAAATAGGTCAAAAAAATGGGTTCTCAGGAAAGTATATCGAATCCCTCCATCTTCTTTCCGAAGTTATTGATGAAATCACAGGGCGGCACATTACTATCAACGCGACTGGCGCAACAGCCGCACTGCTTGGCGAAATGGGTATTCCTGTAGATCTGATGCGAGGCTTCTCTGTTATTGGGCGCACCGCCGGTCTGGTTGCCCATATTGCGGAAGAGCAGCAACGCCCTTCAGGCCGATATATCTGGGACCTCGTCGATAAATCTATACCCTACGAGGATTAAAGAAATGTCCAATTATGTACTTATTACAGGCGGCTCAAGGAACATAGGTGGTGCGATAGCGAAACGCCTTTCTGAGGATGGACTGCGTGTTGTTGTGGTAGATCGGATTCAACCTGAACATGAATACGCAGAGAAATTTATTGAGGTCGATCTCGCGGATGCCATAGCGACAGAGAACAAAATCATCGAATTTACCGCTACTCATAGCGTACTTCGGCTAGTCAATAATGCCGGTATCGTTATGCCTTCTGCGATTGAAGATACCGAGCTTGATAGCATTGAGAAAGTCGTTTCCATCAACCTGACAGCACCAATTTTATGTGCCAAGGCTGTTATTCCTGCAATGAAAAAGGCTGGTATAGGCCGCATTGTTAATATCTCTAGCCGCGCCGCTTTAGGTAAAGAAATGAGAACGGTTTATTCGATGACGAAGGCTGGGCTACATGGTTTAACGAAAACATGGGCACTCGAACTCGGACGACATGGTATCACTGTCAATGCGGTGGGCCCCGGCCCAATACGAACAAGTCTGTTTGAAGAGGTTAACCCGCCGGACGATCCACGCACGAAATCCATCATTGAGCGCGTACCTGTTGGAAGGCTAGGCACGCCAGATGATGTTGCTAATGCAGTAAGTTTTTTTGCATCCGAAAAATCAGGCTTTGTTACTGGGCAAGTACTTTACATCTGCGGAGGCATGACGATCGGCTCCGTATAAAGGTTTCCAGTTGCATTAGCACTGGAGAATCCCCGAGTGGGTACATTCATGCAGAGGAAAAAATAATGACAAAACTCTCGAAGACACTGTTGTCGTCCATTTTGGTCAGCACTTCACTCATGGCGTTCACATCGCAAGCGAACGCACAAGCAGAGGACTTTCCAACTAAGCGTATCAATATGATCGTTCCCTATAGTGCTGGTGGATCGACCGACATACTTGCTCGTCAAGTAGCAAGGGGGCTAACAAGCGTCCTTGATGAGACGGTGACCGTGGAAAACCGGGCCGGAGCCGGGGGCACGCTAGGAAGCACACAGGCTGCAATGGCAAACCCTGATGGATACACTCTCTTTATGGGAAACGTTTCATCTCATGGCATTGCGCCGGCTGTCTATAAAAACCTGCAATACGATGCGAAGAATGATTTTGATCCAATTATATATCTTCTTTCGATCCCGAATGTGATGGTGGTCTCTAATGAGAGCAATATTAATTCGGTAGAGGAATTTATTGATCAAGCCAATGAGCGAGAGATGAGATTCGCTTCGTCAGGAGTTGGAAGTTCAATTCATCTATCAGGGGAGATGTTTAAAGCACGTACGGGGGCTCGGATGACGCACGTACCATACCGTGGAAGTGGTCAAGCAATGCCAGCACTACTTTCTGGGGATGTTGACGTAATGTTCGAGAATATGCCTTCGGCTCTCCCGCAAATCCAATCAGGTGCAATCCGACCTCTGGCAGTCACGACGAGTGAGCGATCCGCAGCATTGCCTGATGTTCCCACACTTTCTGAGGCGGGTATTGCCGAACTTGAGGAATTTTCTGCCATTTCATGGTTCGGTCTATTTTCTCCAGCGGGAACAGATGATGCAGTGGTTACGAAACTTAACGAAGCAATGCAGGAAGTGATGCAGAGCGACGATTTTAAGGAATTCGCTAGGACGCGAGGGGCCACGATCGAAGGTGGCGAACCAGCAGACCTTGCTTCACATGTCGATCAAGAACTAGCTCAATGGAAAACGGTCGTCGATGAAGCCGGCGTGACCGTGGAGTAAGTATTTTAGAGCGGACGTGAAAATTTACGTCCGCTCCACTTCATTGGGTTTATAGAGGGCTTATCGATGAGCGACGACATTGAACAGAGACCCGAGGCTGTTGCTAAAAAAAGCATAAAAGATGCCATGCTTGGGGGGGGAATATTTGTGGCTTCAGTTCTCTTCGCTTGGATTGTAATTCCTGCGGGAGTGGTTTCACCTGCTTCAGTAGAGCGGCTTCCTCTCTCTCCGGTCTTTCTACCTTACGTTTTAACCACATTAATTGGGATTTTTGGCTTGATCTACGGGATGCAGGCATCAATCGGCCTAGGGGTTCCTAAAGAGGAAAATGATGAGTCTACCCATTTAAGGCGTAGGTGGCCGTTACATATTTTATTAGTAGCCGCCTGTTTTTTTGCCTATTGCTTTTTAACTCAGTACCTCGGTATGTTGTTGATATCTATAATGGTTACAGGGTTTCTTATCTGGCTGGGTGGAGAGCGACGGCCTCTAATCCTGGTTTCAGTCTCAATCGGGCTTCCGCTAGTTCTTTATCTATTCTTTACGCTGTTTGCGCAGGTTCCGCTTCCGAAAGGCCTACTTGAAGGATGGATCTGACGATGATGTCAAACATCGCCGAGGGTATTACCCTTTTTTTCAGTCTCAGTAACTTTCTTGCTATAACGGTCGGGGTATTAGTTGGCGTGACAGTTGGGGCCATTCCTGGGCTAACTGCAACAATGGCTGTAGCGCTGGCTCTGCCTTTTACATTCTCGCTCGACCCTATCACTGGAATATTGCTTCTGATAGGAATCTATAAGGGAGGAATTTTCGGGGGATCAATTACCGCTATTTTGGTAAAAGCGCCTGGAACGCCAGCAGCAGCTTGTACAATCCTTGATGGCTACCCAATGGCTCGCAAAGGCAAAGCCGGAAAAGCGCTAAAGATAGCCTTATATTCCTCATGCACGGCAGATTTAATCTCCAATCTTGCTCTTATCTTCCTAGCCGGAACCATTGCAAGTTTCGCGTTAAAATTCGGACCTCCAGAGTATTTCTGGCTAATAGCTTTTTCTTTGACAATTGTAATCTCGATATCAGGATCATCTTTAATGAAAGGGTTGATGTCGGGAACTTTAGGTATCTTGGTTTCGACAATTGGGCTTGACCTAGTCTATGGAACCCAGCGCTTTACTTTTGACAATTTCAACTTAATGGGTGGTGTTAGCTACATTCCATTGCTTATTGGCCTTTTTGCTATTCCTGAGGTTATCGATTTTTATGTTCAAAAAATAATGCCGATTGCCGTTAAAGGGGCAGACCGAAGTCGAGTATCTATGCCTGAGTTTATTAAGTGCTTACCTACAATTATTCGCGGAAGCTTTATTGGCGTGATCATTGGTGCGATTCCAGGAACGGGGGCTACGGCTGCTGCTTTTCTTTCTTATGGTGAGGCAAAGAGAGTATCCAGTCATCCGGAGAAGTTCGGCACTGGGGAAATTGTAGGTGTGGCGGCTTCGGAATCTGGCAACAATGGTGTCGCCGGGGCGACACTCATACCACTCTTAGCATTAGGGATACCTGGTGATGTTGTAACTGCCGTTATTTTAGGGGCTTTTATGCTTCACGGGCTAACGCCGGGGCCGCTACTCTTCCAAGATAACATAACCATAATATATGCAATCTTTGCAGGGATAATGCTGTCCTCACTCGTACTGCTTGTCGCCGGTAGTTTAGCAATACGCCATTTCGCAAAAATTGCGGACATCCCTCGGCACATTCTTTTGCCATCGGTTCTGCTTTTCTGCGTATTCGGAAGTTATGCCGTCCAAAATCAGATGTTTGATGTACTAATGATGTTTGCCTTTGGGCTTCTTGGCTTTGTAATGACTCGGATAGGGATGGCTTCAGCCCCCTTTCTCATCGGGTTCATCCTTGGACCCCTGTTCGAAGATAACTTAAGACGTTCCTATTTGATATCAGAAGACATATCCATCTTTTTCCGAAGCTGGATCTGCTGGTTTTTTATAGCGGCGGTCGCATTATCTCTTTTTATGGGGTTACGCCGGGAGTGGCTAGCGGCAAAAGCAGCGAAGTCCAGAGCCAGTAGCGCCCATTCTGACGGCATATGAAATGAATAAGAAAGGTGGATTAATAATGATAAAAGATCTAGAGGGTAAAGTTGTCTTAGTGCTTGGCGGTGGGTCAGTCGGCCCCGGCTGGGGGATTGGAAAAGCGATTTGTGTAAAGTACGCCGAGGCAGGTGCGATCGTCATTGTTGCAGATCGGGAATTATCTGCTGCGCAGGAAACCCTAGCACTCATTAAAAGTAGAGGCGGTCAAGGCCGGGCGGTTGAAATTGACGTTACAAAGGATGAGGACTTAACCGCAACTATATACAAAGTTATCGAGGCTTTAGGCCAGGTCGATATACTTTATTGTAATGTAGGGGTAGGAAAGGCTGGAGCCTCTGAACAGACATCTCCAGCAGACTGGCGGCGTATTAGCGATGCCAACCTCACTTCTCTTCATGTTGCTACCTCAGCAGTACTGCCCTCCATGCGTGAAAAGGCTAGTGGAGTTATCTTAACAACGTCTTCTATCGCCGCGGTTCGTGACGTTGGATATCCTCATCTTGCTTACGGTACCACCAAGGCCGCGGCTATTCATTTCATGCGGCTCTTGGCAATGGAAAATGCCTGCTATGGTATTAGAGCGAATACGATAATTGCTGGCTTAATTGACACACCGCGCATCGAAAAGACACTCGCTAATTCTTATGGAAAAAAAACTTCCGACGAAATGCGGGCTGCCCGAGCTATGCAATGCCCATTAGGCCGAATGGGAACAGGGTTTGATATCGCAGAAGCCGCTTTGTTTTTAGCTTCTGATAAAGCATCGTATATTTCTGGAACAGAAATATTAATTGATGGTGGGCTCTCTGCCACTGTGCAACAACCACCTATATTTTGAGTAACGCCTGACCGGCGGTCTGGCGAATAGTCTCACGGGCGTGCTGAACCCAACCTAATGGCATGAGGTTTTCTCCAGAGTTAGTGCGCCATACTGGCAGGAGGTTGGACAACTAACAGCGTTGAAGTCATTAGCCGTCTCAGTGTCGCGGTAAATACACCCGTGCCAAATGGATTGATGTGTTTCGTTCCCGTGGAATCAATGGCTTACATGACATCTGGCCGGCTGTAGAGTCGCACTGCTTGTCCCGGTGTCCTTTAAGATATGCATGGCATCCAACCCTATGTCATCCAGTCGACCATAAAAGTGTCCAATGTTAAGTTGATCGTGCTCATGTTGCTAGAAACTCAGGTTTGATCGTGTCCATAGGCATCAACGGCAAAGGCTTCCTGGATGCATCTTTTTATGCGTCAAGCACGTCGGTTAAGTGTATAGGTACCTCTCAAGTGTGGTGGTTGTGCCTTAAGCTAGTTTTTGTTTTTTAACGTTATTTTTTATTGTTTATTTACGGTTTTCTAAGATTCGATACTGAAAGATGAGTGATAGCGCTATGGTGTAAGTAGTAATGTCTATTCTGTAACGCCTAGCCGTTGGGAAAATAAATACTAGGTAAACCCCATGGCCCAGACCTTTCAAACGACAGTAGGCAGCCGCCATTATCGCTTTAAAAGCCTGACCGAACTGATGGCCAAAGCGACCCCCGCGCGTTCGGGTGATCGTTTAGCGGGTGTAATTGCCGAAAGCGCTGAGGAGCGCGTGGTGGCACAGATGGTGTTGGCGGAACTGCCGTTAACCACCTTCTTGAACGACGCTCTGATCCCCTACGAACACGATGAAATCACCCGGCTGATTATCGATGAGCATGACGCCGAGGCCTTTGCGCCCCTTCGGCATTTAACGGTAGGGGATTTTCGTAACTGGCTGCTCTCGGATCAGGCAACTTCAGAAGTGCTCACCGCCGTTCGCCCAGGCATTACGCCGGAAATGGCCGCGGCGGTCAGTAAGCTGATGCGCAATCAGGATCTGATTCTGGTGGGCAGAAAGTGCCGAGTTACCACGGCTTTTCGTAATACCATCGGCCTGCCCG
Source organism: Halomonas citrativorans (assembly GCF_014898005.1). Lineage (NCBI taxonomy): Bacteria > Pseudomonadati > Pseudomonadota > Gammaproteobacteria > Oceanospirillales > Halomonadaceae > Halomonas > Halomonas citrativorans. The sequence goes on from NZ_JABUYX010000002.1 coordinate 158,458, forward strand.
GGCGGCTTTCTACCCGGCTACAGCCCAACCACCCGACGGACGATGTCACCGGCATTGCGGCGAGTATTCTGGATGGCCTGCTGTATGGCAGCGGTGACGCGGTGATCGGGATTAATCCAGCCACCGATAACGTGGCTCAAAGCGTTAAGCTGATGCGCTTAATGGATGACGTGATTCAGAAGTACCAGATTCCCACCCAGTCCTGCGTGCTTACCCATGTGACCAATACGCTGGAAGCCATTGAGCAGGGTGCCCCGGTGGACCTGGTGTTTCAATCGATAGGCGGCACTGAAGCCACCAACCGCAGCTTCGGGTTTGATTTAAGCACGCTTGCTGAAGCCGAAGCGGCTGCCCAGTCGCTTAACCGGGGCACGGTGGGGCGCAACGTCATGTACTTTGAAACCGGCCAGGGCAGTTCGCTCTCCGCGGATGCTCATCATGGGCTTGACCAGCAGACCTGCGAGGTGCGTGCCTATGCGGTGGCGCGCAAATTCAGCCCGTTGTTGGTCAATACGGTGGTGGGGTTTATCGGCCCCGAGTACTTGTTCGATGGTAAAGAGATCACCCGGGCCGGGCTTGAGGACCATTTCTGCGGCAAGCTTTTGGGCGTGCCCATGGGCTGTGATGTTTGCTACACCAACCATGCTGAAGTCGACCAGAACGATATGGACAACCTGCTGACCCTGTTGGGCGTAGCGGGCTGCAATTTCGTGATGGGCATACCGGGGTCTGACGACATTATGCTCAATTACCAGACCACCTCGTTTCACGACGCGCTCTACGCCCGCCGCGTGCTTGGGCTAAAAGCCGCGCCGGAGTTTGAGCGCTGGCTTGATGAGATGCAGATTTTCAACGATGTGAAAACACACACGCTAAACGACCAGGTGCCCGCTGCGTTCGCTAACAGCCTGCGCCACCTGCCCAGGGAGCCACGCCATGACATCTAACCCAACGCCTATTGTTGTAGAGAACCCTTGGGAACGGCTGCGTGCATTTACCGATGCGCGTATCGGCTTGGGCCGGGCGGGCGTCAGCCTGCCTACCGGTAAGCTGCTGGAGTTTCAATTGGCCCACGCTCAGGCGCAGGATGCGGTGCATGCCCCGCTGGATGTCGAAGCGCTGGCTCAGCAGTTGCAAGAAGCCTTTGCGCTTGAACATGAGCCGCTTCGCTTGCACAGCCAAGTGGAGGGCCGAGCCATGTATCTCCAGCGCCCCGATGTTGGCCGCCGGTTAAATGATGATTCGCGGGAGCGCTTACACAATGCCCAAACGTCGCCATCACGCGTGGATCTGGCTGTGGTGATCGTCGATGGACTTTCTGCTCTGGCGGTCCAGCAGAACAGCCAGCCATTTTTAAAAGCGCTGTATCAGCAGTTTGAGCAGGACAACGCTGCGTGGCAGTTAGCGCCGCTCGCTATCGTCGAGCAGGGTCGGGTGGCGATTGGCGATGAAATTGGCGCGCTGCTCAATGCCGATGCGGTACTGGTGATGATCGGTGAGCGGCCCGGGCTGAGCTCGCCGGATAGCCTCGGGCTTTACATGACCTGGGCGCCCGAGCCGGGGCTTAAGGATGACCGGCGCAACTGCATTTCCAACGTGCGCCCAGCGGGCTTGAACATGCAGGAGGCAGCTCGGCGGCTCTTTTTACTGCTCAAAGACGCCCGTAAGCTGAAAGTATCGGGCGTTAAATTAAAAGATCGCAGTGAAGACGGCGTATTTGAAGGCGACGCAGCCGCCTCGGGCGCAACGAAAAACTTTTTGGTCGCTGATTAGCGCTTATACCGCACGACGTGAAGAGGCTACTCACTTATTCAATAAAGCGCCTTTGCTGAATGGCTTCATGGCGTTTCATCCTATAGGCTGATCAAAAAGCGACAAGAGTCCCGCTTGTGAACACCACGCCTGCCTATCGCTTGGCCGCGACCATTTTGCATGGCTTTGAAGCGTACCGAACCCGCTTTAAAGCGATCACGCTGGATGCTCAGCGCCGTTTTCAAGAAGGTGCCTGGCGGGAGAGCCAGCAAGCGTCCATTGCGCGGATTAATCTCTATCAGCAGCAGGTGGATGACGCGGTTGAACGTCTCAAGCGTACATTTTCAAATGAGTTATTAACCCATTGCGAGGTCTGGCGTGAAGCGCGTAGCCACTATGCCGAGCTAATTCGTCCGCGGCTGGATGTTGAACTGGCCGAAACCTTTTTTAACTCGCTCTTTTGCGCCATTTTCAAGCATCGCCATATTCGCAATGAGTGGATGTTTGTGATCAGCTCTCGAAAGGAGGCCGCGCAGCGTTCAGGCATTGAGTTGTGCCGACGCCGTTCAATTGATGGGGATTGGCAGGCGGCTTTGCGCTGGGCACTGGAAGGCGCTGCCTTGCACAACCCGTTTGCCGATATGGCACGAGATACTCGCTTGGGTGCCGCGCTATTAAACAAAACGTTGCCAGGCACTATATGGCAGGCCAAGGACGCCGCTATAGAGCTGCTTCACAGCGTTTTTTACCGCAATAAAGGGGCATACCTGGTGGGACGAGTCACCGGCGGCGGGGAACAAGTGCCGCTGGTCTTGCCGGTACGCCACCAGGAGCATGCCGAGCAGAACACTGAGGGCGTCCCCCGGCTTCATCTGGATACCGTACTGATTACGCCTGACGATGTAGCCATTATCTTCTCGTTCAGCCGGGCGTATTTTCAGGTGGATGTCGCGGTGCCGAATGAGTGTGTGGGTTACCTGCAGCGCCTAATGCCCCATAAGCCAGCTGGTGAGCTTTACGCGGCGATTGGCTTTTTTAAACATGGCAAAACCGAGTTCTTTCGCGCGCTTAATCAGCAGGTCGCTAAGCGCGAGGACGTGTTTATTATCGCCCCCGGCGTGCGCGGGATGGTGATGGCCGTGTTTGTACTGCCAAGTGCGCGTACGGTATTCAAGATCATTAAAGACACCTTTGACCCTGCCAAGGACGTGACACCTGATATCGTGCGCGAAAAGTATCATTTGGTGAAGCGCCACGACCGGGTAGGCCGCATGGCCGATACTCAGGAATTTTCTAACTTCACCGTGCATAACGATCATTTCGACCCGGAATGCTTGGCTCACCTGTTGGAAGTTGCCCCCTCTACCGTGACGCTGAAAGGCGAGAAAGTCGTCATCAAACACTGCTATACCGAGCGCATGATGACGCCGCTGAATATCTATCTGGAGCAGTGTGATGATGAGGCGCAGTTAGCGGTGCTCAAGGACTATGGCGATGCCATCAAGCAGATGGCCGCCGCCAATATTTTCCCAGGCGATATGTTGCTCAAAAACTTTGGCGTTACGCGCCAGGGACGGGTGATTTTTTACGACTACGATGAGGTGTGTTACCTCACTGAGTGCCACTTTCGCGCTATCCCGGCCGCAAGTGGTGACGATTACCTGAGCGGTGGAAATGAAAGCTTCTCCATTGGCCCGAACGATATCTTTCCCGAGGAGTTTGGCCCGTTCATGTTTGCTAACCCGGAGCGGCTGCGGGTGTTTAAACAGCTTCACCCGGAGCTGTTTGAGGTCCGCTACTGGCAGGGCTTGCAGCAGGCCATTGTCGATGGCCGTATCATTGACGTGTACCCTTATGGAAACGAGCAGCGCTTTGTAGACGCTGCACAGTAACCGCGGTAAAGCAGCGAGGTAATCATGACGACAGCGCGCCATCTGGTGGTATTTACCGGCTCGGGGATCAGCGCCGAAAGTGGTATCAAGACATTCCGCGCAAGCGATGGCTTATGGGAAGACCACCCGGTTGAAGAGGTGGCAACGCCGCAAGGCTGGCAGCGCGACCCCCAGCGCGTACTGACGTTTTATGATCAACGCCGAGAGCAGATTCGCAGTGCCCAACCCAATGCCGCGCACAGGGCGCTGGCAAGCCTGGAGCAGGCGGGGTTCAAGGTCACCGTTATCACTCAAAATATTGATGATCTACATGAGCGGGCAGGTTCCAGCGATGTGATCCATTTGCATGGCGAAATTTTAAATGCCCGCTCCAGCGCGGATGAGCGCATGCGCTATCCGCTCGTTAAAGGCGGTATTGCGTTGGGTGATCTGTGCGATAAGGGCAGCCAGCTGCGCCCTGACGTGGTCTGGTTTGGCGAGGCCGTGCCGCTGTTTGAAGAGGCCTGCGAACTAGCCAGCCAAGCGGATTTTTTGCTGGTCGTCGGAACCTCGCTTGCGGTGATGCCCGCCGCTTCACTGCTCTCGTATATCGACTACGACACGCCCTGCGCACTGGTTGACCCGGATGCCGATGACTTAAGCCCACCTGGCGTACTGGCGATTAATGCTACTGCCGGGGAAGGCGTGCCCGCGCTGGTAGAGCGCTGGAAAAGAGAAGGCGCGCTAACACTGCCTTAACGCTTTAGCCTGACAAGCGAGGTGACGATTTCAGAAACCAGGCCTTCATGACATCGGTAATGTGGGTTATCTGCTGCTCAGAGGTAATATAGGCGGGCATGGTATATAGCCAGCGCCCGATCGGGCGTAGCCAAACACCCTGCTCGCGAGCAAATGTGGCAACGCCTGTTAACGCTGCTTCCGAGTGCGCTTCAATAACGGCCGTGGCGCCCAGTATGCGCACATCGGCAACCTCTGGGTGCGCCATGAGCGCTTGATCCTCCAGTAAGGTGCGGCACAGTAACCGGTTTAAGAGCGCTATTTTGCCAGGATAGTTTTCCTCTTCAAATACCGCCAGGCTTTCCAGCGCTACCCGGCACGCCAAGGGGTTGCCCATAAACGTTGGGCCGTGCATAAAAGCGTGGTGTGCGCTGTCACCGATAAAAGCGTCGTGAATGCGGTCGGTCGCAAGCGTGGCGGCGTGGCCCAAATAGCCGCCAGTTAGCCCTTTGGAAAGCACCATGATATCCGGGCTAACGTTGGCGTGATCGGCGGCAAATAGTTTGCCGGTGCGGCCAAACCCCGTGGCAACCTCATCAAAGATCAGCACCACGTTAAATGCGTCACACAGGGCCCGGGCGCCGCGCAAGTAGTTCGGGGAGGTCATGTTCAGCCCACCCGCAGCCTGCAGCAGCGGCTCCATCAGCAGCGCAGCAATGTCCTGATGGTGACGCTCAAGCACCTCGCCTAGCGCATCTAAATCGGCGGCTACCTGCGCTTGCGTTGCGTTAAAAGGAGCGATTGGCGCAGGCGCAAAATGGTGCTGGGGCAGCAGGCTTGAAAACAGGCTGTGCATGCCTTCTTCTGGGTCGCACACGGCCATGCAGCCCGTGGTATCTCCGTGATAGGCCTTCATTAGCGAGAGCATTTTGCGCTTTTTTGGTTGTCCAGTAAGCACGTGGTACTGCAGCGCCATTTTCATCGCCACCTCCATGCCTACCGAGCCGCTGTCAGAGTAGAAGACGTGATTAAGCCCGTCGGGCGTGACGCGCACCAGCTCACGCGCCAACTGATCGGCGGGGTCATGAGTGAGCCCGCCGAGCATCACATGGCAGAGTGTTTCCGCCTGCTCGCGAATAGCCGCCACCAGGCGCGGATGGCCGTAACCGTGAATCATGCACCACCAGGAGCAGGTAGCATCCAGCAGGCGCTCGCCGCTTTCCAACTCAAAATAGGCGCCGCTACCGCCGACCACCCTGGGGGCGGGCGGTTGGGTTTTAAGGTGTGCGTAGGGGTGCCAGACTGGCGAGTTCATAATGCCTCCAACGAGAGATAGCGGTGGGCGGTGGCCGCATCGGGCGTTGTCAAATGCGGCACAATGCCCAGGCAGGGCGCTGCCAGCCTGGCGTTAAGGTGGGCCATGTTGGGCGTGAAACGGGTAGTATCCGCCGCAAAGGCGGGGTCAATCACACTGCCTGCCCAGCCCGCAAGCGTCAGACCGTCGGCGCGAATGGCATCGGCCGCTAAGCGGGCATGGTTCAGGCAGCCGAGCTTTAAACCAACCACCAGGATCACCGGCAGCCTCAGCGCGATGGCGATGTCGGCAAAATCCTCCTGTTCGTTGATCGGCACGCGCCAGCCGCCCGCACCCTCAATCAGAGTGAACGCCCTCGGCGTCTGGCCAAGGGTGTCACGCAGCCAGTGGGCAACCTCAGGCACGCTTAGCATCTGGCCTGCCTCCTGTGCGGCCAGGTGAGGTGCTATCGCAGGCTCAAAGGCCATTGGGTTAACCGTGGCGTAGTCAACCGGCGGTTCACACTGCTGCTGCAGTGCCAGCGCATCGCCATTGCGCAGCCCTTTCGTCGTTAGCGAGCTGCCAGAGGCGATGGGCTTAAGCCCTAAGGTGCTCAACTGCTGGCATCGGGCGGCATAAAGAAGCGCGCTCCCGACCAGCGTTTTTCCCGCATCGGTGTCGGTGCCGGTAACAAAAAAGCGCTTCATCGGGGTTTCTCCAGTTGCAGGTTCAGGCAGTGATAGCTGACCGGAAGCCCTTGGCGCTTACGAAGCTGCTCAAAGCGCGTGGCAGCCGCTGCCAGGTCCGCCCGGGTGAGCATGGCGTTGGGCCTGGCCACTTGTGCGCCAACCCCCTTGATGGAAGCCATAACGGCCTTGATGTCAGGATAAAAGAAGGTTTCCACGTGGGTCGCTTGGTGAGTGCAGCGCAGGCCGCTTTTGTGAATAGCACCGTTAACCAGGCGGTAGGAGGGCGTCGTTAACAGCGCGCTTGAGCGCTGCCAGGCGAAAGCCACTTCGGCCAACGTGCCGGGTAATAGCGTACTGATGTACGCCAGGCCGCCTGGCGCCAGCACTCGATACAGCGACTGCATAACGGCCAGAGTGTCGCGACACCACTGAATGGCCAGGTTGGAAAACACCAGGTCGAATAGGTAGCGAGGGGTGGGCAACGACTCGGCACTGCCTGGCTGCCAGGCAATGTGGTCGCCGTGGCGCGAGCGAGCGTGCTCCAGCATGCCCGGCGCAATGTCCAGCCCCGTGACGTGTCCATGGGGGTAGCGTTCGGCTAGTCGCTGCGACCAATAGCCAGTACCGCAGCCCAGGTCGAGTATATGGCTAGCCTCAGATGGCAAGTCGTTCCATAGCGTTTCACCGATATGGCGTTGGGCGCTGGCCAGTGCATCGTATTGCGGTGCTGCCCGGGAGAAAGCGTGCGCCACTCGGGCCTGCCAGTCGGCGCTGGGCCGCCGTAACTGAGGGGGGATCGAACTCATGCCATTTCCCTGGCAGATAGCGCAGTGGCTTGAGCGGCGAGCAGTGACGCCAAACGCGTTGGTTGCGAGAGCATTGGGCAGTGGCCGCCGCGTTCAAGTGTTAGCGTCCGCTGGCACTCAATAGCGCTGATCAGCGGGTCATGCTCGCCCACGAGATGAACCACTGGGCATGGCGACGTGTTTAGGCGTCGACGATTATCCAGTGTGGCCAGCCAGTGAAGGCCTGCAGAAAGCGTGGTGCGGTCTGCCGGGGGCGTACTGCCAAGCAGGGCACGCAGCTGTGCGTGAACCTGATACGGAGCGGGCTCTCCTTGAGCCTGCCAGCGCAGAAAGTGACGCCACGCGGCATCGCCACGGTGCGCAAAGATGGCTTGGAAGTCGGCAAGCGCTGCTGACGTTGCGCTATCCGGCGTGCAGAACCTGGCACCTGCTCCCAGCAGTAGTAGCCCCTGGGGCGCAGGAAGATAGTCAAGCAGCGCCGTCGCCAGCAGGCCGCCCAGCGACCATCCGACCCAAACCGCATCGCTGGGCAGACGGCTTGCCATGGCCGTGGCAAGCTCACTCAGGGAGGCGTTGTCAGGCAGTGCAGGAACCTTGCCGTAACCAGGCCAATCAACGGCGGCAACCTCGACGTTGGCGGGCCAGTAAGGGTGCAGCGGCCGCCAGATTCGCCGGTCAATTCCCCAGCCTGAAAGCAGTACCAGGCGCGTCATAATGCCTCCAAGTGGCAGGCCGCCAGCGTTTCGAGAAGCCGGTCGATATCACTACGCGAATGGCGAGCGCTGAGCGTAATGCGCAGGCGAGACTCAGCCCTGGGCACGGTGGGTGGACGAATTGCGCCAACGTCAATTCCCGCTTGATACAGCTTTTCGGCCCACAGCAGCACGCGCGACTCGCCTCCCAGATACAGCGGTTGAATGGGCGTGCGCGATTCACCCAGCGGCAGGTTCAGCCGTAGAGCCTCTTCACGAAAGTAGTCTATATGACGCGCAAGGCGCAGGCGGTGCTCGGGCTCGCGCTGGACAATCGCAAGTGCTTCCAGCGTCGCGGCGCTAACGCCGGGCGGTTGTGCGGTGGTATAGATATAGCTTCTGGCGAACTGGGTCAGATGGTCGATCAACTGTGCATCGCCTGCAACAAACGCACCGGCCGTGCCCAGCGCTTTGCCCAGTGTACCGACCAGAATCGGCACCTGGTCACTTCCCCAGTGTGTGCCCACACAGCCACTGCCGTTATTACCTATAACACCAAGGCCGTGGGCGTCATCAATCATTAGCCAGGCAGCATGCTGTTGGCTTACCCGCACCAGCGCTTCAATATCGGCCACATCGCCATCCATGCTGAAGACACCGTCGCTCACTACCAGCTTGTGGGTACAGCGGCTGCGCGCCAGCAGGCGGCTCAAGTCGTCACTATCGTTATGGTGGTAGCGCCGTGAGCGGGCGCCGCTCAGCGCGCTTCCATCCAGCAGTGAGGCGTGATTGAGCCGGTCGTGAAAAATGGCCGTGTGGGTATCGGCTAGCGCCTGTAGCACGCCCAGGTTTGCCATATAGCCGGTGGAGAACAGCACGGCCCGCTCGCGGCCTGTCCAGGCTGCCAGGGCGTCTTCCAGGGCATCGTGAATCGCGTGGTGGCCGTTCACCAGATGCGATGCGCCAGCCCCGGCGCCAAATCGGCGAGCGCCTTCGGCTTGGGCAGCCTGAACGCGAGGGTCGGTTGCCAGGCCAAGATAGTCATTGTCTGCGAAGTTCACCAGGTGTGGCTGTCGGGTACGCCGAGTGCGCCACTGCTGGGCGTGCTGACGAACCGCTCGCGCATTGGCCAGACGTTGATGCCACGCTTCAGACACTGGCATCCACCGCAAGCTCAGCGACGCGCTGGTTAAGCTGCTGCTGAGCCAAGCGCTCACTTTGCGCGGCCTCGCTTTCACAGGTTTCGCGCGTTTCTGGATGCAGGCCTAGCTTGGCAAACAGGGCCCTGTCTCGCGTGGCCTGGGGGTTGCTGGTCGTTAGCAGCTTGTCGCCGTAGAAGATGGAGTTGGCACCGGCCAGAAACGCCAGCGCTTGGGTGGATTCGCTCATCTGCTCGCGCCCGGCGGAAAGCCGTACATGGCTTTGGGGCATCATGATGCGCGCGACGGCAATGGCGCGGATAAACTCCAGCGGGTCGAGATCTTCCACGTTCTCAAGTGGCGTGCCGGGCACTTTGACCAACATGTTAATCGGCACCGATTCCGGGTGCGGGCTGAGTTTGGCCAGCTGTTGCAGCAGGGCGCTTCTATCCTGAGCACCTTCCCCCATGCCCAAAATGCCGCCGGAGCAGACCTTCATGCCCGCCTCACGAACAGTCGCCAGGGTTTCCAAGCGGTCACTGTAGGTGCGCGTGGTGATGATTTCGCCGTAGTAGTCGGGGGACGTGTCCAGGTTGTGGTTGTAGTAATCAAGCCCGGCGGTTGCCAAACGGGTAGCCTGTTGGTCGTTGACCATGCCCAACGTCATGCAGGTTTCAAGCCCCAGCGCCTTTACCCGACGGACCATCTCTTCGACAACGAGCAGGTCCTTGTCCCGGGGGCTGCGCCAGGCTGCGCCCATGCAGAAACGGCTGGCGCCAGCTTGCTTAGCGGCCTGGGCCTGTTCCACCACCTTTTCGATTTCCAACAACTTCTCTTTTTCAAGCTGTGTGGTGTAGTGGCCCGATTGCGGGCAGTACTTACAGTCTTCGGGGCAGGCGCCGGTTTTAATCGACAGCAAGGTTGATACCTGGACCGCGTTAGGGTCGAAATGCGCTCGGTGCACCTGCTGGGCCTGGAACAGCAAATCGTTAAACGGCAGAGCAAACAGGGCGTTGATTTCTTCAAGCGTCCAGTCATTGCGTGGGGCAGCAGTCGCGATCATTGGTAAACCATGTCTGTGTAAAAAGTTGACAAGACTCTAGCGATGAAGCGTTTGTTATGTCAACTATGAAAATTTAAAAGGTTTACGGTGGTGATGGATTCGTCAACGATCAAGCACTGCTTTATACTCTGCGCCCTTTTTCATCCTGTTGACGACCTTTGGAGCGCGGATGCCTGCCTCAACTGAATGTGATTCTGTCACTGGTCATCCTCGCCCACCGCGTCGAGAGTTCAAGGCGCGGGGCAGTTTTGTCATACGCTGTGAGGGCTGTAATTTGCCCGCGCTAAACTGCCTTTGCCCGTACCAGGTGAAGGCCGAAAGCCACGCCCAGGTATGGCTGCTGACGCATCCGTTGGAGCACTATAAGCCGACCAATACGGGTCGGTTGATAGGGGATGTGCTGGCGCAAACGCAGGTATTTACCTGGTATCGAACGGCGCCGGATGCGCAGTTAACCGAGCTTTTGGCAGACCCGCGCTACGTGCCCTTTGTCATCTTCCCGGATGACCAGCCCGATTATGCTGACCGGGTGGTGGGAATGGACGCCGTACACAGCGCCAAACAGGAATCGCGTATTCCTGTGTTTATCATTCTGGATGGTACATGGCGGCAGGCGCGGCGCATGTTTCGCAAGAGTGCGTACCTGGATGCGTTGCCGGTATTGCCGTTACATACCGAACGCGAAACCCGCTACCGGCTGCGTAAGCCCGCCTCGAAAGCGCATTTATGTACGGCAGAGGTGGCCATTGAGCTGTTGCGCCAAGGGGGCGACAACAACGCGGCGGCCGTGCTGGATGACTACTTCGATGTGTTTAACGATAGCTACGCCGCCAGCCGGTTCTACAAGAAAATTGCAGAACCCACTGAGGCAATGACGCGCCTGTTAGCACGAAAGGAAGGGGTTGAAGAGAGGGAAGAGCGTCGCTAGCGGGCAGCGCCGGGTAGCCAACGCAGGAGTATCTTGCGCACCCAGTACCAGCGGTTAATCAGCAGGGCGGTAAAAATTAGCCCGCAGCCGAGTAGCTGTAGCGGCGCCATAACTTCGCCAAACCACCAGGCGGCAAATAATGCGGTCCATACCGCTTCCAGCATCAATACCACCGAGGCGTGGCTTGGCGTGGTCATTCCCTGGGCGGTAATTTGCAGGAAAAACCGCAGGGCGCTTGCCAATAGAACACTGGCCATAAACCAGCCCAGAATAGACGTGTTAAGCGCCACGGGCTGGCGCTCAAACATAAAGGACACCAGGGTTAGTACGGTGCCCACGGATAACAGCTGAAGTGTGGTGAGCGGTAGGGCGGCTACGTTTCGCACGACGCGGGTATTAATATTGATGAGTAACGCAAAGCAGAGTGCTGCGCAGACCATCAAAAGCTGGCTGGTTTCTACCTTGAAACCAGCATTAAGGGAAAGCAACGCGAAGCCCAGCAGAGCAACGGGCAGGGCGATCCAAGTGGTGCGTGGAGGTCTATCGCCAAACAGCAGCTTGGCAACGATAGGCACCAGTAATATCCCCAGGCTATTGATAAACGCACTTTCGCCCAGGTGATTTGACGTCGCAAGCCCCATGATCCAGAAGCCAATGGCGCCGCTAAACAGAAAACCCACAAAAATACCGCGCCGAATACGCCGTGCTGGCATGGCGCTTAAGGCGGGCCAGGCAAAGCCCAGCAGGATGAGCCCAGCCAGCAAAAAGCGAGTGCCGATAAACAGCATCGGCGGCATACCGGCAAGCGCTTCCTTGGAGAAAATCCATCCGGCTGCCGCCAGTATGGTTACCAGCAGTAGCAAGGCATCCGCCTGCCAGGGCGAACGTTTAAGCGTACTCACGCCGCGCCGCTACCAAACAAGGCACCTACAATTCGAAAGCCTGCGACCCAAGTGCCCACGGCTGAGCCGAGCGTGGCGAGGATAAAGACCAGCAGCGTGCGCGACACCCGGTTTTTCCACCACCCTTTGAGGTGGGTGACATCCTGACGTAGCGAAGCGAAGTCGCGCACCTTGGGTTTGCGCATGTAAAGCTCCACCCCGGCGGCGACAAAACCGGCCCCAATCGTTGGGTTAAGCGAGGTAAGCGGTGCGGCAAAGAAAGTGGTAATAACGGTGACCGGGTGAGCAAGCGCAATAAGGGTCGCCCCGCCGGACAGAATCCCGTTGATCAAGAACCACTCCAGCACCAACTGCCAACCCAAATCGGTATTGCGTGAGAAGCCAATGGCAAAGCCGGTAATGACCAGCGCCGTAATCAGCCAAGGCAAGGCTTTCCAGAGTTTGGAGGGCGGCGGTGAAGCTTCCAGCGCTTCGCGTTCTACCGTTGGGTTCTCGGGTAATGGTGCTTCCAGGTGCTCAGCGGTGCCTTTCAGGTGGCCAGCACCCAGCACCACTAACACGTTCTTGAAGCGCCCAGGCGGCGCCTGTTCGGCAAGGCGTAGCACCATGTAGCGGTCGCGCTCGCGAATCAGCGGGGTGTAAAGGGCTTCCGATTCAGCGGCAAACTCGCTAAACGTGGCTTCCAGCATATCGCCTTCTTTTAGCTTTTCGATCTCTTCCTTGGATACGTCCTGGCGCGATAGTACGCTGCCAATCAGGCCTGAAAAGAGTGAAAAGCGTTGCCACCAGGGCACGTTGCGGTAGATGCGCTTAAGCGTTATCCCGACATCGCGGTCAACCAGTAAAAGCGGCAGGTTACGGTTACGGCACTCTTCAAGCGCGGCGCGCATCTCGGCACCTGGCTCAATGCCGGACTGCTCAGCGATACGCTGTTGAAAAGCGCCCAGTGCCAGGCTTGCCGCGACCATACCCGCTTTGCCCTGCTTGAATACCTGAAAAAGGTCCTGCTCACCCATGGCATCCGGGTTCGTCATGCTGTGATGGCGGGCGTCGCACAGCTCAATTGCTACGGCGTCATAAAGCCCGCTGTCAGCCAGCATTTTTACATCGTCAGCACTTTGTGCCGACACGTGCGCCGTACCCAGCAAAGTGTAGGTAGTGCCGCCCACGGTAACCGTTTTCAGCGGCCCGCTAGTGGCGGGTAGTGCGTCAGACGCCGTGGCTAGCGGGGTGGTGTCGTCTTGGGTCATTAGGTGTCTCAACTCAAATAGTAAACGGCATCATCCGAATTAGCGCCGCCAAAAAGCGGGCGTAAATAACACTAACACGGTAAAAATTTCCAGGCGGCCTAGCAGCATGGCAAGCACCAGTATCCATTTGGCAAGATCAGGTAGCTCGCCGTAGTTGCCGCTGGCTTCTCCGAGTGCCGGGCCAAGGTTATTAAGCGCTGATCCCACGGTCGACCAGGCGGTGACCTGGTCCACGCCGGTTGCCATAACGCCCATCAGCATTAAAAAGAACAGCATGACGTAGGCGGAGAAGAACCCCCAAACGGCCTGGGCGATGCTGTCGGGTACACTCACTTTGCCGACTTTAACCGCGATAACCGCATTGGGATGGATCAAGCGCATAACCTCGCGCATGCCCTGCTTGAGAATCAGGATAATCCGGATGACCTTCATTCCCCCTGCTGTTGAACCGGAGCAGCCGCCCACAAAAGCGGCAATAAACAGTAAAAAAGGGATAGCGCCAGGCCAGGCCGAGAAGTCGGCGACGGAAAAGCCTGCTGTGGTCGCGACGGACACCACCTCGAAAAGCGCGTAGCGCAAGCCGCTTAGCGTATCGTAGGTGTGTGTCAGCCACAGGGTAATCGCGGTAATCGTGACAAGTCCTGCCAGAAACAGCATTAAAAAGCGTGCTTCCGGGTCTTGGAAGTAGTGCAGCAAGCGCTTTTCACGCCAGGCGATAAAGTGCAGGCTAAAACTGAACGCGGAAATGAGTATAAAAGCCGCGCAAATCAGCTCAATCGCTGCGCTGTTGAAGTAACCGATGCTGGCATCATGAGTAGAAAAACCGCCAATCGCCACGGTAGAGAAACTGTGCCCTATGGCATCAAACCAATCCATGCCGGCCAGCATATAGGCCACCATGCAGGCCATGGTGAGAGTGGCGTAGATGTACCAAAGCGCTTTGGCCGTTTCGGTGATTCGTGGCGTTAGTTTGGAGTCTTTCAGAGGTCCTGGAATTTCGGTGCGGTAAAGCGCCATGCCGCCGACCCCAAGCGTAGGCAGAATCGCGACGGCCAGCACCACAATCCCCATCCCGCCAAGCCACTGCAACTGTTGGCGATAGTAGAGAATCGATTTGGGCAAAAAGTCGATCCCCGTAATCACCGTGGCGCCTGTCGTGGTCAGGCCTGAAAATGATTCAAACACCGCATCGGTAATGCTCAGCGACGTATCGCCAAACAGCATCAGCGGTAGCGAACCAAACAGCGCCAGAACCGTCCAGAACATCGCCGCGATTAAAAAACCATCACGGATGCGTAGCTCTTTGTGGGCACGGCGGTTGGGTAGGTACAAGGTTAAGCCGGTGATCGCCGTAATGGCGATACCGATCATAAATGCGTACCAGACCCCATCGCGAAACCACAGGGAAATCAAAATGGGGGGGAGCATCGTCAGGCTGAACAGCATCAGCAGCAGCCCTAAAATGCGTAAAATGACCCGCAGACTCATGGTAGGTGCATGCTCCTAAAAGAACGTCAAACCGACCTGGAACATACGCTCGACATCGCGGATGCGGCGCTTATCGATCACAAACAGAATCACGTGATCGCCGCTCTCCACCGTGACATCCCCATGAGCGATAATGACGTCCTTGCCGCGCACAATCGCTCCGATCGTGGTGCCTTCGGGCAGGCCGATCTCGCGAACGGTACGACCGACAACTTTCGAAGAGTGTTTGTCGCCATGAGCAATGGCTTCAATGGCTTCTGCCGCTCCACGGCGTAGTGAATGCACATTGACGATATCGCCTCGGCGTACGTGGGTTAACAGGCTGCCAATGGTGGCCTGCTGGGGCGAAATTGCGATATCGATCTCGCCACCTTGAACGAGGTCTACGTAAGCGGCGTTGTTGATCAGCGTAAGCACCTTCTTGGCCCCCAGCCGTTTGGCTAGCAGCGACGACATGATATTGACTTCGTCGTCGTTGGTCAGCGCGCAGAAAATGTCGCAGTCCTCAATGTTCTCTTCTTCCAGAAGCCGCTTGCTGGTCGCGCTGCCGTGAAGCACGACGGTGCGGTCAAGCCGTTCGGAGAGCGTGGTACAGCGCTCAAGGCTATGCTCGATAATCTTGACCTGATGGCTGTGTTCCAGATGCTCGGCCAAGCGTTCGCCAATGTTGCCGCCGCCCGCAATGACGACGCGGCGAAAGCCCCGTTCGATTCGCCGAAGCTCGCTCATGACCGCGCGAATGTCTCTCCTGGCAGCAAGGAAAAACACCTCATCGTCGGCTTCAATGACCGTGTCGCCGCGGGGGATGAGGGGCCGGTTACGCCGATAAATAGCCGCGACGCGAGTATCCACGTTGGGCATATGACTGCGCAAAAAGGCCAGGTCCTGACCCACCAGTGGCCCGCCATACACCGCTTTGACCGCCACTAGCTGCACCAGGCCATCCGCAAAGTCCAGCACCTGCAACGCACCGGGGTGCTCAATCAAGCGGCGGACGTGATCGGTGACCACCTGTTCGGGGCTGATCAATACATCAATGGGGATCGCTTCGTGGGCAAAAAGCCCCTTGCGAGTCAGATAGGGCGTGGCGCGCACACGGGCAATTTTGGTAGGCGTGCGGAACAGCGTATGCGCGACCTGACAGGCGATCATGTTGACTTCGTCGCTGTTGGTCACCGCAATTAACATGTCAGCATCTTCGCAGCCAGCTTGCCGCAGAACGATAGGGTAGGAACCCGCGCCGGTGACGGTACGAATATCGAGCTTGGTGTGCAGCTCGCGCAGCTTATTGGCGTCGGTATCGACAACGGTGATGTCATTTTCCTCGCGAGCGAGGTGCTCCGCCAGGGTGCCGCCGACCTGGCCGGCGCCGAGAATGATGATTTTCATTACTGAGCATCGGTTCCATTGAAAGCGCCAGCGCAATAGGTAGCGTTGTATATCTAACGTAATGCGCTGCAATAAAGACGGCGGCCAGTGTAAACCAGCCGCCGTCGAAATGCAGGTAAGGATTATTCCAGCGTGAAACCGACTTTAACGGTGACCTGCCAGTGGGCCACGCGGCCGTCTTCAATATGGCCACGTGTATCGGTCACTTCTAGCCAGCGCATGTGCTGGATAGACTCGGACGCCTTGGCGATTGCATTCTGCACGGCTTCCTCGATGCCTTTCTCGGAAGAGCCGGTGATTTCTATGTGCTTGTAGGTGTGGTGAGTCATGGTATCTCCATCCTTAGTCATGAGTTCACTGCCTTGGCACCAGAACGCGCCTAGGCAGACTGCTTCTCAAGCCTGGCATAAAAAAAGCCGTCATGACGTCCTTGCTCTGGAAATAGCTGGCGGCCCTGACCGCTTTGGATACCCCAGGCCACATCGCTGGGCGTGGTCACTTTGGCATCAGGTGTGCGCGCCAGGAAGGCCTCGATCTGTTGGGCATTCTCCTCAGGCAGTACCGAGCAGGTGGCGTATAACAGCGTGCCGCCTTCGCGCAGCATGGGCCATAAATTGTCCAGTAGCTGCTGCTGTAGCTTGGCCAGCTTGCGGATGTCCTCTTTGCGTCGCAGTGTTTTGATATCCGGATGGCGCCGTATAACGCCGGTGCCCGAGCAAGGAGCGTCAAGCAGAATAGCCTCAAACGGTGTGCCGTTCCACCAGGCGCGCTGGGTGGCATCCACATTCTGAAGCGTGGCGGATAGGCCTAATCGGTCTAGCGTACTCTCTACCCGCGAAAGGCGTTGGTTATCGCTATCCAGGGCGGTTAGCGCAATATCAAACTGTTCAAGCAAGTGGGCCGTTTTGCCGCCAGGCGCGCTACAGGCATCCAATACCTGCGCACCGGGGCGAGGTGCCAGGGCCGGGCCAAGTAGCGCAGCACACAGCTGGGCTGCCTCATCCTGTACGCTAACGTGGCCCTCGGAAAATCCGGGTAGCAGGGTGACATCGCAGGGCGTGTTAAGGGTAATGCCATCCGGCGAGTGGGCGCAGAGTTCACCGCTTAAGCCTTGTTCGGTCAGCCGTTCTATATAGGCTTCGCGGTCATTGTGATGCTGATTGACGCGCAGCGTCATAGGGCCAGGCTGATTATTTGCCTCAACAATTGCCCGCCACTGCTCCGGCCAGGCGTTGCGTAGTGCCTCCAGCAGCCAGCGGGGGTGGGCCAGCGCAATACTCTCATCCTTATCAACGGCGGCCTGGAGTTCATCCGACTCGCGCTGTAGGCGGCGCAGGCAGCCATTGAGTACGCGGGTCGCCCACTCTTTACCCAACAAGCGCGCGGCACCGGCGGTTTCGCCGACGGCCGCGTGGGCGGGAATACGCATATACAGCAACTGATAAATACCCAGCAGCAGCAGCGCGTGAATATCACTGTCACGCTTTTTAAAGGGCTGCTTTAGGAGGCTGTTAGCCAGCGCTTCCAAACGTGGAAGCTGGCGACAGGTGCCAAAGCAGAGCTCTTTTAAAAGGCCCCGGTCGCGGGCAACGACACTGTTCTCATCCAACGCGGCCAGTGAACCTTGCTGAGAAATAACCGGCGCTAACGCACGGGCGGCGGCGGCGCGCACGTCCTGGCCGCTATTGCCTGATGCGCGTTTACCGTGTTGTGAGCGTTGCTGACTCATAAAGCGTCTCCTTGCTGGGATTCAGGCTGACCAAGGCGGTTACCGGGCGTCAAACGGGCATGGCGGGCATTGAGTAAGTCGCGCACAGCCATGGCCTTACCGCCAGGAAGTTGGGCGCTGCTGATACATAAAACCTCGCGGCCTTCCGGGCCACAGGCAATACGCAGATGGTCTTCACCGTTTTCAAGCAGCGTGCCGGGCGGCGTTGCGCCCTGTTCACCGGCTGCAACGCTTGCCATGAGTAAGCGTAAGCGGTCATCACCCATCTGACACCACGCCACCGGCCAGGGGTTAAAGGCGCGGATTTTACGCGCAAGGCGTTCAGCAGGCTGAGTGAAGTCCAGCTCGGCCTCTGCTTTGCTGAGCTTGGTGGCGTAGGTAACGCCTTCTTCCGGCTGGGGTGTCGCACTGGCGTTACCGTTGGCCAGTTTATCCAGCACGCTGGTGAGCGCAGTGGCGCCTTGAAGCGCCAGGCAGTCATGCAGGTCGCCACCGGTGGTTTGCTCGGTGATCGGGGTGCGTACTTCGTGCAGCATGGCGCCGGTATCAAGCCCTGCATCCATTTGCATGATGGTAACGCCCGAGGCGTTATCACCGGCTTCAATCGCGCGCTGAATCGGGGCGGCGCCGCGCCAGCGGGGTAGCAGTGAGGCGTGGACGTTAATGCACCCCAGGCGCGGTGTGTCCAATACTGCCTGAGGCAGCAATAAACCGTACGCCACGACCACCATAATATCGGCGTTTAAGGCGGCAAGCTCCGCTTGAGCGGCCGGGTCTTTTAGCGTTTGTGGCTGGTAGACCGGAAGCGCATGCTCAAGAGCAAGCTTTTTAACGGGGCTTGGCGTGAGTTTGCGACCACGACCTGCCGGGCGGTCGGGTTGGGTATAAACCGCCACTACCTTATGTTTGCTAGCCAGTAGGGCCGCAAGGCTTGAGGCAGCGAAATCAGGCGTGCCAGCAAAAACAACGCGCAACTGTGACATGACAACAGGTACCTGGTGACAGGGGAAATGAGAAAGCCTGGGGCAACAATAAAGGCCGAGAAGCAGGGTATACAACGGCTGTTGTACCGTTGTATGGAGTACCAGGCTTCTCGGCCTTAAGCGTTTTAAATACGCTCATTTACAAAACTTCTACAAAAACCGAAGTAAACTGTGCTAAAACGGATGGCTGTTAAGCGTCGTCTTTCATCAGCTTATGACGTTTCTGCATTTTTTTCATGATGCGGTCGCGCTTTAGTGGCGAAAGATAATCAACAAACAGTACACCTTCAAGGTGGTCGTACTCGTGTTGAATGCAGTGCGCCAGCAGGCCATCGGCCTCAAGCTCATACGCCTCGCCGTTACGGTCAAGCGCGTTGAGTTTTACCGTAAGGAAGCGCGGCACTTCCGCGTAGTGCTCGGGAATCGACAAGCAGCCTTCAGAAAGCGGCTCTTGGTCTTCGCCGACCGGCGTATAGCGAGGGTTGATCAGCACCAGCGGCTGCGAGTTATCTTCGCTTACGTCCATGACGACGATACGACGATGGACATCAATTTGGGTGGCTGCAAGGCCAATGCCACGCGCGTCGTACATGGTCTCTAACATATCGTCGACAAGCTGGCGGACCTCGTCGTCAACGGTTTCCACCGGTACCGCCTTGGTGCGCAGGCGCTCATCGGGGAATTCGAGAATAGGAAGTTTGGCCATGGGGATTACCGTCATCGTTAAGCTAAATCTTGGATAATCAGGCCGAATAGCGGCGGCCTGGTACTTTGCTAATCGCCACTATATCACGCTGGCAGCGCTCCTGGGCATCAGCACATGCGGTGAAGCGCCATGAAAATGATCGAAACATCCTTCACGGAGTACGGGATAGTGCTAGCCAACTTTATGCGCCGCGCGGCAAGACAAAACGCGCTTTGTGGCGTGCTCAAGAGGGTAGTAAGCCTGCTGTCTGGGTTGTTAATAAGTCTTCACGCCGTTGGCGCTGAAACGCTGCCGGTGGTGACGCTTTCTCCCCAAATACGCACCTTGCCAATGCCCGATGGAGCGCTAGACGCGAGGGTAAGTGAACTCGGCGCACTCTCGCTTGAAAGCCTTAACGCTTTTTGGCGTGAACACCGAGTAATAGAAGCCGGAGTGCGCCAGCCTGAGATGGCCTATGTGTTGGCCGGCGAGCATCAGCGATTGATCAACGGTGCAGGTGACCGGATTTACGCCCGTGGCGCTATGCCGAGCCACGCACTGGAAAGCGTACCGAGCAACGTGACGAATAGAGCAACGACGGGCCTTGCCACCTTCGGTATTTATCGTCAGACACAGACCTATACCGCTGACGACGGCGCGGTGTTGGGGCAGGCGTTAAGTCACATCGGCGAAGCTCGCCTTGTACGCAGTGAGGAGGATATTGCCCTGCTGGAAGTGCTTAGCGCTCATCAAGAGGTGCGTAGTAACGATCTTATTCTTGCCCTGGAACCCGATGCGCCTCGAACGGCGCTTCAACCCCGCTTGCCGAGCAGTGCAATAAACGGTCGTATTCTCGCCGTGCCCGGCGGCGTACGTTTTATAGGTGCCTTGCACATCATTGCTTTGGATGTAGGCGCGCAAGACGGCCTGGAGCCAGGGCATCTGCTTCAAGTGAATTCGCCCAGCGAAACTGTTTTCGACGCGCGTCGCCAGGCAGTAACGCCGTTGCCACCGAGCCCAGCGGGCTGGGCAATGGTAGTGAAGCCTTACCAGCAGGTGAGTTATGCGCTGGTGATGCAAGCGTCCAGCATGCTGGAAGTGGGTGATCGTGTGGTGACTCCGGATTTATAACGCAATGGGGATATTCAGCATGCACGTTGAGGAGCGTCGATGAATACCAGTGAGTGGTTAGTGGTCAACGCCTTGCCGGGCATGGGCGCACTGCGCATTACCCAGATGGTGGCACGCCAGCCGCGCTGGCCGGAAGGTTGGCTGGCGACACTGCCCGCTAACGCCGCCAGTGCCTTACGGCTGTGGCTTGAACACCCCGAGCGCAGCCCGCTTCAGAGATGCGTAGACGATGCGCGGGCATGGCAGCAGAGCGGACCAGCGCGACATATTCTGCATCGTCACCACCCGGCCTGGCCTGAGCTGCTCAACGAGTTACCGGACCCGCCCACCATTCTTTGGGCTCAAGGGGATTTACAGGCGCTTGAAGGGCCAAGGATTGCCATGGTGGGAACCCGCAAACCCACCTCGGAAGGTAATGCCAATGCCCAGGGCTTTGCGCGGGAACTGGCTCGCCGAGGCTGGTGCGTGGTCAGCGGTATGGCGCTGGGCATTGATGGCATCGCACAGCGTGCCGCGCTGAGTGCCGGTGGAAGCAGTATTGCGGTGTTAGGCTGTGGCGTGGACGTTATTTACCCGGCTCGACATCGCGACCTGCATGAGCAACTGAGCTGCGCGCCTGGCGGGTTATTGTTATCAGAGCATCCGCCGGGCACCAAGGCACGTCCCGCGTTCTTCCCGCGCCGCAACCGGATTGTGACCGGGCTTTCATTGGGGACGTTAGTGATCGAAGCCACCGAGAAAAGCGGCTCGTTGGTCAGCGCTCGCTTGGCCCTGGAGCAGAACAAGGAGCTTTTTGCCCTGCCTGGGTCTTTGCACAATGTCCAGGCTCAAGGCTGCCTGCACTTGTTGCGGAATGGCGCAACGCTGGTGCGCCATGTCGACGATATGCTTGAAGAGTTGCAGCAGTGGGCGGGTAGCTTTTTACCCGCGTCCGTGAAGGCTTCGTCTCCCCCTTCAGGGGCGATGGCGCCATCAAGCGAACCACTGCCTGATGAGCTGCTTAACGTTTTATCGGCAACGCCGGTGCCGCTTGATTCACTGGTTCAGCATACCGGGGAGTCTGTCAGCAGCTGCCAGCAGCGGTTATTGATGCTGGAGCTTGATGGATGGGTCGCTCAGCAGGTGGGTGGTTGGGTACGCTTACCCAGGCCATGATAGGATGTGAGCATTCTCTTATCGCTAATTGCTTGTAGAGCAGGAGAGCCAATGAAACCGGCTGTCGACCTCGAAGCTGCCATTCATGCACTGCATGCTGGCGGTGTTATTGCGTGCCCCACCGAAGCCGTGTGGGGGCTTAGCTGTGACCCGGATAATGATGAAGCGCTTACCCGGTTAATGCGCATGAAAGAGCGCGATCCTTCCAAAGGCATTATTTTGGTGGCGGCCAGTATCCAGCAGTTTCAGCCCTGGCTAAACCAATTGCCGCTTGAACTGCATGCTCCACTTGCGGCCAGTTGGCCTGGCCCTAACACCTGGCTGGTGCCGGATAACGGTCGCAGCCATGCGCTGGTTCGCGGTGCTCATCAACGCGTGGCCTTACGCGTGACCGACCACCCCTTAATGAAAGCGTTATGCGAAGCGTTTGGCGGGCCACTGGTGTCGACATCGGCCAATCGTGCGGGTGAGGCACCTGCCATGAGCGATGAAGAAGTCGCCGCTATTTTTGGGCAGGAAGTCGCCGCGATAGTAGCGGGCGAGCTGGGTGGGAATCCACGACCCAGCACTATCCGTGATTTAGCCAGTGGCCAGGTAATGCGCGCTTAAAGAGATACGTAAACGGCTTAAGTACCAAGTGCTTAAACGCGCTATGGTGAAGATTACTGTGTAGTAAGAATTTTGAACGGGAGTCATCGTGGCGCACGAGCATTTAGACGACGTTAAGCAGTACCTGCTCGGCCTTCAAGACCGGCTTTGTGAGGGGCTGGCCGCGGCTGACGGTAAAGCTGCGTTTAAGGAGGACAGCTGGCAGCGTGAGGAGGGTGGTGGCGGACGCTCACGTGTGATTGAGCAGGGCGGTGTCTTTGAAAAAGGCGGCGTCAACTTTTCCCATGTGTATGGTGCTCAACTGCCGCCCTCGGCAACGGCAGCCCGGCCGGAGCTTGCCGGTCGCAGCTTTCATGCGGTTGGAGTTTCTTGGGTGCTGCATCCTGAAAACCCGCATGTCCCTACCAGCCACGGCAACGTACGCTTTTTTATTGCTGAAAAAGAGGGCGAAACGCCCGTCTGGTGGTTTGGTGGAGGCTTTGACTTAACGCCCTACTACCCGGTGCTTGAGGACGTGGTGCACTGGCACCAGGTGGCCAAAGCCGCCTGCGACCCTTTTGGCGATGATGTTTATGATCGCTATAAAGCGTGGTGCGACGAGTACTTTTATTTAAAGCACCGTGATGAGACCCGTGGGGTGGGCGGGCTGTTTTTCGATGATTTGAATGCTGGCAGTTTCGAGGAGTGTTTCGCCTTTCAACGCGCCGTGGGCGATAGCTTTTTAGAGGCTTACGTGCCGATTGTTAAGCGCCGCCAACAGGATGATTGGGGCGAGCGTGAGCGAGCGTTTCAGCTTTACCGTCGCGGCCGCTATGTAGAATTTAACCTCGTATGGGACCGAGGAACGCTGTTTGGCTTACAAAGCGGCGGGCGCACCGAGTCAATTTTAATGTCGATGCCACCACTGGCGCGCTGGGAGTATGCCTATACGCCTGCCCCTGAGAGTGCTGAAGCCACGCTAAATGATTACCTGGTGCCAAGAGACTGGCTCAACGTGTCGGATAGGGCTTAAACATCGTGATCCACAGAAATATAAAACAGCGTACAGGAACGAGTTGATGAGTGACCTTTACTGCGTATTGGGTAATCCCATTGAGCACTCAAAATCCCCCCTCATTCATAACGAATTTGCCCTGCAAACACAGCAAAAAATTGAATACACAGCACAACTGGCGCCGTTGGATGGCTTTACCGATGCCTGGCGCACATTCGTTGATAAAGGCGGGCGGGGGGCCAACGTTACCGTACCCTTTAAGGAGGAGGCGTTTGCGCTCTGCGATACCCTGAGCAGGCGTGCCCAGCGGGCTGGTGCGGTGAATACGCTGATAGTCGGAGGTAATGGCCTTACTTACGGCGATAATACCGATGGCGTTGGCTTGTTACGCGACCTTGCATATAACCGTGTAGCGCTTGCCGATAAGCGCATCCTGGTGGTGGGCGCTGGTGGGGCCGTGCGGGGAATTTTAGAGCCGTTACTCGCAGAAAAGCCTGGCGAGGTGGTGGTCGTTAACCGAACGGCTGAAAAAGCCCAACAATTGGCCGACGATTTTGCTGATTTGGGCGAGATTCACGGCGGAGGGTTTAAGGCAGCAAAAGGCCCTTTTAGTGTCGTGATCAACGGAACCAGTGCCAGCCTAACGGGCGATTTACCCCCTCTGCCGGGTCATCTGTTTGCAAACGATACCTGGGCCTACGACATGATGTATGGCGCTACGCAAACGGTTTTCTTGAAGTGGGCAGGAACGCATGGTGCCCAGCGGTTGGATGGCCTGGGAATGCTGGTAGAGCAAGCCGCTGAAGCATTTTATCTATGGCGAAATGTACGCCCCGAGACGACTCAGGTACGCCAGATGCTGCGCAGAATGCTCAACGCGGGTTAGCCGCTTGCATGTGTTCATCAAAAAAGGGCCGAGATGGATCGGCCCTTTATCGTTACAAATTAAAGCAAAGGGTTACGGACGCTGGCAGTTAGGTGTGTGCCCGCTGTTGCGCGCCTGCTCGTAGGTGGCAAGCGCTGTGTCCATATTGGCTTGTAGGCCCTCAATGCGCTGCCCCTGGCTTGGGTGCGTCGACATCCAGGCCGGTGGCGCGCCACCGCCCGAGGCGGCCTGCATGTTTTCCCAGAGCGTAACGCTTTGACGCGGGTCAAAGCCTGCCTGTGCCATCAGGTCCAGGCCAATCACATCCGCTTCGCTTTCATGGCTACGTGAGAACGGCAAGGCAATGCCGTATTGCGCGCCCATGCCCAGCACGCCCATCAGCTGTTGTCCGCCAGGGGTTTGCATACCCGATGCGCTGGAAATAACCGAAAGCCCTAGTGACGTAGCGTTTTCGGTCGATGCCCGCTCATTGGCGTGGCGGGCAAGTACGTGACCAATTTCATGGCCTACCACGGAGGCCAGTTGATCCTGGTTGGTGGCAACATTCAGCATGCCGGTGTTGACCCCCATATAACCGCCTGGCAGTGCGAAGGCGTTGGGCTGTTCGGCTTCAAATACCCGGATTTGCCAGTCAAGGTTACGCTGTTCAGCCGGTAATACATCCACGATGGCATTGGTGATGCACTGCACATAGCGGTGGCTTGCCTGGCCTGCGGTAGGAATATCCTGCTGGTACTGGGCGAATGCCTGTTGGCCCATCTCGTTAAGCTGGTCATCAGAAAGCAGCAATAATTGCGAGCGTCCGGTAGGGGACGTTGAACAGGCCGCTAAAGAAGCGCATAGCGCAGTAACAGCAAAGGGACGAAGCCAACGCATGAGATGATTTCCTTAAAGATGATTGAATTCCATGCACACAAGATAACCACTGTGCAGGGTAAATCAATCCCCTTGTTGCCACTTAATGCACTTGAGGACAGTGATTAAGGACAGGGATTGAGGCTAGGGGGAAACGCTGAACTGAGCCGACATTTAACCAGATGACTTGACCACGTGGAGCATTGGCTAGCCTCTGTTGCCATGCTGGGCAGAAACAGCTTAACGCTGAGGGATTAGCTGACCATCTTCACCCACATTAAGGCGAATGGTCGGTGTGAGTAGCCCCGCCGGTAGCGTCATGCCTAGGCCGCGTAAATCGCCCGGCGTGATCGCAAGCTCACTGCCTGCGGGTAGTGAGCCTTGAGAGGCAAGCTTCTGGACCAGGTTCAGCATTGGCGCCATTTTTTGGGCATCGGTGCCCAGGATATCAAATGCCACCGGCAGGCGTAGATTGGCGCCGTCGCCCGAGGTTAATGAAACATCCTGGGTATACTCCCCTTCCACGGGGTCAACACCTGGCATGTCCAGCGTCCAGTTAAAGCCTGACATGGCTACCGCCGGCATCCCCGCAGGCAGCCCAAGGCCCATCGCGAGTGTTGCCTGAACCGGCAGGCTACCCATGCCCAGGCTTGAAGCCAGCAGGCTGGTCAAGTCGCTGGTGTCCAGGCCTGCGTCAACGGAGTAGGGGCCAATACGCACATCCTCCACGCCGAGTGAGGTAATGGCCAAGCGAAAGGCAAATAGGCCCGTTTGGGGGAGTGCAAGGCAGCCGGTAAGCAGGCTTGCCAAACTCAGCATCACAAGCCAGCGCCAGTAACGAACGGCATATAACATAAGGTTCCCTCCTGAGAAGGGTGGTGGCGGCAAGCGCCGGGGAGCATGAGCGAGAAGCGCGGCTATTTGAGGGGCCGCGCTGGTTTCTGTCAAGCAGCTTTGTACATGTTAGCTTAAAACAAAAAACGCCTGCTTAAACAAGCAGGCGTTATTACTGCGGGATAGCGCATAGAGCGTTTAGCGACGGCTTTTCCGCGCATCTTTAGTGCGGGTAAGCTCGCGCTTTTTGGCTTTCTCTTTATCACTGGCCCCGGCCATAGAGTCAAACGGGTTATCGCCTGAGCGGAACTCAAACCGCATGGGCGTGCCGCGCACCTTCAACACTTTACGGAAAGTATTGATCAGATAGCGGCGATACGCTTCAGGAACCGACGCGGTCTGATTACCGTGCACAACGATAATCGGCGGATTACTGCCGCCCTGGTGGGCCATACGCAGCTTAATACGCCGCCCGTTAACCATCGGGGGCTGGTGCTGGCTGACCGCATCCTGTAAAAGGGTCGTCAACCGGTTGGTCGACCAGTGTGCGTTGGCCGCATTAAATGCCCGCTCAATGGAGGGGTATAAATCACCCACTGCGGTACCGTGCAGAGCTGAAATAAAGTGCATTTCAGCGTAGTCGGCAAAGCCCAGGCGGCGCTTGATATCGGCACGCATCTTGTCTTTTGCTTCGCTCTCCAGGCCATCCCACTTGTTGATCGCCAGTACCAGCGCACGCCCTGTTGTCAGCACGTAATCCAACAGGTGAAGATCCTGCTCAACCAGGCCGCTGCGGGCATCCAGTACCATCACTGCCACATGACACTCTTTAATCGCGTCAAGGGTTTTGATAATGGAAAACTTCTCGGCAATCTCGCTAACGTTCTTGCGGCGGCGAATACCGGCGGTGTCGATCAACACATACGGCTTGCCGCGGCGCTCGAAAGGAATCTCGATAGCATCACGCGTGGTACCGGCTTCATCGAACACCACGACACGATCTTCACCCAGCAGGCGGTTGACCAGCGTGGATTTGCCCACGTTGGGGCGACCAATGACCCCAATGCGGATGCCTTTGGAACCGATATCCGCTGGAATGCTGGGGTCGCGCTCGGGAAACGGCTCAAGCACGGTATCAATCAGCGTTGAAACGTTACGTCCGTGCGCGGCAGCAATGGCCCAAGGGTCGCCAAGGCCCAGCTTCCAGAAGTCGGCCATGGCCGAGTGCTCTTCCAGACCATCGGTCTTGTTCACCACCAACCAGGTTTTTTTCTGGTTAACGCGTAGGTGGTTGGCAATCGCTTCATCCGCTACGTTAAGCCCGGCACGGGCATCGACCAGGAACAGGACAATATCGGCTTCATCAATCGCGGCAAGCGACTGTTCTGCCATCGCCGCATCAATGCCTTCCTCATCACCACTGATACCGCCGGTATCAATCACCGTATAGGCTTTGCCGCCCAGCATGCCGTTGCCATACTTGCGGTCGCGGGTGAGGCCGGGAAAGTCGGCCACGAGTGCATCACGCGAACGCGTTAGGTGGTTAAAAAGTGTCGATTTGCCCACATTGGGGCGACCGACCAAAGCAATGACGGGTGTCATGGAGTGACTTCCAGGGTTTCCAGACGACCATTGTCGGCCTGGACATGAATGGTGCTGCCATCAGTAATGGGGGACACGCTAATGCCGGATTTATGCACCCGGGTGCGGCCCACGATGTTACCTTCACGCGCGTCGACCAAATGGACATAACCTTCAAAATCGCCAACCACGATACGGCCATCAGCAAAGGCTGGGGCGGTAAGCCAGCGATCTTCAAGTTCATTGTTACGCCATATTTCTTGGCCATTTTCGGCATCAAGCGCGACGAGGTGGCTGTCGTCGGTAACCACATAAAGATAGTTACCCACCATCAGCGGTGAATGGCGGCTAGAGAGATTACTTTCCCAGAGTACGCTGCCGCGTGTGGCTTCCAGTGCCACCACGCGACCGTTGTAACTGGTGACAAACAGGCGGCCGTCAGGCGTAATCAGCGGCTGGCCGGCAATATCGACCAGTCGCTCAACTTCGCTACGGCCACTGGGGGTGGCGATTTGCATATCCCACAGCGGCTGGCCGCTACGGTTATCAAGCGTGGCCAGGCGTCCGTTTGCGAGGCCGACGAAAGTGACCGGGTCAATGACCATCGGCGTCCCGGTACCGCGAAGGGTAAGGGCAGGCTGAGAACTGGTATAAACCCAGCGCTCTTGGCCGTTGGTGCGGTCTAGCGCCGTTATCTGACCATCAACGCTTTGTACGACCAGCAATTGCTGGTTGGCTTGAGGCGCGGCCAGCACTTCGCTGGATACTCTGGAGCGCCAGCTGACGCTGCCATCGCGTTGATCCAGTGCAATTACTTCACCGTTGCGAGTGCCCAGGTAGACCTGGCCTGCAATCGCGGTCAGCGCGCTGGAGATCGGTGTATCAAGCTCTACGCGCCACTCACGATTACCGGTATTAGCGTTTAACGCCATGACCAGGCCTTGTGCATCGGCAGCAAAGATCGTGCTGCCTTCACGGGAAGGGGCGATAGGGTAACGCGCACGGCCCAGGCCGCTGCCGATATTCTGGCGCCACTGGGTGGTCAGATTTGATGTTTCATCAAAGCTACGCAGCTCTTTGGGCGTATACGCGGGTTCGCCTTTATTGGCACAACCTGCCAGCAGAGCAATAGCTACCGCACCTAGCGTCACGCGCATGATCTGTTTGGAAAGACGCAGATTCATCATTGTGTCGCCTCCTCGGCGCCAAGATCGTCAAGCTTGAATGGTACGCCGTAAAGCGTTTGGTCGAGGCTCTCTGCAAGTTCCTGCGCGTTTTGCCAAGCGCTCCGCGCCTGATCGGTTTGCCCTAAGGCTGCGTAGGCGTCACCGCGGACGTTGGCTTGCTGCGCCGCCAGGGCTTCGCTGATCGGCTCATCCAGTAAAGCAAGTGCCGCTTCAGGATTACCGTTGGCGACCTCAATGCGTGCCAGACGCAGCCAGGCCAGGCTTTGCACATAGCGACGCGATGAGTTATCAGCTACCTGCTCAAGAGAGACTTTTGCCGCATCGATATCGCCCTGTTGTACAGCTAACCGAGCGTCCATAAGCAGCGCCAATTCAGCATAGAGCGTTTTGCCGTAATCGTCGGTAAGCTCGCTAATGAGCTCGCGGGCGCTGGCCGTTTGCTGCTCATCCAGCTCGTTGGCCGTGGCAACGTTGACCAATTGCTGGTAGCGCACCGAGGCGGCTTCCGACTGGCCTTGCTGATAGTTTTGCCATGCATTCCAGCCAAAGACGCCCGCAGCAGCAAGAGCGGCACCTGCAATCAGAGAGGTTCCATTCTCTTTCCACCAGCGCTTAACGATGTCCAGCTGCTCTTCTTCGCTTCGATCCGCCACGGGCGGCCTCCTATTGCATAAAATCGCCGCAGCACAGCGGCGATTAGTTATTTGTAAGCGCACAGCGCCTGTTCGGTTGGCTTAGTGGGCCAGCAGGTCGCCTAGCGTGGCAGAAAGTGCCGCTTGGCTCACGCGCTGCTGTTCGCGGTCATCGCGCAAGAACTTAAGCGTGGCGGCGTGTTCGGCCAGTTCGTCCTCGCCCAGCAGGATGGCGATGGGCGCAGCGCTTTTATCGGCCTTTTTCATGCGGCTCTTAAAGCTACCGCCGCCGCAGTGCAGTTGAAGGCGCAAGTCGGGAAGCTCACTACGCAGCTGTTCAGCAAGCGTGAGCGCGGCAATCGTTGCGTTATCGTCCATAGGCAGGAGGTAGACATCGCAGCCGCCCAAGGCTTCGTCCGGCACCAGGCTTAGCGTCTCCAGCAACAGGATTAACCGCTCAATACCCATGGCGAACCCAACCGCCGGGGTCGGTTTGCCGCCCAGCTGTTCCACCATGCCATCGTAACGACCGCCAGCACATACCGTGCCCTGGCTACCCAGCGCACTGGTGGTCCATTCGAACACCGTACGGCAGTAGTAGTCGAGCCCGCGTACCAGGCGAGGGTTGATCACAAAGGGGATACCCGCCGCATCCAGCATGGCTTTCAGCTGCTCGAAGTGTTCGCGCGATGCATCATCAAGATGATCCATGAGCTGCGGGGCGCCGTTAAGCATGTCCGCCATGGCCGGGTTTTTAGAGTCCAGAATGCGCAGCGGGTTAGTGATCAAACGGCGCTGGGAGTCCTCGTCGAGAATCTCGCGGTGCTGCTCAAAGTAGGTCACCAACTTATCGCGGTAGGCGGCGCGCGCCTCGGACGAACCCAGCGAGTTAAGCTCAAGCGTGACATGCTCAAACAGGCCTAGCTCTTTCCACAGGCGCGCCGAGAGCAGAATCACTTCGGCATCGATATCCGGCCCTTCAAAGCCGTATGTCTCAACACCTACCTGATGAAACTGACGATAGCGGCCTTTTTGAGGGCGCTCGTGACGAAACATCGGACCCTGGTACCAAAGCCGTTGGGTCTGGTTGTAGAGCAGGCCGTGTTCCATCGCTGCGCGCACGCAGCTGGCAGTGCCTTCAGGACGCAGTGTCAGGCTATCGCCGTTGCGGTCGTCGAAGGTGTACATCTCTTTTTCGACGATATCGGTCACTTCACCAATCGAGCGGGCGAACAGCGCTGTTTGCTCGACAATCGGCGTGCGAATTTCATCGAAGCCGTAGCGATGCATTAACTGACGTACTTTGGTCTCAAAAAATTGCCAGCGAGGACTATCGCTGGGCAACAGGTCGTTCATACCACGGATGGCTTGAATCTTTTTAACAGCGGACTTGCTCAATGAAAACTCCTCGTTCTGCATCCTGGCTGATGCATGGCCCCGGCATTAAACGCTGCGGGCGATCATGTCATCTTCTTGCTGCTGTTTTTGGCGCACTTTTTCGCGGATCATCCGCTCAAGATCATCCACCAGGTGGTCATTACGCAGTTTGCTGGCCGGTTTGCCGTCGATATACACCAGGTTGGCGGGGCTGCCGCCGGTCAGGCCAATATCGGTCTCTTTTGCTTCACCCGGGCCGTTAACGACGCAGCCAATCACCGAAACATCCAGCGGCGTCATGATGTCTTCCAGACGCTCTTCAAGCTGATTCATGGTGCTGATAACGTCAAAGTTTTGGCGTGAGCAGCTGGGGCAGGCAATAAAGTTGATGCCCTTGGCGCGCAGGCGCAGGCTTTTGAGCATATCAAAGCCGACTTTAATCTCTTCTATCGGGTCGGCGGCAAGTGACACACGAATCGTGTCGCCGATGCCGTCCATCAGCAGCATACCCAGGCCAATAGACGACTTAACGGTGCCCGAGCGCAGCCCGCCTGCTTCGGTAATACCCAAGTGAAGCGGCTGCTCAATGCGCGTGGCAAGGTCACGGTAAGCCGCGACGGCCATAAACACATCAGAGGCTTTTACGCTGACCTTGTACTCTTGAAAATCGAGCCGATCCAGGTGGTCGATATGGCGCATGGCGGATTCTACCAGCGCGGCAGGCGTGGGCTCGCCATACTTTTTCTGAAGGTCTTTTTCCAACGAACCGGCGTTAACGCCAATGCGGATAGGAATGCCGTTATCGCGTGCGGCACTCACCACCGCGCGTACGCGGTCTTCACGGCCAATATTGCCGGGGTTGATGCGCAGGCAGTCAACGCCTAGCTCCGCGACGCGCAGGGCGATCTTGTAGTCAAAGTGAATGTCGGCCACCAACGGCACACCCACCTGCTGCTTGATTTTGCCAAAGGCTTCCGCAGCGTCCATGTCCGGTACGGAGACGCGTACGATGTCAGCACCGGCTTTTTCCAACTGCTGAATCTGCCCAACGGTAGCCGCCACGTCCAGCGTGTTGGTGTTGGTCATGCTCTGTACGGAAATAGGTGCATTTCCGCCTACCGCCACACTGCCGACGTGAATCTGGCGGGACTGGCGGCGTTTTATCGGAGAAGGGGCGTGCATAAGACGGGTCACTCTCCCAGGGTGAATCGGGCGACATTGTTGGCGCCTGCGCGTTCTGCAAGGTTGATCTGCTCACCTTGGTAACGCAGTACGACGCCAGTGGCGTTTCCTACGGTTAAACGAAACGGCGGCACACCTTCAACGGTTACATTGGTGCCGGGCGTTTGTAAGCCAACAAATACACGTTGATTGTTGGCATCGAAAATTTCAGTCCAGGACTGCTCGTTAAACGTGAGCTCCATCTGGCCTGGGTTGCCTGCCGGGGCCGTTGCCGCTTCCTCGGTGGCACCTTCATCAGCGTCTGCTGCATCAGTATTGGTCGCATCTGTATCTGCCGCAATATCAAGCGCGGCAGACTCGTCGACTGTCGCGGTCTGCTCCGCGTTATCGGTAGGCAGCGTTTCACTATTACCAGCGGTATCACCCGTGGCCGTATCGTTTTCCGGCTGGGCAGGCGAGGTGATGGCGGGCTGCTGAGGCGGCGTGGGCTCAGCGCCAGTATCCGATACCGGCGGTACTTCGCTACCTTCTTCAACGCTGGACGTCTCATTAAAGCCAGGCGGCTCGCTGCCACCACGGCTCTGCCACCACATGACGGTTACGCCGATCAGGCCAGCAATCACCAGCAAGGTCACCAGCTTAAATAGCCAGGCGCCCAGCTTTGAGGGGGGCCGACTAACCGCCACCGGAATAACTTTTCGCTCGGCATCCGCGGCGCCATAGCGCTCCTGGTAAGCGTCCAGGATCATATGCTCGCTCAGACCCAGGTATTTGGCGTAGGAGCGCAGGTAGCCACGACGGTAAGCAATAACCGGAATTTCGTCATAATGATCATGCTCAAGGCCAACAACGACGGCCGGGCGTAAATTAAGCGCGCGCGCCGCCTCTCCAATGGGCACGCCGAGCTCTTCTCGTTGGCGCAAGAGCATCTCGCCGGGAGAGGAGGTGGAACGGGAGGAAGTAACGCTATCTTGTAACTGTGTGTCGCTCATGGCTGAGCATCCTTAAAAAATTAAGTGGTCAGGGCGTCAGTTCATAAGGCCAAGCTGGCGCTGGTAATCGGCTGCCGTGGCATGGTCGCCTTGGGCATGAGCGATATCAATTGCCATTTCCAGCGCTGCCCGGTCTGGCCCGGCCAACTGCAAATAGGTGTGCAACGGTGACCAGGCCTCATGGTAATTGCCCTGTGAAACTTCCAGTTCGGCTAACGTCAAGTACCCCCGCGACTGCCGCGGGTCGATACGCTGCGCGCGGGCTAAACGCCCACGCGCTTTATCAAATTCTTCCAGCGCCAAATAACATTGGCCCAGGTTGGTAAAAAGCTGGGCACGGTTGGCGTACTGGGCATCGTTAGATGCGTTTTCCAACTGATCGCAAGCGGCAGCAATATGCCCCTGCTGATACAAAAATGCCGCGTAATTATTGCGGGCACGGGTAAATGTCGGGTCGGCGTCGATCGCTTGTTTAAAATATTGGTCGGCAAGTTCGATGTCGCCCTGCTGTTGATAGACCATGGCCAAGGCCTGCAATGCTTTGGCATGATGCGGGTCGATCTCCAGCGCGTGACCCAGGGCGGTGCGCGCCCGTGGGAGGTTGTTGCGCTCCAGGTAGGCAACGCCGAGCTGCGTATACGCATCCTTGGCGTCATTGCTTGCCTGGGAGGGTAACGTGTTTGATGTGGCACAACCGGCGAGCCATACGCTGCTCAACAGTACAGCGAACATGGGCACCCTAAACGGGTTAAAACGCCTGTAGTGACAGATCATGTTGATCCTCATGGTGTAAATAGCTAACTAACCGCCGGCACAACGAATAAACCGTGTCCATCAAAGCGCTGTGCTCGTCGGAAGTCAAGATAAGCACCGTTTAGTCAGCGTCAATCTGTACCGATTGGATATAGCGAGCGCTGCGCTTTGTTCGGTCTTTCACGCGTCCCACTAACTGACCGCAGGCTGCGTCGATATCCTCACCCCGAGTCATACGAACCGTCGCGTTATACTCCAAATCATACAGCCACTGTTGAAAGCGCATGACCTGGTTGCGTGATGGTTTTTCATATCCTGAGTTAGGAAACGGGTTAAACGGTATCAAATTAATCTTACAGGGCAACTCTTTAAGCAGCGCGGCGAGCTGTTCGGCATGCTCTTGCTGGTCGTTAACATCCTTGATCAGGGTGTATTCAATAGTGACCTGGCGATTGTCCGGGCACTTGGACAGGTAGCGATGACACGCATCCAGCAACATTTGGATGTTGTATTTGCGGTTGATCGGCACCAGTTCATTGCGCAGCTCGTCAGTCGAGGCATGCAGCGAAATAGCCAGGCTTACGTCCATCTCGTCGCCGAGCTTGTCGATCATCGGCACAACGCCTGAGGTCGACAGCGTAACGCGACGCTTGGAGAGCCCGTAGCCGTTGTCATCCAGCATTAACTTCATGGCCGGCACTACGTTGTCAAAGTTGAGCAGGGGTTCGCCCATGCCCATCATGACCACGTTGGTAACCGGGCGGTTAGCGGTGTCACGGCGCGGCCCGACGCTGCGTTGTGCAACCCATACCTGGCCAATGATTTCGGCGGCGGTAAGGTTACGCTGAAAGCCCTGTTTGCCGGTGGAGCAGAAACTACAGTCCAGCGAGCAGCCCACTTGAGAAGAGACGCACAGCGTGCGCCGCTTGCCGTTTTCAGCGGGAATCAGCACGGTTTCAACGTAGCTGCCATCCTCTACTTCTAATACCCACTTACGGGTACCGTCGGCTGAGGTGCCTTCGTAAATAACGCTGGGACCACGAATTTCGGCCACTTTTGCCAGCTTTTCGCGCAACGGTTTGGACAGGTTGGTCATCGCGGTGAAGTCATCGCTACCTTCCTGGTGGATCCACTTCATCAACTGAGCGGCGCGGAATTTCTTCTCGCCAATCGACAAAAAGAACGCTTCCATCTGTTCGCGCGACATGCCAAGCAGGTTCTGGCGCTCAGGCGCTTTTGCCGCTGGCGTTTCACTGTCAGGCGCAGATTGGGGAGCGGGCGTATGTTGGGCTACGGTGGTGGTCATGGTGGTCAGCGTTCTAGAAAGGGCGGGGGCCAGGCCCCCGCGAAAATGGCCGGCAACGAATGTTGAAACGGCGCCGCTAAAAATTAGCGCGGGCAGATTTCGTCATTACCGAAGAAGTAGCTAATTTCGCGCGCAGCGCTTTCTGCAGAATCGGAACCATGGACAGCGTTAGCGTCGATTGTTTCCGCGAAGTCAGCACGAATAGTGCCCGGGGCCGCTTCTTTAGGGTTGGTAGCACCCATCAGATCACGGTTTTTGGCAATCGCGCCTTCACCTTCAAGTACTTGAACAACCACCGGGCCGGACGTCATGAAGCCCACCAGGTCTTTAAAGAACGGACGCTCTTTGTGCTCGGCGTAGAAACCGCCCGCTTTCTCTTCAGAAAGGTGGGTCATTTTAGCAGCAACAACCTGCAGGCCGGCTTTTTCAAAGCGAGCGATGATGTCGCCAATGGCGTTTTTGGCAACGGCATCGGGCTTGATGATAGACAGAGTGCGTTCAGTAGCCATGTAAATATCTCCTTGAGGCCTTTAGAGAAAGGGATAAAGCAGAAATTGCCGCCTCGGCAAACCGGGGCGGCGAAGGAAAATCGTTTCGGCAAAATGACGGTAGTGCCCACCGATTACCGAGTGGGCGCGATTATAGCGCCTCAAACGGGGGTTGAATACCGATGATGACATTGGCGCCTACGGTTTACACCGTAAAGCTTTCACCGCAGCCGCATTCATCTTTAACATTTGGGTTGTTGAACTTGAAAAAGCGGTTCAGCCCTTCGCTGACATAGTCCACTTCGCTACCATCCAGCATCTCAAGTGCATCAGGTGCCACATAAACGCTGGCGCCGTGATCTTCAAAGAGAACTTCGTCACTACCGACTTCATCGGCAAAGTCCAGCACATAGCTGTAGCCCGAGCAGCCGCTGGGCTTGACCGATACACGCAGCCCCAGGCCTTGGCCACGTTCATCAAGCACATGGCGGATCTGTTGTGCGGCAGCTGGGGTAATGTTGAGTGTTGCCATAAGGCGTGCTCCTTGTAAAAGCGCTAGCCGCTTAGCGTGGCAGTATTCGTAAACCGCTCACCGCATGGCGAATGAGGGTTAGCGCGTGATCAATATCGTCTTGCGTGGTGAAGCGTCCAAAACTAAAGCGTAGCGATGAAAGTGCTAGCGTGCGCGGAACGCCTACCCCGAGTAAGACGTAAGAGGGGTCAACGCTTGCCGAGTTGCAAGCGGAGCCGGTAGAAACGGCCACATCGCGCAGGGCCATCAACAGCGACTCACCGTCGATGCCCTCAAACGCGAGGTTCAAAATATTGGGTACTGCGCGGTCAAGTGGAGTATTGGCCACCACGCCATCCAGCGTTTCAAGCCCCTTTAAAAAGCGCTGCTGTAGATGCGTGATATGTGCCTGATCGTTGGCATGCTCTTTTTGCATTAACAAAAATGCTTCACCCATCCCGGCAATTTGATGCGTTGGGAGGGTGCCGGAGCGCATGCCGCGCTCATGCCCGCCACCGTGAATCAATGCCTCAAGGCGAATGTCCGGGTGGCGTTTTACATACAGCGCGCCCACGCCTTTGGGGCCATAGGTTTTATGCCCGGAAAGGGACATTAAATCGATCTTTTGCGCCACCACGTCCAACGGGATTCGGCCAACGGCCTGAGCTGCATCGGTATGGAAAACCGCGCCAAATTCATGAGCGACCTCGGCAAGCACGGCAATATCGTTAATACTGCCTAGCTCGTTGTTGACCGCCATTAACGAAACCAGTGCGGTGTCATCTCGCATGGCAGCGCGTAGCATCTCCGGCGAAATGGTGCCGTCGTGCGCGGGCGTAAGCCAGGTAACGTCAAAGCCTTCGCGCTCAAGCGCAGCCGCTGTATCAATGATTGCCTTATGCTCAATGGTAGAGGTAACCAGGTGCATGCCGCGTTCACGGTTGGCACGCAGGTAGCCAATCAGCGCCAGGTTGTCAGCTTCCGTAGCACCGCTGGTCCAGACAATCTCACGCGGGTCGGCGCCAATGGTATCGGCTACCTGGCGACGCGCCTGCTCCACCACCTGTTCAGCCTGCCAGCCCAGCATATGGCTGCGCGAGGCAGGATTGGCAAATAGCTGGTCAGCGGTCAGGTAGCGCTGCATAACCTCGGCCACGCGGGTATCCACCGGCGTAGTGGCGGCGTAATCCAGATAAATAGGCAGTGAAGGTGTGGTTGTCGTCGTCATGAAGACCCGCTTAATTCAATAGCGCCAGGGCAGCGGTAATAACGCCCTTGGCCATTACGGTGATGAGGCGAGAATACCCGCTTCAACGCGATTTTTTTGCCGTGAGGCAATACGTAGAACATCGGGGCGCTGCATCAATTGGGCAAGGGTGATGTCATCAAGAAAATGCCGAATCTGGCCGGATAATTCGCACCACAAGTGGTGGGTCAGGCAAGTGTTTCCCTGCTGGCAGTCGGATAATCCTTGGCAGCGGGTGGCATCTACCGTTTCATCAACGGCATCAATAACCGCTGAAACGCTAATATCGGCCGCCGGTTTGGCCAGCAAATAGCCGCCGCCCGGGCCGCGAACGCTGCGGACAAGCCCAGAACGGCGCAGGCGCGCAAACAGCTGCTCAAGGTAGGAGAGGGAAATTCCCTGACGCTGCGAAATATCCCCCAGACTGGTCGGGCTGAGCTCGCCGTTCAACGCCAGGTCGAGCATGGCGGTAACGGCGTAACGGCCTTTGGTAGTTAAACGCATGACAGGCACCTCGACACTGAACGTTCAGCGTGCTCCCGGCAAATGTGCTGCCATTATGGGAAAGCCTGAGTAGTTTGGTCAACCTTTAGCCGGAGGCGGCGTGTTGTCATCCGAGCTTTTGGGGGCGCAACCGGTATCGTTTTCATCCAGGATATCGGCGAAGTCTTCATCACGCAGCGCGGGCAGGCTTCCTTCATGGTAACTGCCATCAAGCTTACGCAGCGTTGAGCACATGCGTTCAATGCGCTCATCCACCGCGTGCATGTGATCCAGCATTGCCTGCATGGAGCGGGCCACCGGGTCGGGCATGTCCTGGCTGACACCGTAGGCGTCAAAACCAAATTTTTGGCAGATGGCCTCGCGACGAACCGGGTCTACCTCTAGCGCTTCTTCAACATCGGGGTCGGTGCGTTTAACAATCTTGCCGGGAATGCCCACCACCGTTGCGCCAGGCGGTACTTCCTTGGTGACCACCGCGTTCGAGCCAACCTTTGCACCCGCACCCACGGTAAAGGGGCCGAGAATCTTGGCTCCCGCGCCGACAATGACGCCATCCCCTAGCGTGGGGTGGCGCTTGCCCTTGTTCCAGCTGGTGCCGCCGAGTGTGACGCCCTGATACAGCGTTACGTTGTCACCAACCTGCGCGGTTTCTCCAATCACGACCCCCATGCCGTGATCAATAAAAAAGCGCCTACCGATAGTGGCCCCAGGGTGAATTTCGATGCCGGTCAGCCAGCGGGAAAACGTCGACAGCGTACGGGCCAGCCATTTCAGGTTTTTTTTCCATAGCCAGTGACCGCAACGATGAATTAACAGCGCGTGAAGGCCGGGGTAGTTGGTCAGTACCTCTAAAAAATTGCGGGCCGCCGGGTCGCGGTCAAATACGCTGTTAATGTCTTCACGTAGGCGTTGGAACATGAGTGATCCTTGGTCAGGGCTGGCACGCGGTCATTTAAGGCATCGCGGATGACGTAACGCATCGTTCATCGTTAGCAGGATAGCGAGGTTGGGGCGCGGGTGCGTAACTTCAAGTTATGCCTCACCCCAGGTTTGCGGATGCCGGTTATTGTTTGTCTGCTGATTTTTCCGTTGCGGTTAAAATGCCGCGTAAAATGTTCATCTCCATTTTTTCGGGGCGGGCGCGCAAATAGAGCCTGCGTAGCCGCGCCATCAGCTGACGAGGTTGGGCCGGGTCATGAAATTCAATGGTAATCAGTGTGCGCTCCAGATGCTCGAAATAACGCTCCAGTTCTTCGTGGGGCACTAGCTCATCATCAGCATCTGGTGTGGGCGCTGCGTCCTGCTGGCTTAACCAGGCCATGCGGCTCTCGTAGGCAAGCACCTGTACGGCGGCGGCCAAATTTAGCGAGCTAAAGTCAGCATTGGTGGGGATATGGACATGGGCATGGCAACGCTGCAGCTCGGCGTTGGTCAGGCCGCTATCCTCCCGGCCAAACACCAGTGCGACGCGTGATGTTGGTGCCTGACATTCGCCGGGTAGGCGGTCTGCCAGTTCGCGCGGTGTCAGCATGGGCCAGGGCAGGGTGCGTGAGCGTGCACTCGCGCCAACGGCCAGCGTGCAGTCGGCAACGGCCTCTTCAAGCGTTGTATGTACGCTGGCCTGATGGAGCAGATGATCCGCGCCGGAAGCGCGCGAAATGCTGTCCTGAGTAATGATCTCGCAGCGCGGAGCTACCAGCGCCAAATCGGCCAGACCCATGTTGTGCATGGCGCGAGCAACGCCGCCGATGTTGCCTGGATGGCTGGTGCCGATTAAAACGATACGAATGCGCTCAAGCATAATGATAGGGCTCGATAAATGTGAACAGGGCTTGATGAAGAACAGGGCTTGATACAGAACATAGCGAACAAACGCGGAAAACGAGCAGTTTAGCACGAGTCGATAGCGTGCCCGAGAGGGGTCTGCTAGAATTGCGCGCCATAGGCAATTATTCCTTCGCCTAACGTTCTTTAACATCACTGTGACAAGGCCCGATCATGAATCCGATGGTCCAATTTACGTTGCGCGCAGCGCGCAGCGCAGTTGAACAGTTTCAACGTGTTCGTGAGCGTATCGAAAACGCTCATGAAGAATCCAACCTTGACCGTCTGCTTGAAGACACGGCGCGCAAGGCCGAGGCGACCATTATCCACCAGTTGGAGCGTGGCTACCCCCAGCACGGCTATGTGGGTCGTTACACCTCGCATAAAGCGGGTGAAGGCGAAGGTAGTGAGACCGTTTGGAAGATCGAACCCATTCATGGCTACTCTAATTTAGCGGTAGCGGGTAAAGGCTTTGCTCTCTCAGTGGTGTGTCTGGTTAAAGGCCGCCCGGAACACGCGGTGGTTATCTCACCGTTTGGCGATGATGAATATATCGCCAGCCGTGGTCGTGGCGCTCAACACAATGGCAAGCGTATGCGGGTTAGCAAACCCACCGCGATTACCGGTACGCGTTTAGCCATGAGCCTGCCCGAAGCGTGGCTGCGTCCTGGCAACTTGCCGGCATTTCTTACCGTTACCCAACAACTTGCACCTCAGGTAGAAACTCTTGTCGCGACGGGCTGTGGCCTGCTGGACATGTGTGAGCTGGCCAGCGGCCGAGTGGACAGCGCCTTTGTGCTGGGTATGGAAGAGCAGGATATGCAGGTGGGCTCACTGTTTTTGAAAGAAGCCGGCGCGCTAATGGGCACGCCCGATGGTCAGCCGAGCGTTAAGGTGGAAGGCCAACTGATGGCCGCAGGTCCACGTCTTTACAAGGCGCTGATCAAACAACTGGCGCCGCATTTTTGATGGGCTGGTAGTAAATGAATAGTTGGAAATGAATGGCTGGTAGTTAATAGCACGCTGTGAATGTTGAGTGGTAGACGTTCCAGGTTGCCAGCCAACCACTAAAAAGGCTCTGCCGGGTTATCCCGGCAGAGCCTTTTGTCGTTATACAAGAACGGTTTGTTACGGCAGCTCTTCTTCCTCTTCATCAAGCTCTTTTTTGGTGGGGATCAAGTCCTCACGCGAAAGCTTGAGCGGCAGAAGCAGCGCGCCAGAGATGTAGATGGAGGAGAACGTGCCGACGCCAATACCGATCAGCAAGGCGATAGCGAAGTTCTCGATCATATCGCCACCGAGGATTAACAGGGCAAACAGTACCAGCATGGTCGTGCCGGAGGTTGCCAGCGTGCGCGATAGTGTGGCGTTGATGGCTTCGTTGATGATCTGCGTCATATCGTCGATACGTGACGTACGGATATTCTCACGAATACGGTCATAGACGACGATTGTGTCGTTCAATGAGTAGCCGATAACCGCCAGAATCGCCGCCAGCACGGTCAGGTCGAACTCAAGATGAAAGAGTGCGAACACGCCCACGACGATAATCACATCGTGAAGCAGCGCCAACAGCGCACCGATGGCAAACTTGTACTGGAAGCGGAAAGCGACATACAGCATGACCACACCGAGCGCGACCAGCAGGCCAAGGCCGCTTTGATCGCGCAGCTGATCGCCCACCTGGGCGCCAACAAACTCAGCACGCACCAGAGTAACGCTGTCGCCGCTGGCACTTAGCAGGTTGACAACGTCGCTGCCCACGTCAGGATCAAAGGCCTGTTGCAAGCGAATAAGCACCTCGGTTGATGCGCCAAACGTTTGCACCGAAACGTCCTGGAAGCCGC
This sequence comes from Halomonas citrativorans, assembly GCF_014898005.1. Taxonomy (NCBI): domain Bacteria; kingdom Pseudomonadati; phylum Pseudomonadota; class Gammaproteobacteria; order Oceanospirillales; family Halomonadaceae; genus Halomonas; species Halomonas citrativorans. The sequence goes on from NZ_JABUYX010000002.1 coordinate 199,750, forward strand.
TTTCCACCAGCAGAAGGCGAATGGCATCCAGCGAGGGTGCGGCACCGTAACGAACTTCCACCAGCGTGCCGCCAGTGAAGTCGAGCCCCAGGTTGAGCTGTTGGAAGAGCAGGGCGCCAATCGACACGATGAGCATCACTGCCGAGGCGATAAACGCAATGTTGCGCCGCCCCATAAAGTCGATTTGCAGTTGTGATAGGGGTTTCATTGCCACCTCTTACATTCGGGGCTGAGCACGGGGTTCAGGTCCATGTTCTTCAGATCCATGTTTTTCAGATCCATAGCTTTTTGACGGGTCGGCTGCCATAGGTCAGGTTGACCAGGGCACGCGTCACCATTAGCGCGGTGAACATGGACGTCAAGATGCCGATAGACAGCGTGACCGCAAAGCCTTTGACGGGGCCGGTACCAATCGAGAACAGAATGATCGCCACTAACAGCGTGGTGATATTGGCATCGACAATCGAGGTAAAGGCGCGCTCATAGCCTGCATGAATGGCCTGCTGAATCGACAGCCCGTTACGCAACTCTTCACGTATTCGCTCAAAGATCAGGACGTTGGCATCCACCGCCATGCCCAGCGTTAGCACGATGCCCGCAATGCCAGGCAGGGTGAGCGTGGCGCCCAGCATCGACATGACCGCGACCAGAATCGTCAGGTTAAGGGCGAGCGCAATGTTGGCAAAAATGCCAAACACTTTATAGCGCGCCAGCATAAACAGCACGAGCAGCAGTAGGCCCACCTGAACAGAGAGCAGGCCGCGCTGAATATTTTCCGCACCCAGGCTTGGGCCGATAGTGCGCTCCTGTACAAAATAGATCGGCGCCGCCAGCGCACCTGAACGCAGCAGCAGCGACAATTCGGCAGCTTCAGTGGGAGAGTCGAGCCCGGTGATTCGGAAGCTGTTGCCCAGCGCGCTTTGAATAGTGGCTAGGCTTATCAGGCCGCGCTCTACATAAGGCTCACGCTCAATCGTCTCTTCGCCGGTCTCAGGGTCAATGACGACCGTATCTTCGCTTTTATGCTCGATAAATAGCACTGCCATATTGCGCCCAATATTGGTGCGCGTGGCGCGGTTCATCAGCGTGCCGCCAGTGCCATCCAGGTTGATATTCACCTGCGGGCGGCCGTTTTCATCAAAACTGTTACTGGCGCTGGAAACGCTGTCGCCGGTAATGATCACATCGCGCATTAGCTCAGCAGAGCGTGATGCATCATTGCGGAATACGTGAGTTTCCGTTTCCATGTTCGGCGTGTCGTTACGAGCTTCCAGGCGGAACTCAAGGTTGGCGGTCGCGCCCACGATCCGTTTGGCCGCCACTGTGTCCTGTACGCCGGGGAGTTCAACCACGATCTGATTAGGACCTTGACGCTGCACCATCGGCTCGGCAACACCCAACTCGTTCACCCGGTTACGCAGGGTGGTCAAGTTTTGGTTAATGGCGTAGTCCTGAATTTCGTTAATGGTCTGATCGCTCAGCGCCATCACCAGCCTGGAGGAGCGGCCGCTGCCTTCATTGGTATAGTCAAAGTTGGGAAAGTCACGGCTGATCAAACGGCGTGCCTTGTCGCGGTCTTCAGTGCTTGCAAAGTCGATGGAGAGAGAGCGGCCTTCTACATCGGTATTGCGGTAGCGAATACGCTCGCTACGCAACAGCTCGCGCATGGCGCTGGCATTCACTTCCAGGCGCTGAGTAAGCGCTGCGTCCATATCTACTTCCAACAGGAAGTGAACGCCACCGCGCAGGTCAAGCCCCAGTGTCATGGGGGAAGCGGAAAATGCTTGCAGCCAAGCCGGCGTGGCTTCTGCCAGGTTTAGCGCGACCGTCGCGTCATTGCCTAAAAGGTCGGCGGCAATATCACGGGCGTTGAGCTGGTCGTTGTCGTTACGCAGGCGAATCAGCCACAGGCCGTTAACTTCTTCGACGCCTTTAACAGCAATGCCGTTTTCGCCGAGTGCGTTCTCAACGCGTTCAATTTGGCGCTCATTCAGCGTTTCGCCTTGGGCGCTACTGAGCTGAATAGCGGGATCTTCGGGGAATAAGTTGGGAAGCGAATAGATAAGGCCAACCACCAGGACGACCAGTATCAGCAGATACTTCCACAGGGGGTAACGGTTGAGCATGCAAGCCCTGCCTTCAATTACAAACGGAATTGCTGTGCGGGGAGTCCCACGCACAGCAAAATTTACCATCGTATCTACCATGGCACCCCTGCCGGGGTGGCTGGCACTGAATCGGCAGGGGTGTTTTAAGCGTTAGATGGACTTAATGGTGCCCTTCGGCAGCACGGCAGCAACGGCGTTTTTCTGTACGTTGACTTCGGTGCCTTCAGATACTTCCAAGGTCAGGAACTCATCACTGACTTTGGTGACGCGGCCAACCAGGCCACCGCCGATCACGACTTCATCGCCTTTGTCCAGGCTGGTGACCAGCTGTTTGTGCTGCTTGGCACGTTTAGCTTGGGGGCGCCACAGCAGGAAATAGAAAATCAGCACAAAGCCGACCAACATAACGATTTGTGCGATGCCACCGCCAGCTGCCCCTTCTTGGGCATGGGCTGATGAGATGAAGAAATCCAGCATTGCAGAGAACTCCTGGGTTAAGACCCTTAATGGGTGAAAGGGTTAGAGGGGGCGCTAATTAACAATTATGTTGATAAGCGACCCTTGATTCACCCGCCAAAGCGGGTGATGACTATTCGGCCAGGGGAGGCACAGGCAGGCCGCGCCGAGCATAAAAGCCTTCCACAAAGGCCGTCAATGTACCCGCTTCGATTGCCGCGCGCAAATCAGCCATTACACGCTGGTAGTAGCGTAAGTTATGGATGGTATTGAGCATCGAGCCCAGCATTTCATTGCAGCGGTCCAGGTGATGCAAATAGCCGCGCGAGAAATTCTTGCAGGTATAGCAGTCACAACCCTCTTCAAGGGGGCTGGTGTCATGGCGATGCTTGGCATTACGAATCTTGACTGTACCGTCAGCGGTAAACAGGTGGCCATTACGTGCGTTGCGGGTCGGCATGACGCAGTCGAACATGTCGACGCCCCGGCGCACGCCTTCCACCAGGTCCTCCGGTTTACCTACGCCCATCAGGTAGCGTGGTTTATCGTCTGGCATCCAAATGGGCAGGTAATCCAGTACCTTGATCATCTCTTCTTTGGGCTCGCCAACGGAAAGCCCGCCAATCGCCAGGCCGTCAAAGCCGATCTCCAAGAGGCCTTTGAGCGAGCGCTCGCGAAGCTCGGGGTGCATACCGCCCTGAATGATGCCGAAAAGTGCGGAAGGCGAGTCACCGTGGGCATCGCGTGAGCGTTTGGCCCAACGTAGCGACAGCTCCATGGATTTCTCGGCTTCCTCATACGTGGCCGGGTAGGGCGTGCACTCGTCAAAAATCATGACCACATCAGAGCCCAGCGAGCGCTGCACGGCCATGGACTCTTCCGGCCCCATAAAGACCTTGCTGCCATCCACCGGCGAGCGGAAGTGCACGCCCTGCTCGGTGATCTTGCGCGTCTCGCCTAATGAGAACACCTGAAAGCCGCCGGAGTCGGTGAGGATCGGCTTGTCCCACTGGGCGAAGTCGTGCAGGTCGCCGTGGGCTTCAATGACCTCGGTACCCGGGCGCAACCACAGGTGGAAGGTGTTGCCCAGAATGATTTCAGCGCCGATCTCCTTGATGGAGTCTGGCGTCATGCCTTTTACCGTGCCGTAAGTGCCCACCGGCATAAACGCAGGGGTTTCGACCGTGCCACGGGGGAAGTGGAGGCGACCGCGACGAGCGCGGCCATCGTCGGCCAAGCGCTCAAAGCGCATAAAGCATTCGTTTCGCATTGTGGTAACTCGTCAAAAAATCATCGGTAAAACGCTAAGGGCAACGTAAAGGCGCTTAGCGGGTGAGCAGCATCGCATCGCCATAACTAAAGAAAGCGTAGCGTTCGGCAACGGCTTCACGGTAGGCGTTCATCATCGTGTCATAACCGGCAAACGCCGACACCAGCATCAAAAGTGTCGATTCCGGCAGGTGGAAGTTGGTAATCAACGCATCCACACAGCGCCACTCGTAGCCGGGGTAGATGAAAATATCCGTATCCCCGCTGTAGGGCGCTATCTGCCCATCGCTGCTTTTCTGGCAGGCGCTTTCCAAACAGCGCACGCTGGTGGTGCCCACGGCAATCACCCGGTTGCCTGCGGCTTGCGCCTCGCGTACCTGCTGGCAGGTGGCTTCTGACACCTCGATCCACTCACTGTGCATATGGTGTTCAAGAATATTGTCCACCCGCACCGGCTGAAAAGTACCCGCGCCCACATGCAGAGTGACAAACGCGCTGTTGATGCCTTTTTCAGCCAGGGCATCCAGCAGTGGTTGGTCAAAATGTAGGCCCGCCGTGGGAGCGGCCACGGCGCCATCTCGGCGGGCATAAACGGTTTGATAGCGCTCGCGGTCGCTGAGTTCATCTTCCCGAGTGATATAAGGCGGCAGTGGCATATGGCCGTGCTGCTCCAGCAGCGCGATCATTGGCGTCTCGCCTAAAAAGCGCAGCTCAAACAACGCGTCGCGGCGGCCTTCTACCACGGCGTGAATATCACCTTCAAAGATCAGCTCGGTGCCGGGCTTGGGCGACTTGCTTGAGCGGATATGTGCCAGGCCCCGGTGGCTGTCCAGCGGACGCTCAAGCAGCATCTCCACTTTGCCGCCGCTGGCTTTATGGCCGTGTAGGCGGGCAGGGATCACTCGTGTGTCATTAAACACCAGCAAATCACCGGGGTTTAAACGCTCAAGAAGGTCCGTAAACTGGCGATGCTCAAGCGCGCCGCTCTGGCCATCCACGCACAGCAAACGACAGTCGCTGCGCTGCTCAGAAGGGTAGCGAGCAATCAGCTCATCGGGTAGCTCGAAATAAAAGTCCGCGCGCTGCATGGGTTGGCTCTTAACGGTGGTCAAACAGGCGGCATAGGATACCCCCTTAGCTAGATAAAGTCAGTCAATGTGATTGACCTGCGTGGTTATCTCCGTATAATGCGCATCCATTGCCGGTGTGGCGGAATTGGTAGACGCAGCGGATTCAAAATCCGCCGCCTTTACGGGTGTGCCAGTTCGAGTCTGGCCACCGGCACCAAATTTTAGGGCTTAGCGTTCATCGCTAGGCCCTTTTTTGGTTTTGGCATTCCAAAAATACCATGAAGCATTGGCAAACATTGCTCATACCCTCCTTTTCTCACACCATCCATTGGCTCGATATCTAACATTTGATGACACCCACCTAAACTACACTCCACAGTGACAGCGCCGTTGTTGTAGACGGCTATTGCATGCCATGGATACAGGTGCTTCATTTGTTGCCTGAAAGGCTTTATGACGAGCAGGGAGCTCAATAATGGCCGAGCACACGACGCGGGTACTCAGCGAGGTTCTGAATCACCTTGAACACTCGGTTCAAGGGCAAAAAGTAACGATCGGGTCGCTTGTGGACGAGCTTGGTGCGCACTCCTTTGCGTCACTGATGCTCATGTTTGCCCTCATTTCGACGTCTCCTGCAAGCTCGATTCTGGGGGTTACTGCCATTGTGGCCTTCATTGAGTTTATTCTCGTGGCGCAGATAATGCTGGGGCGGGATTACCTCTGGCTGCCAGGCTTCATTTCACGCAAAGCGCTGTCTACCCATAAACTCTGTAAAGGGATTAACTGGCTGCGCAAACCGGTGCACTTTGTTGAGCGTTTTCTCAAACCGCGCTGGGTGTTTTTCGTCAAGCCGCCCTGGTTGTACCTGCCACTCGCCGTTATCCTGGCCGTGACGCCCTTCATGCCGTTTATGGAAGTCATCCCCACGTCGGGTTCAATAGCATCTGCGGCTATCGCCTGCTTCGCGGCCGGGCTCTTAACCAGAGACGGGTTGCTTGCCATGGTCTCTATTCTGTTTTTGGCTGCGGTGCCTTTCGTGATCGGGTATGTAGGGTTCAGTGGGTAGGTAAATCGTTTGTCTGAATTCAGCAAGAAGTTGGCGTATCTGCAGGCAAGCATTTTAAATGTAAACGCGGTAATCTCGGCTGTATTTCTTATGACGGAGAGATTCCATGAGCGTTACTTATTACGAAAGCAATGCACGTATGAGCCAAGTGGCTATCCATAACGGCACGGTTTATCTAGCAGGCCAGGTGCCCGCCGACGCCACGGCAGATATGCGTGGCCAGACCGAACAAGTGCTTGCGCGCATTGATGAGTTGCTGGCTCAGGCAGGGTCCTCAAAAGAGCACCTGATTTCTGCCCAGGTATGGGTAACCGATATGGCCGAGTTTGATCAGATGAACGCGGCATGGGAAGCGTGGGTAGTCGCAGGGCGTGCCCCGGTTCGCGCCGCGCTTGAAGCCAAGCTTGCCAAGCCTGAGTGGAAAGTGGAAATCATGGTTATCGCGGCACTGCCTAACACTTGATTTGTAACGTTCGGGTAGCGCTAGTATCGAGAAAGCCCCTGCCTTGGCAGGGGCTTTCCTGTAAAAAGAGTTGCCTTATCAAGCGTGCGCTTTAATAGCCTGCTCAAGCGTTGCCAGCCGGCCCGGCACCAGGGCATCCGCTACAGCAGTAATGCGTATCACATTGGCGAGCGCCGGGTGCGCCAGGCGAGCGACCAGCACACCTTCTGAAAGCAGCTGCTGATGTACGTGGGCGGCCAGTTCCTCACTGGGCAGGCGAATGCCGATGAAGTTGGTGGCGCTCGGCAGTACATCGGCCCCTAAAGCACGAAAGTGCTCGGCCAACTGCTCTCGGCGGGCTTTTACATCTGCCACGTGCTGGCGCACTTCTTCAGGATGGTCGAGTACTACTTCGGCGGCGGCCAGTGTCAGTGCGGAAACCGCGTAGTGAATACGCACCTTCATCATCATGGCCAGTACGTCAGGCTCTGCAATGGCGTAGCCAATGCGCAGCCCCGCTAAACCGTGGGCTTTGGAAAGTGTGCGCAGGCGAATCACGCCGGGCAGCGCGTTAGCCGAAAACTCACTTCCCGCATCATCACGAAAATCGCCATACGCTTCATCCAGCAGCAGCCAGCAGGTATCCGGTAGCGCCTCGCGAAACTTGATAATGGCGCTGTCGCTGTGCAGGTGGCCGCTAGGGTTATCCGGGTTGGCCAGGTAAACGAGGCGGGCGTTTTCCTGTTGAGCGGCGGCGGCCAGTGCTTCCAGGTCCGGCGCCAGTACGCCGGGCGCTTCATGGTAGCCAGGTTCAATCAGGCGGCAGCCTTGGCCTTTCGCAAAGTAGCCAAACGTGGGGTAGGTGCCCGCCGTGCACACCACCGTAGCGCCGGGCTCGCAGGTAGTGCGTAGCGCCAGCGCAATCAGGCTATCGGCACCTGCATCAACCAACAGGTGATCAAAAGGCGTGCCCAGCTGGGCGCTTAACCGGGTACGCACACCAAACGCCTCGGCGTCGCCATAGCTGTAAGCGTGCGCCGCTAGTGCATCACCAAAGTGCGCGCGCAGTGCCTGGTGAGGCATGTCCAGCCCTTCGTTGGAACCCAGCTGATGGGGGATCGCTCGGCCCAAGCGGCGTTCAAGTACTTTAATTCCCGGAAAGGGGTTAACCGGGCCTTCGCCGGTAAGGTGCTCGGGGTAGCGGGGCATAGAAAGTCCTAAAACTGTGTCAATGATTAACTTAAAACGCTTCTTGAAGTACTTTACCGCGATTCAATAGATCAAGCGGATCCTGGGCTTGCTTAAGTATAGGCATTAGCTTGATCTCTAACGCGCTTTCTAGCGCTTCGCTGAACGGGTTGGCGTTGTGCTTGGTGTCGCTGGAAGGGCTGGCAGCCAACGAGGTGCATTTTTTGAGGGGGGCTAAGCAGAGTAGAAGGCACTAACGGCTAAGCCAGTATTTCTAATCCTTTTTCGGCCACCAGGTTCAGCAGCTTTAGCGAGGAGCCATTGGGTTTCTTTTGGCCTTGCTCCCATTTCTGAACCGTTGAAACACTGGTATTCAGGTACGCTGCAAAAACGCCTTGGCTGGCGTGATTTTTGGTACGAATCCGCTTGATTTGTAGCGCTGTGTACTCTTTTACTGGGGGCAGACAAAGCGCATCGAACTCGCGCAGTGTTATTTCTTTCATTACACCCGCCGCGTGCAGGTCTTGAGCTGTTTCATGCACCATGTCCAGGATTGATTTATCCATCGTTTTCTACCTCAATTAACACGCCATGATTAATGGCTTCTACTAAAGCTTCGTCACTGTAAGCCAGTAGTTCTTTTGCCAAATATTTCAATGCGTTTAGTTCATTAGCGCTGATGTTGGTGCGAGCATTTTTGGCAAAGCCATAAACAAAAAACGCCTTATTACTGACTTTGTAAGCTAACAGGGTTCTGACCCCGCCGCTTTTACCTCGACCACCGACCGCCACGCGCTTTTTCACCACATGAGCACCCAGGTTGGCATCAATCATGCCGCGTTCCATTTCTTCAACGGCAGCTAGCAAGGCAGCATCACCCAGCCCTTCCTTTGCTGCCCATTTAGTGAATACTTTGTTCTTAAATACTCGCATTTGATACCTTTACTGCCACCTTTTATTTATAGCACTAAGTGCTATGGTGGAACAGCTTTTTTTAGACGCGTAGCTGCTATGGCGCGTGTCTGGCAAGATAGTCGTTTTCGAAACCCTATCGATCAAGGACACGGCATGGCCCACCTGCTACGCATCGTGATGATTCACGGCCACCTTGAAGGCGTGGTTGAACTCAGTGTGGACGGCCACACCAATATTTGCGGCACCAACGCTTCGGGTAAAACCACGCTTCAGCGCTTGGTGCCGGTGTTTTACGGCGAGCTGCCTAATAAGGTAGTGCCCAAAACGCGCATGAAGTTTGATGCGTTTTACCTGCCGCATCGCAACAGCTACCTGGTGTATGAATACCGTCGCGAGGCGGGCAACATCTGCCAGGCAGTGCTGACCCGCAAAGCCGAAGGCGGAGTAGAGTACCGCTTTGTGGGCGGGCCTTATCAGCCGGAAGATTATTTGGTGGAGAGCGAGGCGGGCGTGACCGCACTCGACTACACACAGTGGGCCAGCGGCCTGCGCCGCAACGGTACGCCGGTGTCGTCCAAGCTGGGCGCGACCTCTGAATTTCGCTCGGTGATCCAAAACGACTTTACCCAGCTGCACGGCAATAGCCGCGACGGCCTCAAACTGCGCCAGATCGCCGCGCAGTTCAGTCTGGTCAAGCCCGAGCGGCGTATTCGCCATATTGAAAAGTTGGTGTCGGCGGTGCATGCCAAAGAGGGCAAGATGGATACCCTCAAAACCATGCTGGCGGCGATTTTCGAAGAGGATGGCGTTGAGCTGCCGGTCACGCGGATACGTAACACCAAGGCGCGTGAATGGATTGCCCAGATGCGCCAATCCATGCGCCTGGAGCCGCTACAGGCGTCGCTCGCCCGGCTTGCCGGGATTGACCGCGAGCTTGCCCATCTTGATGCCACCCTTTGGCAGCTTAAGCCCCAGCTTGAAGATGACCGCCAGCAGGCTGAGCGGCGTATGGCCGATGTGGACGCCGAGCTTGCCCGCCATCAGCGCGATTTTCAGCAGCGGGAAAGCGACTACGCCCAGGCGCGGGATGAGCTTAACGACCGCCACAGCGAAGTGGTCAGCGATTTACAGCAGACCCAGCGCCGCCTTAATGATCTGCAAACCCAATACGAGCACTATTTCGAGGCGGACATGCCCGCCCTGGAGCGTGATATCAACGCGCTGCCTCAGTGGCGCGAACAGCGCGACCAGCTGCGTGCTCACCTGAACGTGATGCAGGATGCGGTAAAAGAGAGCCAGGCGCGGCTTGATGGGCGCCTGCGTGAGCTTTCCGAGGCGCTGGCCCGCCAGACAGGTGAAGCCCAGGAGCTGATTGACGCCCTGGTGGAAGAGAAAGCCCTGCGCCGTGAACAGCAGTGGGAAGCCGAGCAGAAGCTTAATGAGCGCTATCAACAGGAGCGCCAGCGCCTGGACGGTGAGTATCAGGCGCAGCTTGAATTGGGCGTTGAGCAGCTGGCCGAGCTAAAAGCCCAGCTCTCACTTTCGACTCAAACCGCCGAAGAAGCTGCTGATGCTGAGCTTGCCCAAGCGCGCCTGGACCAGGCCCAGCAGGAGCGTAACGCATCGGCCGCCACGCTAGACGGCCTGCGCCGCGAGTTTGAAAGCAACCGCCGCGCCCGGGACGATGCCGAGCAGCAACTGGTTCAGCTTCGTCAACAGCTTGAGCGCGCCGAGCAGCGCTGCTATGCGCTTTACCAGCAGCGTGACCCCGAGCAGGGCAGCCTGCGCCATTTTCTGCGCTACCACCGCCCAGGCTGGGAGCAGCAGTTGGGCAAAGTGATTGCCCCGGAGCTTTTAGAACGACGCGATTTAGCGCCTCAATTAGCCGGCGGCGGCAGCGATGATCTGTTTGGGCTGGCGCTGGATCTCTCGGCCATTGCCTTGCCCGACTACGCCCAGGACGAAGCCACGCTGCTTGCCGCCATCGAAGAATCAGATAGCGCCAAGCGGCGCGCGCAGGCAGAGTGCCAAACGGCCGAGAAAGCGCTTAAACAGCATAACGAGCGCGTCCAAAAAGCCGATGAAACTCAAGACCAAGGCCGTATGGCCCATAAGCGTGCCGAGCAGGAAGTTGAGTTTGCGACCGAGGCGCGCCGCCAGCAGCAAGAGCGCCACGCCAAGCATCAACAGGAGCGCCGCGCCACTCGTCAAGCCGCGTTAGCCCGCTTGGAACAAACACAAACCGAGCTGCGTGAAGAGAAACAGCAAGCCCTTAACGCGCTGGGTGAAACCCATCAAAGCCAGCTGTTAGAGCTAAAAGCCGACGGCCAAAGCCAGCTGGACAGCCTGGATGCTCAGCTGCGCCAGTACAAGCAGCAGCTAAGCGACGCCAACACTGAACACCAGCGCCAGCGGGCGGAGCTGGAAGAAGCCTTTAGCCAGGAGCTGGCCGAACAGGGCGTCGACCCGGCAAAGCTAAAAGACACCAAGGCGCGCCTGGCAAGCCAGGAGGAACGCATCCGCGTTACCGCCGCCCGTCAGGATGAACTCACCGAATACACCCGCTTTATGCGCGTGGAGTGGGGCCAGCACAAGCCGCAGCTGGTCACCCAGGAAGCCGAGCTGGAGCAAACCGAACAGCAGCTTCAACGCGATAAAGAGCGTCTGAAAAACGATTTTCAGGCAGCGCGTAAAACCCACCAGAGCACGGTCAGTACGCTGAAAACACAGCGGGAGAGCGAACACACCAGCCTGGAAGCCTTAAAGCCACTGCTAACCCAGTTGGAAGGCCTCGCCATTGAACCCGACGGCCAGACCCCGGCGGCGCCGCTGGGCGATGTGGACGAGCGCATTGAGCGCGCCCGCCAGGCATTGGGCAATCGCCACCAGCTCATCGAGCAGCTGCGCCGTGGCTGCCTGGAGGTTGAAAGCCAACTGATCAAGGACGCCAGCAGCGGCTTTGCCGAAGCGCTGGAGAGCGAGCGCAGCAAGCTGCAAAGCGACAACCCGCGCCTCCAACTGCCGCTACTGCGCGACATGCTCAAACTGCTTGAAGACCAACAGCAGCAGTTGATTCAGGAAGGCCGCAACCTGAGCGATGACCTGGATAAATTCTTTACCGTGTTCCGCGACTTGAACCGTCGCATCAGCGCCCAGAGCCGTCGGCTTTCAGAAGAAGTCGCCGACGACCTGCGCCTGGAAGGCATCACCAAAGCCGAAGTGCGTATTCAGTCCACCATCGACGAGCTGGGCTTCTGGGAGCCGTTGAAGCTGTTCGCTCAGCGCTATAAAGAGTGGCGCGAATCCGGCCAGACGCTGCCCAGCGACGACTACTTGAATACCCTGGCGGACGTGGTCGATCTGCTGCGCAGCGACCAGCAGTACAGCTTTGAAAGCCTGCTGCGTCTGGAGCTGCACTTGAACGAAGGCGGCACGGACCTGGTGATCAAGAACGACCGCCAGCTGCTGGAGTCCTCCAGCCACGGCATGGCGTACCTGATTCTGTGTAAATTCCTGCTCGCGTTTACCCGCCTGCTGCGCGGCGACGCAGAAATCGCCATCCACTGGCCCATCGATGAGATCGGCACCTTGGCCTACCACAACGTCGAAAAGCTGTTTGAGGCCTGTGACAGCAACCGCATTCATATTGTCGGCGCGTTCCCCAATCCTGAATCCGACGTGCTGCTGCTGTTCGCCAATCGCTACTTGATTGACCGCGATAACGCTAACGCCAATAAACGGGTGTTAAAACGCATTGAACCGCGCCTGAGCCGCTTGGCCGAGCGGCTCCAGGAACGTCAGCAGGAGGTGACGGTATGATCGAACATGGCCCACTGCTTGAGCGTTTACTCGCCGGGGAGTTTATCTGCCCGGTGAGCGATGAAAGCGGCTATCGCCACTTGAGCAACGCAGAGACCCGCGAGGAGATCGATACCTACCTGCGGCCACTTAACCGCCGCCTGGCCAGCAATGAAGAGGGCAGCGTCTACTTTCTGGCCTGGCGTCAGCTCAACGACAGCGCCCGGGATCAGCTTTCGCGCCAACTGGGCGAGACGCTTAACAGCCTGCTGCCGCTGCTGGAGTGGCTACAGCTGGTGCAAGAAGCGCTGGGCCGCGATACTCTGGCGGCCCCCGGTGATGTACTCAAACCGGCCGAGTTCAGCGCCAAGTGTGAAGACAACCAAAGCCTGCGCGAGCGCCTGGAACGCCTGGCCACCGACAGCTTTTTTGGCTCGCAAAGCGACCAGCTAGATGCCCAGGTAAAACAGGTCTTCAAGCGCCTGAAAGAGCACGGCTACCTGCTCCAGCCGCATTCCGAGCGCCAGGTATTTGTGATCACCGGCAAGATTGATTACCTGGTGGACCTGGTGCGCTTTATTCGCGATGAAGAGAACCTGCCGATTGATGCCGAAGGAGAAGAAGGCACGCAGGAGGCCCTGTTGTGAATAAGAGCGTGGGCAAGAGTGTGAGTGAGCTGGAGAGCCGCCTGCTAAAAACAGGCGCTGAGCGCCTAGCGCTACTGGGCAAGCATTCTGAAACGCTGATGCAGGCCTACACCCGCGATGAAGTGCCGCTGGAATCGCTCAGCGATAGCGCGCTGCGCAAGATGCTGGCGGCGCGTATTCTGTGGCGCCCGGATGAGCAGAGCGGGGTGAAGCTCTCGCCCAAAGTGCGCGAACTGATCGCCGAAATGCTCGCCGATGAAACCCGCCGCCATGTGAATGCCGACGTGGCGGAAACCCTGGAGCTGATTCGCTCATTGGTACACAGCTACCGCGAAGCGCGTAGCCGAGGCGAGCACTGGCGGTTAGAGCAGCAGCTAATGCGCCTGCGCCAGGAAGTTGACGACCTTAACGGCCGCTTCGCCGATGCCATCGACAGCTTATGGCAGCGGCTGAACAGCGATTTTGGTTTCGTCAGCCAACTCAACGATAAAATTCGTGAGAACGACCGCGCCCAGAAACAGATCGCAAGGCTTCTGGATGGCCTGGCACTGATTAACTTTGACGAGTTGATTGAACTGGTGGGAAGCGACGGCAGCCTGCGCAAGCTCTTGATCAGCCAGCTTCAGCAGCAGTTAAGCCACCACTACACCGGTTTGCGCGAAGTGCAGCGGCGCTTGATCGAGCTAATGGCGCGCTTCCGCAAACAGCAGGCGCGCAGCCGCCTGATTAGCGGCATGGCAGCGTTTATGCGCGAGCACCCAGGCTTTGTGCCCAGCAATTACGCTCGGCGCAGCGAGGTACCCGCGCTGGTTAACCAAGCCACCCCGCTAAACGCAGCGGCCGCCCCGGCGCTGGATCGTAACCTGGAGTGCCAGGTACTCGCCGACCTGCTCCACCAACTTCCCCAGCCGCGCCACACCACGCAAACGGTGGAAGCCGCCGCACCCGCCCAAGCGCAGGAAAGCAGCCTGGCCGCCGCCCGCCAACAGGCGCTAAAGCAGGATGTCGAACACTTCTATTTAAGCGTGATCGACCAGCCCCAGGCAGCGCCGGTCAGCGCCCTTGAATACCTACACGAAAGCCCACTGGAATGGCCGGATGAGATCTGGCTATTCCAGGTGATTTCCGAATACCAGGGCCTGCCGCGCAGCGATCAGAAGGCGTTCCGGCTCAAGCAGCAGGAGAGCCAGGCCAGCCAATTTAATCACCTGCGCCTGATCCACGACGTTGAGCTGCAGCTAGCCGTATGAACCTACCCGGTCGCGCCCGCAATGGGCTAAACGGTGTGGCCCGCGAACTGCTCCGCCAGCCCACGGTGGAAAAGCCCCGCAGCCAATGGGTAGGCGACGTAGTGGCCTGGTGCCATCAGCATGATATTGACCTGACCTCGCGCATAACCAGCAAAACGCTGCGCTTTGACGCCGCGTTGCTGGCGCAGATAAACGATGTATTAGACAGCGCCCGCATAGCGCCGCTAGGCCGATCTCTCAGCGGCCTGACCAGCGCCGCCCAAGCAAAAGAAGGCGTGGAAGAGGATAAAGCCACCCGCGAAAGTCCCCGAGCGCGGCGGGTACTCGTCAGCTTTCCGCCGCAGCTAACAACCGGGCTTGCTAACGAGCCACGGGCTATTCGCGATGTGGATGTACTGGGGTTAAAGCTGAGTGCGTTTAGCGCCTTAATTCAGGTTGAAAACCTGGACAGCTTCTATGAATTTTCGCCGGATATTGCAGCGCTAAGCGGCTACGTTAATCCACTGGTCGTCTACCGAGGCGACAGCCACTATGGCGGCGGTTTCACATTATTGGCCGAGGCATGGCGCAAAACCCACCGGCCGCATATCTACGCCGGTGACTTCGATGTAAAAGGCGTCACGCTAGCCCTCGATAGCAACGCCACCCGCTTGCTCCTGCCTGACATCGAATGGCTCTCTCAAAACGCCACGCCGCTGCATGTGCCCGCTGAACAGTTTTCCTATCAACGCAGTTTGCGTAAGCACTTTGCTGCGCTGCCAACAACACATCCACTGCGTGAATACCTAACACTGTTGTTGGAAAAGCAGCGTGGGTTAAAGCAGCAGTGGTTTGGTGGGGAGATGGGATGTGTGGGGCTCAGTTAGAAGCCGACAGCCCATCAAATCGGCGGTGAGGCGTTTGCCCTCTAAGCAGCTATCTAAGCGTTGCTTCAGGACGGCTGATAGTTTTTGAACTAGTGTCAAATAACTGGTTTCTACCTCTAAATATTACTTTTAAATGAAGTCTTTTTAGGCGGAGCAAAGCGGCACCTGCACGCGACCTTTGGATATAGTGCCAATATTTGCTTTGCCTCGAAGCGAATCAATGGGATAGAGTCAGGTCATGTGGCTGCAAAACTTCAATCAATGCTCCGTCGCATTTGTTGAGGTTTTGCAGGGAAGCGTAAAATCTCTGTTATAACGCAGAATTGAACATCGTACCAAGAGGGCCATGATGGAAAAGTATCGGAGTTGGGAGACAATAAAATGTGTCACTATTGGCTCCTATCAAATTAAAAATGGGTAGATATTAGCTAAATAATTTTACCCTAAACGGCTTAGTGTAGAATTGAATCCATCTTTAATTAAACCATGTGCTCTGCATTATATATTCACTCAGCAGGTACCACCTTATAGATTTTCAAGCGGTAAGCCATGTATTCGATTTACTTTGTCGTCGAAAAATTTTAAAGGGCGATGGCTTGCTACGTGATGATTAGTAGGCGATAAGAAATAAGCAGAAATTTTTTAGCTAATATTTAAGTTATATTTTATGATAAATGAGTGTTTTTTAATATTGGGATTTAACTAAAGCCACATAAGATGAATGGATAGTAAGATGTTAAAGATAATAATGAATAAAGCTGGTAATGGTGATTGTATTTCTATTGAAAGTCGAACGGAATTCGTTTTGATTGACGGTGGCACAGCTCAGTCTTTTTCTTGCTGGAAATCTAATGTTGTGGGTAGGGATAAGATTGATTGTGTAATAGTCACTCACATCGACAATGATCACGTTAATGGAATCATTAAGCTACTGCAGAGTAACAGTTGCCCTAATATTGATCAATTCTACTTTAATGGTGCAGAACAATTGTTTGGTAATGTGAATTATAACGTAGAATCGGATCGTATAACAGATACTAAATTACGTGCGATATCAGAAGAGTCATCAGTAATAGGCAGCCGTGATCAGATAGGTTACTCAGAAGGTACTTCACTTTCATATTTGCTTTTGGATAAGAGAATTACTTCAAACCCCTCTGTTGGGGGAGCTGCGCTATATCGAGAGAGCTGTGATACCTTTTATGTTGGTGATATGAAGTTTTCAGTTATAGGTCCTTCTAAGTTAGTTTTACAAGAGCTAAAAGACCGCTGGGAGGATAAGTTGTCAGAAAGAAGAATTAGGCCAAAGGTTATAAGCAAAGCGTTTTATGAAGCTTTCGAGCACTACGCAAAGGCTCTACAAGAAACAGCGTCTAATGTAATTTATGTTGCATCTACTGAAGAAAGAAGTATCGAATCATTAGCAAATATTGAGTTTGAAGATGACCATTCAATGACTAACAAAAGCAGCTTGTCATTTCTAATTGAATCAAATAGCAAACGTTTGTTGTACTTATCTGACTGTGACGCAGGGACAGTGATTTCATGGCTAGACAGTTTAGGCTTAGAACAAATAGAAGTTGATGCAGTGAAAATATCACATCATGGAAGTAAGAATAATACTAGCCTAGAACTGTTAAATCGTATTGTTTGTCAAAAATACTTGATAAGTACAAATGGAAACTCTCATGATCACCCAGATTTGGAAGTCTTGGCAAGAATTGCTATTGTAAAAAAGCACTCTGGGGCTGAGATTATTATGAACTATAAGGTCGACCATATCCCTGTCTGGTTCACGAGTGAACTACAAACGAGTTACCCAAATATCAAGCTAACTATGGATTCTTGCGAGTTTGATTTATGAATAAAAGAGTAATCGAAGAGTTCAAGGTTGAGTCGATTTACATCGTTGAAGCGTTACTGTCTAATGCCGTCTCTAAAAGAGGAACTTGTTTTTCAATCTCGGGTAATTTGATTCTAACTGCTAATCACGTAGTTGAGGAAGCAACTTCGCTAAAAGTGTATTTATCGAGTGATGCTTATGCTGAAGGAGACTCAATTGACGCGACTTGCTTATATAGCAATGCTCAAATTGATGTGGCAATACTGAAAGTTGAAGATAGTATAACTAGTAGTTCAATTGATCTGTATAGGACAACAGTTAACCTAGACAATGAGGTTAAGTCATGTGGTTATCCTATAGAGAAGGAACATTATCATGCGCCAATCACCGTTAAGGTTACGAATACATTCGCACACATGACTTCGAAAGAATGGAGTTTTGAAATATCACAGTCAAATACTGTTAGTCAATACAAAGGAATGTCCGGCTCTCCCATAATGTATGATGGAAAATGCATCGGTATACTTCTAGTGCAGCAAGGAAACAATACTTTATATTCAGTATCAACTAATGACTTACTCAATGATCAATCGATTCATGAAATTGTTGAATCAGCTGGCATTCAAATTATCGCTCAGGAGGGTATTGAGTACAAAGCCCCTTCACATCCAACCTCACCATTTAGCTATTGTATAAATTGCATTAGTGATGTTCCAAATTTTAAAGGGGTCGATATTGGCTTTACTTTCGAGAAATGGAACATGACTAATTTCACCGAAGCTGTATATGACTGGATTATAGATTACAGCCTTTCACATAAGGACAGAGCTAATTTTAAAGGAAATCCAAGGAGTCTATTTAAATATGCAAGAGCTAACTACCCAGCTTCAGATTTAAATGCTCTAGGAGATCTTTGTTTACATATCTCTATTAGAGAGTCGTATTCTACTATACCGATAATGAACCGTATGTTTGATCAGAATAATAAAACGTTTTCTTGTACACATGCCATTTTGAACTTCGACAATATTGAGCTTTGGATTGGAGCATCTTCTGTTAGCACCAGTATTGAAGAGGCTGTAAACCAAGCGGTTGATAACGTCAACTACATTTCAAATTTACAGTCTCTTCAAACTCGCTTGTACGCTCTTACATCAGAGATTGATCCATCTTGGCCTCATAAAGAAAAACTGGAAAGGCTTGCTGATTACAGGCTTGCTATAGATAAAAGGTTCGATAAGATCGTCATACCAATTTTTATTATGCATGATAGTGAACTTATTAACGATTATGACAAACATGATTTCTTGAATGCCTTTGAAGCAAAGATCCAAGAATGTCGAGGGTTGCTTCAAATTGGGGGCATAAATCAAGAATTAATAAGCTTAATCGATCTAAAGGTGTTTTATTTCCCTGTATCGAGTGTTAATCAATTGAACGATTCGCTGGTTGAGGAGTTGAACTCATGAGTGAATGGTATAAAGAAGCAAAAGAACACTTGAATGACTGCTCATTTAGTGATTGGAATAGTTTTTTGCCATCATTAATCAATGAGTTCAATAGTCATACCAATGAATCACTAGTTCAAGATATAGTTATTAGGGCATTAGAGCGAAAACAAGAAATACCCAATGCTTTTATTTTGGATCACCTACTGTGTGAGTTAGGTCTGTTTCCATATGTTGATAAAGAAAGTTCGACTACAAAGGATAAGATTAGACAGAGTTTGTTTACAACTCCTCAGGATAATGAAAAGACGTTCCATATCCGACAAGCAGAAGTATTCCATCGGATAATGAACGGAGAAAACATTGTTCTCAGCGCACCAACTAGTTTTGGCAAGAGCCTGATCATTGAAGCACTGGTCGCTAGTAACGAATTTAATAATATGGTGATTGTTGTACCCACAATAGCATTGATTGATGAACTTAAGAAAAAACTATTCAAATACAGTAAAAAATACAAAGTGGTTACCCAAGTTACTCAGCAACCTAGTGATAGAAATATTTTCATTTTTACTCAAGAGAGGGTGCTAGAATACAAGCAATTTTCTTCTATAGATTTCTTTATTATTGATGAGTTCTACAAACTCGCACCGACTAGAAATAACGATGAAAGATGCGACAGATTAAATCTTGCATTTAGAAATTTATATAGGAAGTGTCAACGCTTTTATATGTTAGGTCCTAATATTAGTGGATTGGTTTCTGGGGTTGCAGAGGAACTAAGGTGTACTTTTCTCAAGTTCGATTCTTACGCTACAGTAGCAACTAATGAGTATTTCTATCCATTGGAAACTAAAGGTAAGGATGCTGAAGTAGATGTTGAAAGAGAGGAGAAGCTATTTGAAATTTTGAAAGACATTGGTAGAGATGAGCAAACGGTAATTTACTGTAAATCTCCTCAGAGAACTAGTTTGCTGATTTCTAGACTATTGGAATCTGGGCTTCTAAAAACTGACGATAGTAATAATGCCTTATCTAACTGGCTATCTAATAATTTTCATGAAAGTTGGTCTCTTGTTGAGGGCGTCAAACATGGAGTTGCTTATCATCACGCTCAGTTACCCAGAGCTATAGGTGCTTTAATTGTTGACCTGTTTAATGATTCTAAAATAAATATTCTTATCTGCACTTCAACTTTGATTGAAGGAGTGAATACAAATGCTAAAAATATAGTTATATACGATGATTGTATTACAGGTAGACGAAAACTAGATATGTTTACTTTTAATAATATTTCTGGTCGTTCAGGTCGAATGTTTAAGCACTTCGTCGGAAATGTATATATCTTTGGTAACAAGCCGCAGGTTGAACTACCTTATATTGATTTTCCAGTTGTAACTCAGAGTGATAAGGCGTCAGAGTCTCTGTTGCTTCACATGGGAGAAGACGTAAAGGACGAAAACAAAAATAAAGTGCGTAAATTCTATGATCAGGAAGTTCTTCCAGTTAAGTTGCTTCTAAAGCACCAAGGAATCGACCCTAACAAGCTAATTAGATTTGCAGATGATTTGATCAAGAATTGTGGTACTTGGAATAGAAAAATGGTTTGGGATAGCATCTACCCAAATGCTGAACAATTACGCCATTTATCTATGATTCTCATGGATTATTTTAATGTTTCTTCTATGGGGGTGGTACAGTAAGAACCGAGGCGCAACTAAACAAAAAGTTAAGAGATGTAATTAACAAGTCTGATGACAAAGATTTAATTATTCAAGATTATAGGTTTAGGAGTAAAATAGAAAAAAACTATACAATTGATGATGCGGTTCAATCTGTATTTAACTTCAAAAAAAATCTTGTGAATTACAACCTTCCTAAAATTATATATGCAATTAGCGATATTCAAGAAGTAATTTTTAAAAGATTCGAATACTCGCGCGGAGATTATATGCCATTTGCCGCATCATTAGAAAATTTCTACTTTCCTGCTGCGATTAACTCTCTCGAGGAGTTCGGTATTCCGAATCAAGTAGCGAAAAAACTGATAGAACGAGCTGACATCAAAGACTTGGAAAATATTGATTCGTTAATTGATGTTCTATCCAAAAAAAGAGAGGAAACCTTTTCTTACTTAACCAATTTTGAAAAGAGCTTTTTAAGAAAAGCGCTGTCTTATATGTGATAGAAATAATAGGTGAATTGCCTCGAGTATTCTAGACACCCATGATGCTGCTCCTTACCCACTGAGCTGGTTGCGTTTAGGTGTTGCTTGATTAAAGCCAAGACTTAGCGCAGTTTGTGCGCTGATGACCGAACCTAGCCAGGAGAGCCCTTATGCAAAAGTTGAGAATCGACCTAGTCTCTGATGTCGCCTGCCCGTGGTGCGCGATCGGCTACCGGCGCCTGGAACAAGCGCTGGAAACCTTGAAGGGCGAGATCGACGTCGAGCTCTTCTGGCAGCCCTTTGAGCTCAACCGGGACATGCCGCCCGAGGGCGAGCCGATCCTGGAGCATTTATGCCGCAAGTACGGTAAGGACGCGGCCAGCATGGAGCAGTCCCAGCGTGAGATCATGAAGGTTGCCGAAGAGCTGGGATTGAATTTCCGTGGCGCACTCGAGCGTCGGGCAAACAATACCTTTGCGGCCCACCGCGTGCTTGCTTGGGCGGCCACACAGAACCGGGAAACGCCCCTGCAACTGGCACTGTTCGAGGCCTACTTCGGTGAGGCGAAAAACCCTTCAGACCCAGAGGTTCTACGCGAAAAGGCCATTGAGGTTGGGCTTGACGGTGACACTGCCGAGGCCATCGCACGGTCTGATCAGTACGCGGACGAGGTTCGAGCGGCCGAGCAGAAATTCATGGAGGCAGGGGTGAGTGCTGTGCCGGGATTCATCCTCGACGGGCGCTACCTGATTTCTGGCGCCCAGCCCGTTAACGTGCTGGGCGATGCGCTTCGTCAGGTGGCGGAAGAAAACGCGAACGGCTAACGTCTCGCATTAGAGTGGTCACCGAGTCTACTGACTTCAATTCAACTGTGAAAAATGCCCATGACGTCATCACTTCATCGCCTTTACTCTTTTCGTCGCTGCCCCTATGCCATGCGTGCCCGGCTCGGCTTATTGTTTGCTGAGTTACCGGTGGAGCTGCGCGAAATCACATTGAAGAACAAACCGGCCCAGATGCTAGCGATTAGCCCGAAAGGCACTGTGCCTGTTTTACAGCTTTTTGATGGTACTGTGATCGAAGAGAGCCGAGAAATAATGGTGTGGGCGCTTGAGCAACAAGATCCGCAAGGGCTGTTAGATGCGAAGGTTAGCGCTCAGGCCAATGCCCTGATCGAGCAAAACGATAATGAATTTAAACATTGGTTGGATCGCTATAAATATGCCGACCGACATCTCGAAATGACCCAGGCAGAGTACCGGCAACGGGGCGAAGCTTTTTTACAGGTTTTAGAGGAGAAGCTGACTCAAAAGCCTTATCTTCTGGGAGATAACGCGACCATTGCTGATATTGGCATCATGCCTTTTATCCGCCAATTCGCCCATGTAGATCGCGATGTTTTTTATAGCCTACCTTATCCGCACCTGCAGCGGTGGCTACAACACTGGTTGGAACACGCATTTTTTCTGCAGGCCATGACCAAGTTTCATCCATGGCAAGAAGGGGATGACGTGGTGGTTTTTCCATTTTGAAAAGCGCTACCTGTTAATTCCTTGTCGGTTTTCTCACGAAGGCCATTGAGGTAGGGTTTTATGGTGACGCCGCTGAGGCTATCGCCCGCTCTGATCAGTACGCGCATGACGTTCGTGCGGCAGAGTAGTGATTCATGGAAGCCGGGGTGAATACGGTGCCGGGGATCATCCTCGACGGCTGCTACCTGATTTCCGGCGCAGGGCTAGTCGATCAATATGGCGCCACACACGTGGCGCCATGTGCCTTGTGGGCTTTACTCGCTCAAACCCACTTTCTCCATAAACGCCCGCGCATGCACATCCACTGCTTTAATAGCGTGAACAATCTGCTTGGGCGTTAGCTCATACGCCAGGTTATGGCTTGATTCACCCTCTTTAAGCGCCGCTTCGGCTACACGATAAAGATCTTCCTCGCTTGCCTGGTCAAGCTTGAGCGCTTTCAGCGTCACCGGTAGGCCCAGCGCCAGGTAGAGGTCTAAATACTCTTCCAGCTCCGCTTGCGGCGCTTGGTCGAGAATCAGCTGCGCGACCGTGCCGTAGGCCACTTTTTCGCCGTGGGTCAGGTTGTGAATCTCGCCGTGCAGGGCGGTAAAGCCGTTATGAATGGCGTGCGCTGCCGCCAAGCCGCCACTCTCAAAGCCCAGGCCGCTGAGCAAGGTGTTGGCCTCGACCACGGCTTCAAATGAGGGCGTGACGATCTGCGCTTCGTTGGCTTGATAGGCCAGCATGGCGTGCTCGAAAAGGATGTCTTCGCATTTCTCGCCAATGGTTGCGCCCAGCAACGTGGCTTTCCCGCCCGCCATGTTGTTGGCGTTAGCGCGAATGGCGGCGCGTGCTTCAACCCAGGTAGCCAGTGCATCAGCAATGCCCGAGGCCAGAAAGCGCGGCGGCGCTTTGCAGATGATGCCGGTATCGACCAGCACCAGGTCGGGATTCTTGCTGTAGAAGCGGTAGGACTCAAACTCGCCATCGTCACTGTAGATGACCGACAGGGCGCTGGTGGGTGCATCGGTAGAAGCAGTGGTTGGCAGTATGGCACAGGCCGCTTCGAGCTTTTCAGCCACACCTTTGGCAGTGTCGATGGCTTTACCGCCACCAAAGCCGATAACGACATCTGCCTGCTGCTTGCGTCCGAGCTCAACGAGGCGGTCGATTTCGCGGGTAGAAGCCTCACCTTCGAACACTGCTCGCTCGAAGCTAACGCCTTCGCCTTCCAGGCTCGCGCTAAGCTCCTTACCCGCGATGTCCCAAACCACATCGTCGGCAATCAGCAGCGCCGTTTTCCCGAGCGCTGACACATAGTGTCCGGCGCGGGCGGTAACACCTTCCCCCTGCACGTAGCGGCCGGGGCTGATGAAGACTTTCTCGTTGATGGCTGTCATGGCAAATCGTCCCTAAAAGAGAGTGGGTTGCCTGACCATTGGTAACACATGAAAGGTGCATGTGTATTGCGGTCGTGTGACGTATTAGTACTTATGTTGACCGCTGTCAGTTTAGGCGGCTGGATGCTTATTCCGCCTGAGGCCGTAACCAGAGCCGCCGCTTCAGAGCCGACATCAACCAGCGCGGCGCCCATAACCAGGCGGCAAACGCGATAACGCCATAAAGCAGCCACACGGGGAGTGCTAAAAGCAGTTTAGCGATAAGGGCCAATAGGTCGCCTTTATACACCATTTTGGTGCTGCGGCTGGCAAGCCTGGTGAATGTCAGCGCGCCTACCCTGTCTAGCACTCTTAAGCCTGTTTTGCCGAAGGTCGCCGCGAGCAAAATGGTCTCTTTTCCCAGGGTAGCGCTACGCTGGCTAATATCAACAGCGGCCTTGCCGCCCACTCGGTACAAGGTGGCGCTTTGGCTACCGAAGGTGTCGGCAAAGCGTGCCATTCGGCGTAGTTCGGTGGCATTTTGGGTATTGGCCAGCATATTTAAACCGCCACGCGTTTTGGCCAAACTATTGATGTCGCCGAGCATGTTGCGTAGTTGGCCCATGTTCCCGGTTTGTCGCACCTGTCTGGCGGCCGTCATTACCGAAGTTTTGAGCCAGCCTGGCAGCTTGCCAACTCTTTTTGCGGTCTTAAGCGCTATCAGGCTACTTTTGGCGATCGTGGTTCCTGCTACCGCAGGCGTTGCGGCACCTGCCGTAGCGCTGGCGCCCATCGTGCTTATTACTTGTGCGGATGTGGCCACCAAACCTAGCGTTGCCAGGGCGACTAAAAATTCGTCAACTTCTTCGCCTTGTGCAAGGTTTAAGCCCTGGTAAGCCAAGTCGCGCAGGTCACCAATCACAAAAAAATCCGAGGTAACGCTGGCAACTTGCCCAATGGTTTCGTCACTGCTGCCCTTTAATAAACCTTCGCCCAACTTATTGAGCTGGTAACGCCAATCGCTTCGCTGATCTTCAATACTTTGATAAAGCACCTGTGCTTCAGGGTCATCGCCCACGTAGTCATAGGGCATAAAGAAGCCCAAATAGTTAGCCGCTTCAGCGTATTGCTCCTCCTCGACCAACGCATAGGTTTCGGGTCGCGGATCAATGCGCGTTAATGCCATCAGCATAAACGTGGTTCGCTGCCAGATGACGCTTGCTGCCACCAGAGCAACCAGCAGGATCGTAAGCTTAAAGGGAAGCCTGAAGAGCATGTTTCTGTTCCTGATTTATTCATTTTTTAATGAGGCTGACGATTTTTTAAATCTTGAGAGCCAAGCCAATAGGGCAATGCAAAAGAGTGGTAGCGACTATCATATGCTGTTCAACCCCTTGTGGGCGTATTTTCCACATCGTTGAGCGGCGATACCACGCCCATGCCATAGAGATACTGGAAGGATATGAACTTACTGTTCCTGGGCACCTCCGCTGGTGTGCCCACCAAAAGCCGAAATGTGACTGGCATTGCTTTGCGCGAGAGCAAGGGCAAAGGCTGGTACCTGATCGATTGTGGAGAGGGCACCCAGCATCAGGTTTTGCGTACGAAGCTGTCGTTTCATTCATTAAACGCCATTTTGATTACCCATGTGCACGGCGACCACTGCTACGGGCTGCCGGGCATACTGGCGAGCGCGGGAATGAACGGTCGGAAAGCGCCGCTTACCATTGTCGCACCCGCAGGTATCAAAGCGTGGTGGGAGGCTACTTGCGAGGCCACGCAGCTAAGCTTGCCTTTCGCGCTGGAGTTTATCTGCTCAGATGACCTGCCGAGCATTGAGTTTGAAAACATGGCGGTTGCCACGTTCAAGCTTTCCCATGGGGTGGCATCTTATGCCTATGCGTTGACAGAGAAAAACGTCGACGCTGCCTTGGACATCGAAAAGCTCATCCAGAAGGGGGTTCCCA
This sequence comes from Halomonas citrativorans, assembly GCF_014898005.1. Lineage (NCBI taxonomy): Bacteria > Pseudomonadati > Pseudomonadota > Gammaproteobacteria > Oceanospirillales > Halomonadaceae > Halomonas > Halomonas citrativorans. The sequence continues at coordinate 225,140 of NZ_JABUYX010000002.1, forward strand.
GAGGGCCGTTGTGGGGGCAGTTGAAAAGAGGGTTCGATATTGAGTTCGCGGGTGAGACATTAACAAGCCATGAGTGCTTACTCCTCAAGCATGAGGCCAGGAAAGTGGTCATCGCGGGGGACAATGCCCAGCCTGAGCTGTTGTGGGAAGCGTGCGCTGGGGCGCACGTGCTGGTGCATGAAGCCACGTATACGCAGGAAATGGCCCAGAAGGCGCTTGAGGTAGGGCATAGCTACGCCAGGCTTGTGGCTGGTTTTGCCGAATCGGTAGCGCTGCCCAACCTGGTGCTGACGCACTTTAGCCCGCGTTATCAGCTCAACCCCCTGGCATCGCCTTCCATCGAGGATATCCGCAAAGAGGCCCAAAGCGTCTATTCGGGCGCGCTTTACCTAGCGCGAGATTTTCTCGAATTTAGCCTGGATAAGGCGGGCCACTTTGCTGAAGTGGCGAGCGAATTAAAAGCGCAGCAATAGCTCACAGGTAACGCAGATAGCATTTCGCCCAGGGGCAAGCGCTCCTTGATGTTGTTCGCCGCCGATACCGACAGAGACCGCTTGAAGTGAGGGCTGCCCATCTCTCAATGTTCCATCAAGTATCAGTATTTCATTCGCGTGGCTTTTAAGCTGGTGGCCGTCTGTAAAACAGGTTTGCACCAGGCTTCCAAGGCCCATGATCTGTGCCGTATCAATCCCGTAACGTTTAGCGGTTGCTGCGATGGCGGCATTGAGGTCTTGATTCGGGCGTAGCGTCAGTAAAAGCGCATTGGGCTTAGCAGCACTGCTGGCACCCTGGTAAGGCGCAAAAAGAGGAAACCGGGTTTCTTCATCAGCCGTGACGGCCAAATAGGCGCCTTCTATCGCGATACACGACACCTCAATGTCATTGGCTAATATCGACGCGGGCGCTAGCAGATGGCCAACCGCGGTATGCCCATCGCCTTGCTGCCATATCCCGTGGCAATGCAGGAAAGGTTCACCATCACGCAGGCCTACATGAATGCCTGCGGTGTGTATGTTTGCCGGTGGTGATAAGCGATGCGTTTCACTATACCAGGCAGCATGTTGCCCACTTGGGTCATCGCCCGGGATGACATAGTGAAGCGTTTGCATCGCTGCATTATTGATCGTTAAGTACGCTGACGAGATGGCCTGCTTTTGAAGCGCCTGGACGATGGCGTCATGTAGCGTTTGGCCGCCTTCAAGCGTGAGTGATCGCTCTTGTGTATGGCAGAGCTGCGCCTGGTAGCGCGTTTGTGCAGGCGTGCCTGGGTGTTCGATATAGCCAAGCGCTACCGCATTGCTGGGAGGAGAACTCATGTTGCCTCCTGTAATTCACCACGCTCAGTTAATGTTTCACGAATGAGCTTTTTAGTGATTTTTCCGTAAGCCGTTTTGGGCATTTCTTCCCAGAATACGTAGCTTTTAGGCATCTTGTAGCGAGCAATGCGCTCACTCAGCCATGCATTCAAGGAGGCAGTATCCAGTGGCTGGCCGGGGTAAAGCACACACACGGCCATGCCGACTTCACCCCAGACAGGGTCAGGTACGCCCAATACGGCTGTTTCGGAAATGGCAGGATGGCTAAGCAGCTTCTCTTCGATCTCGCGAGGATAAATGTTGGAGCCGCCCGATATATACATATCCGAAACGCGCCCGGTCAGGTAAATGAATCCTTCTTCATCCCGATGGCCCAGGTCACCCGTTAAAAACCAGCCATCTCGAAAGCTCTTTTGATTGGCTTCGGCGTTATTGTAGTAGCCCGCAAAAACAGCCGGCCCGATGACGGCGATTTCTCCCGTTTCACCGGCGGCCACTTCAGCACCGTTGCTATCCTGAATTTGCACCTGCATGCCGGTACGCGAAAAGCCGCAGCTCCCGATTTTCATGTGGTTATCGTCAACGTGGTGAAGCGCAGGGGGTAGCACCGTTATATTGCCGGTTACCTCGCCAAGCCCGAAATACTGAACCAGCACAGACCCTAATGTTTCCAGCGCTTTCACCTGGTCGGACCGGTACATGGGCGCACCAGCGTAGACAACGTAGCGTAAGGAGGAGTGGTCATGCCGCTTTACACTGGAGTGCTCAATGAGCATTTTGACAATAGTGGGCACGGTGAATAGGTTGGTCACGTTCCACTTTTCCACAAGCTGCCAAATCACCTCGGGGTCAAATTTCTCGTCCGCCGGGAGTATGGTTTTAACGCCGTGAGCGACTTGGGCAAGCTGATGAACGCCCGCGCCGTGCGACAGAGGCGCGACGACGATAGACGCGTCAGAGGCGTTGGTTCCTGGCATCAAGTCACATAAATGGTTAGTGACAACGAAGGCCATTTGGCCATGGGTCAGTACGGCTGCCTTGGGGCGTCCGGTGGTGCCAGAGGTGAAGAAAAACCACGCAGGGTCATCGCGATTAACCGCGGCGGCTGGCATGTGCTGGCCTGAAAAGCGTTCAACCAGCGTTTCGTAATCGACGGCGAAATCACTCTCTCCAATCGAGATCGTCACATCAATAAGAGGGGCACAAGCGGCGGCGTGATGGGTAAAGCTGGCGCCACAAAGCAGGCCTTTTGCCCCAGAGGATTCAGCCAGGTAAGCCACTTCGTCGGGCGACTGACGATAGTTGGTCGGCACCCATACGGCGCCTATTCTCCAACAGGCAAACATCGCTTCAAACATTTGGTGGCAGTTGGAGGACTGAACCAGTAAGCGGTCACCCTTTTGCAGGCCCATTTCATGGCGGAGCGCGTACGCAAACGCTTGTGAACGCTCCTCCATCTCTTTCCATGTCCAGGTCTTTTCGCCCCACACAAAACCAATCTCATTCGAGAAGCGGCGCGAGCTTTCGGTGAGAAGGTGAGACAGATTCATCACTCGGGTAGAAACAGGCACGAGGCTATTGTGTTCATTCAGGCTCATTTCACACGCTCCAGAATAGACACGTAATTAGTGACCGCCGCGCCGCCCATATTGAAGACGCCAGCCAGGTTTGCATTGGGTATTTGCATTTGTTCCGCCTCACCCATTAACTGCATGGCGGCCATTACATGCATGGAAACCCCGGTAGCGCCGATAGGATGACCTTTGGACTTTAGCCCGCCGGATGGGTTGACGGGCAAGGCGCCATCTTTTTGCGTGATACCTTCCTGAATAACACGATAGCCCTCCCCCTTCTTGGCGAGCCCCATCGCTTCGTACTCAAGCAGCTCGGCGATAGTGAAGCAGTCGTGTGTTTCGACGAGGGATAAATCCATAATGTTGACGTCAGCGCTTGCGAGCGCTTTCTGCCAGGCCATCGATGCCCCACGAAACTCCAATATGTCTCGTCTTGAAAGCGCCATTAAGTCATTGGCTTGCGTTCGTGCCCGAAAGGCAATCGCACGCTTTAATTGAGCGGCCGTCTCAGCATCGGCAATAATCATGGCTGCGGCGCCATCCGATATGAGCGAGCAGTCTGTGCGACGCAAAGGGCCTGCGACCGTCGGGTTGTGGTCTGAAACGGTGGCGCAGAAATCGACGCCGATATCTTTGCGCATTTGGGCATAGGGGTTAAACACGCCGTTGGCGTGGTTTTTGGCCGCGATCATGGCGAGTTCGTAGGAGCGGTCCCCGTAGGTTTGGAAGTAACGTTCCGCAATTTCGCCGAACACCCCCGCAAAGCCCCCCGCAATATGGGCTTCTTCACGGTGATAGCTGGCGCTTAGCAGAATGTTGCCCACTTCAGCAGTGGGCGTTGCCGTCATTTTTTCAGCGCCGATGACCAGGGCGATGCGCCCACGCCCAGACTCTATAAAGTCGAGCGCGCCATGCAGCGCTGCGCTGCCTGTTGCGCAGGCATTTTCGTAACGCGTGGCGGGCGTGTGCGCAAAGCGCTCGTCGCCCATCGCCACCAGGGCTGCTTGGAAGTCCTGAGCCGAGAAACCGTTGTTATAGACACCGACAAAAATGCCGTCGATAGCCTCATGATCGACGCCTGCATGAACGAGCGCATCCTGAACCACGCTTTGCATCAGCGCTTGGGTGTCGGGTTCGGGCAATTTTCCAAAAGGGGAGTGGGCCCAACCGACGATCTGTGCTTTTGTCATTATTTGCTCCTGGCGAGGGGAGTGGGAGATGTTTGATGTCTTGTAAATTCAGCGGCTAACAGATGCTCAATCGCTAACGCCTCTTCTTTTAATCTCGGCACAAGCGTTTGGGAACGACGTGGTTCCTGCATACGGCTCTCTATCGCTGCTAGCGAAAGTGAGCCGGCCAGTACGCCATCAGGCCAACGTAGGGCAATGCCGATTCCCCATGAATCCGCAAACACCAGCCCAGGGTTAACGGCATAGCCCTGCAACCGCGTTTCGTTCACCAGGTTTACCATATGCTCTGGAGCCAGTTGGGGGTACTGCTGTTCAAGGAGCGGGCGTTGTGCATCTAATACGTGGGTAATTTCAGCGTCAGGCAGCGCTGCCAACATGGCGAGTGAGCCTGCGCCTACTCCCAGAGGATGATAGGCGCCTTGCACAAGGGCATGGGTCCGAATGGGATAAACGCCGTCTTCACGATACAGACACAGCGAGAAGTGGCCTCGGCGGATAGAAAGACAGGCGGCATCTTCCGTTCGCTGCGCTAAACGAGCGACATTGCACGTAGCCAGTCGCGTCAGGTTATGTTGCTCGGAAGCTCTGTGGCCCAGCAAATAGGCTTCTGGGCCTAATTGATAATGATGATTAGCGGGCGATTGCTCTACCATTCCTGCATTAATAAGTGCCAGCAGCAATCGTCTTACCGTGGGCTTGTTTAAACCACTGTGCCTGGTTAAATCGGCCAGTGAGCTGCCTTCGGCTTGTCGAGCAATCAGGCTTAATAACCCCAGTGCACGGTCGACGCTTTGTGCACCAGCGGTTGTGCTCTCCGTTATTAAGGCTTTGTGTTCCATATTATGGACCGATTGTTGTTTTAATGGCGCGTGTATTGAGCTTATTTTGCTGATACTTTGACTTTCTGGAGTGCTTTTGGCAAATTTTTATTGTCGTATATATAACGAATGGTCCATATTGTGGATTATAACAATCAAGTGCGTTAGCACGGATACGCCACGAGGAATAGAACATAATGAAACGCCATGCTTTTTTAAAAACTGTCTGGGCCACCTCTGCTGCAAGCTTGCTTTTTGCCAGTGCGGCATCCGCTGAAACATTAAGGCTTTCTCATAACACCGGTGACACCACCACGTGGCATGAAGCCGCTGAACTCTTTAACGACTTGTTAAATGAAGCCTCAGAAGGCGAACTGTCGGTTCGTACGTTTCCTAACTCGCAGTTAGCGGGTGGCGACCAGATGCGCCAGTTTGAAATGGTGGGTAGGGGCGCTATTGATTTAGTGATGACCTCCGCCATTAATGTCACGCCGTTAATACCTGAAATGGCTGTTTTTTCACTGCCTTATCTCTACGACGGTTATGATCAGGTAGACGCCACCATGAACGGCGAGCCGGTTAAGTTGCTTGAAGAGATCATGGATGAAAAGGGCGTTAAGGTGCTGGCCTGGGGTGAAAGCGGTTTTCGTGAACTGACCAATAGTAAACGGCCGATTCGTAGCCCTGACGATATGCGCGGGTTAAATATGCGCGTGGCAGGTCCTATGTATGTTGATGTTATGGATGCATTGGGCGCCAACCCGCAGCAAATGCAGTGGGTCGAGACGATCTCGGCATTGCAGCAAGGCGTTGTTGACGGTCAGGAAAATGGAATTGGTGCCGTTATCATTCCCCAGCGTATTTATGAAGTGCAAGACTATATAACGCTCTGGCACTACTCGTATGACCCTATCTTTTTAGGCATTTCCAAGCAGCGTTGGGAAAGCTTCGATGCTGAAACGCAGGAGATGGTTCAGCAAGCGGCTGACCAGGCCATGGCGCATCAGCTCGCCATTACACGCGAAAATACGGCTGAGGGCGTCGACTTCCTTCGTGAACAAGGCATGGATATTACCGAATTGACCCCGGAAGAGATCGAGGTATTTAGGCAAGCAACGGCACCTGCCTTTGATATCTGGGCTGAAAGAGTCGGTCCTGACATCGTTTCCAGCTTTGTCGAAACGATAGAAAGTTCCAAGCAGCAATAACGAATAGCATTTACTGACAATAACTCTGACTAACCTTAGTCAGAGTTATTGGTGTCAGTATAGGGTCAATGCCTTATGAAATTTATAATTAACGAATTTGAAAAAATAGTATGCACTGGCCTCTTCTTGAGTATGGCGCTACTTGGCTTCGCTAATGTCGTTGTTCGATACGGTACTAACTACTCGCTTGCCGCGACAGAAGAACTTCTTACCAATGGGTTTTTGATATTAACTATTTTTGGCGCGGCGATTGCGGCAAGGCGGGGTGAACACTTGGCGGTAACTGTTCTCTATAACGTATTGCCAAGGCACGCTAAAACAGTCGTCTTTATGTTGTCTGTGCTGCTGTCTGTAACGTTACTATGCATGTCAGCCTATTTCTCCTGGGAAGTGTTAAGCAATCAGTTTAATAGTGGAACCCGCTCTTACGGCCTAGGGTTACCCGCCTGGTACTACCACGTTGCGATACCTTTTGGCTTTATTCTCATTGCTATTCGATTTTTGCAGCGTGCATGGCAAGAAATGAACGGCAACGTGGAACCCACGATCGGAGGCGCAGATGTTTGATATCTTCGGCACGCTTTCGACAGGTTCACAGATGATTAGCGTCTTTTTCCTGCTGCTTTTGTTGAGGGTGCCCGTCGCATTCTCACTCGGTCTGTCCGCTATTTATGCCATGTGGCACATGGGGTTTGGATTAGATCTCGCCGGTGATTTGATTGCGACAGGTATTACCAAATTTTCATTATTAGCGATTCCCTTCTTTATTCTTGCTGGAACGTTGATGGGAAGGCTTGGAATCGCTGACCGGATGATCCGATTTTTCAGAGTACTGGTGGGTGGTCTTCCCGGTGGAATGGGCATCGTCGGTACGGTCGTTTGTTTGTTTTGGGGTGCTGTTAGCGGTTCTGGCCCGGCATCGGTTGCCGCCATTGGGCCCATGATCATAAAAGGCATGGAAGAAGACGGCTACCGCAAGGCCTATGCTGCAGGTTTGGTGTGTACGGGCGCGGCCTTGTCGATCGTTATCCCGCCTTCTATCGGGTTGGTGATTTACGGCGTTATTGCTGAAACCTCAATATCGAAGCTGTTTATGGCTGCCATTTTACCTGGCCTGATGATGGGCGGTTTAATGATAGTGACCCTGCCGTGGGGGCGCGTGAAAAACGCGGGAGCTGCGGGATCATCGGGCCTGTCATCTGAACCTTCCGTTATGTCGATGGGCGATAACCCTTACCCGCAACTGGGCTATGCAGGTCGATTATGGGCTTCCTTTAAAGACTCTTTTTGGGGCTTGCTCACGCCGGTCGTTATTTTGGGAGGGATATACGCCGGTGTGTTTACCCCTACGGAAGCCGCATTAGTGGCCACTATCTATGCGTTGCTGGTGGGTGCGGTCATCTATAAAACATTAAGCATCAAAAAATTGTATGAATCCGTTAGTGATGCGGCGGCATCGTCTGCCGTCGTTATGCTGGTGGTTGCTTACGCAAGCCTGTTTGGTTGGGTGGTGACGGTTGATGACCTGGTAGGCACTTACTCTTCCATGTTGTTAGGCATGAGCAACAATGAGTGGGTTGTTTTATTGGTTATCATGCTGATCCTGCTGATTATTGGCATGTTTATGGATGCGGTAACGGTGATGTTTATTTCGTTACCGGTGTTTCTTCCTATTGTGCACCAGCTTGGCTGGGACCCTGTCTGGTTTGGTGTTTTGGTGATGATTAACCTCTCCATTGGCCTGATAACACCACCTGTGGGTATTAATCTTTATGTCGCTGCGAATGTGACAGGTCTTTCCATTGAAAAAATAGCGCGAGGCACCTTTATTTGTGTTGGCGCGTGTTTGGTAGGGCTCGCATTAGTGGCTTTTTTCCCGCAGATATCCATGCTTTTGGTCAGTCAATAATAACGAGAGAAGAGGTGCTTGATGGTCACTAAAAAAGTTGCCGTTGTAACCGGTGGTGCGCGGGGAATCGGGCTTGCTGCCGTAGAGATTTTTCTTGCAAAGGGTTATGACGTAGCCGTGGTGGACATGAGCTACACGGTTGCCAGCGAATTGGCCGAGACGTACAGCGGCGTATTGCCAGTCGAATGTGATGTTTCTAACCCTGATGATGTTAGCGCCATGGCTGCGGTCATCGAGCGCCAATATGGGCGTGTCGACGCGCTAGTCAATAACGCAGGAATAGCCGCTCTTCATCCGATAGAGGAGACTGGCTTTGATAGTTGGAAAAAAATCATGTCGGTGAACCTGGACGGCACCTTTCTTGTCACGCAGGCCCTGACGCCGCTGATGAAAAAGGTATCCGGAGCGATTGTTAACGTAGCTTCTATCGCGGGTTTGCGCGCCAGTACGTTAAGAACGGCTTATGGTACGTCCAAGGCGGCGGTTATTCATTTAACCAAGCAGCAGGCAATGGAGTTGGGCGAGCACGGTATAAGAGCCAACTGTGTGGCGCCTGGGCCCGTAGAGACGGAGCTATTGGCAAAACTGGTGGAAGCCGCGCCGGAAATGAAAGCAAGCTACCTTGAGACCATACCTCTTAACCGGTTTGGCCAAGAGAAAGAAATAGCCGAGGTGATTGCCTTTTTATGCTCCCCGGAGGGCGGGTATGTCACGGGGCAGACAATTGCGGTTGACGGTGGTTTTCAGTCAGCGGGAGTGGGGCTCACCGCCTTACGAAGTGCTAATAACCCGTAAGTAGCTGGCGCAAGCTCCACTCTTGGCAGCATGCGCCACTGCGTTTACCGACCGGTTATGAAATAAATCTATCCCTTCTTAAACGGATTCAACCCATTGGCCTGTTGCATCATCATGCGCTTGGCGAGTGGGAAGCGTTCGGCCAAATGCAGGCTTAGATCACCCAACTGGCGCAGCGGTTTGGCACCGGTGAACAGGTGGTGGAAGCTGTCGGTCGCGGCGATCATGGCCTGGTTTGCCACGCGGCGCTGGCACTCGAAACGGTGCAGGTTAATGTGGTCGCCCGGGTCGCGGCCTTTAATAACCATCTCGGCCAATGTATCGGCATCGTGCAGGCCAATATTTAACCCTTGGCCTGCCAGCGGATGAACCACATGGGCAGCATCGCCAATTAACGCCAAGCGCTTGCCGATATAGCGGCGGGCGTGCTGGCGTTTAATCGGGAAGCTGGCGCGAGCGACAATGCGGGTCAGTTTGCCCAGCCGCTTGGGGTACGCGTTTTCAATCGCCGCTTTAAGCGCGTCGTCATCCAGCGCTTCGCGGGCTTTGGTCGTCTCATCATGGTCGTACCATACTAACGATGCCCGATGGCCGGGTAGCGGCAGCATGGCGATGGGCCCGGTCGGCGTAAAGTATTGCCAACTCACATCCTGCTGAGGAAGCGCTGTTTCCACGTTCACAATCAGCGCCCGCTGATGGTAGTTATGGCTAGTAACCTCGATGCCCGCTAGCTGGCGTAGCGTTGAACGCGCGCCGTCGGCACCGACCACCAGGCGCGCGCTCAGCATCTTGCCGTTATCCAGTTCGACCACCCGTTTGTCGCCAGCAATCAGCGTATTGATAGGCGCGCAGTGGGTATAACAGGTAACGCTGGGCAGCTCTTTAAGGCGCTGCCAAAGGGCGTACTGAAGCGTTCGGTTTTCAATAAACAGGCCAAAATCGTCCATGCCGCTATCACTGGCAGAGAACACGCTATGCCCAGTGCCGTCCAGGTTGGAGACATCGATATGGCGGAAGGGGCAGCAGCGTTCCTGGGGCAGTTCTGTACCGCTAAGCTTAACAAACGCCAGCGAGCGGGCGTTTAACGATGAAATACGCAGGTCATAATCGCCGCTCATGGGGGTAGGCGTGGCACCTCGCTCGATCAGTCCGATAGCGTAGCCCGCGTTACCCAACCGGGCCGCCAGCGCGGCTCCCACCATACCGCCGCCAACAATAATAATATCGTGATCGCTCTGCATGAGGCGCTCCTTCAATGCATGGTCAGGCATCGCTGCTCAGTACGCTGAGACCAGGTACGTTAAGACCAGGTACGTTGCATGTGCCCATAATGTCCTACAGTATCGTCGAGATAGGGGAAACTTGCCTAGGGCATCAATTGACGCAGGCCGTGGAAATGGAAAAAAGTGTGGCCCAAGCGGGGGTTGAACTTGCTCGCTTTATCGAACAGCACCCCAGATTGTGGGTAATTACCGGCGCAGGTGTCAGTACCGATAGCGGTATTCCCGACTACCGCGATGCTAACGGACAGTGGAAACGGCCACCTCCTGTTCAGCATGGTGACTTTATGGCATCGCTCAGCGTGCGTCAGCGCTATTGGGCGCGTGCGCTGGTCGGATTCAAAGCACTCCGCGAAGCCCAAATAAGTGGCGCTCACCAGGCGTTGGCAGCGCTGGAGGCGATGGGGTTTGTAGAGCTTTTGGTAACGCAGAACGTTGACCGCCTTCATCAGCGGGCAGGTTCAAAGCGTGTCATCGACCTGCACGGCCGGGCGGATCTGGTGAAGTGCATGACTTGCCATTACCAGATGATGCGCCACGCCATGCATAGCGAAATGGCCCGCATGAACCCTGCCTTTGCGGTACTTAATGCCACCCACGCGCCGGATGGCGACGCTGACCTGGAAACCGATTTCAGTACGTTTCGCGTGCTTGATTGCCCGCGTTGCGGCGGTATTTTAAAGCCGGACGTGGTTTATTATGGCGATGTGGTGCCTGCAGAGCGTCGCCAAGCGGCGCAGGCAGGCTTGAACAAGGCGGATGCGGTGCTGGCCGTAGGCACTTCGTTAATGGTGTTTTCGGGCTACCGCTTCTGTCGTGATGCTCATTCCATGGGCTTGCCCATTGCCTCGCTGTCGCTGGGTGTTACCCGGGCAGATACGCTACTCAGCCATCAATGGCGCGCCCCATTAACGCCGGTATTAACCCATGCCGTTAAGCGGTTGACGCTGGGTCAGCGCGCTTTGGATACCCACGGGTTGCCTTCCAGCCAAAACCGCCAGGGCGCATCACGGTCATGAGGCTCGGCGTAGTCGATGCCGACACGCGGACCGCTGGCAATGGGCGTCGAGTGGCTGCCTGCACATACCCACAACTGCTCGGCGCGTGTCATATCGTGGCCGTAAAGTGCTTTATCCACGCCAAGTGCCCGGGTGAGTTTGCCGGGCCCGTTACATAATTGCCTGCCCGGTATACTGCGCCGCTCGCGCATGGCGTGTTCGTTAAGCACGGGTTCAACAGCGCGGATCAGCACTGCACAAGGCGACCCTTCAGGTTCGGTGACGATATTAAGCAGCCAGTGCATGCCATACACCAAGTACACGTAGGCGTGACCGGGCTGGCCGAACATCGCCGCCGTGCGAGGCGTTAATCCACGGTGGGCATGGCAGGCTGAGTCGTGGGCGCCGCAATAAGCTTCTGTTTCGACAATACGCGCCGCCATCTGAACGCCGTCTATGACACGCACTAACCAGCAACCTAACAGGTCGTTGGCGACGGCGACGGTATCGCGTTGATAGAAGTCGCGTGACACCGGAGGCAAAGGTAGCCCATGAAGAGATGACATTATCTCACCGCCTGCTTAAGTGAACTGCTAGGGTATTAGGAGATAACGCCCAATGATAGAGGAGGTGACTGTGCTGACGTTTGAGCATTTTTACAAAACACTACCTGAGCCGCTGTGGATGGCGTGCCAGCCCACGCCGGTAAAAGCGCCCAGCTTAATTGCCTTTAATCACTCCCTTGCTCAAACCCTAGGGGCGAGTGAGGTACCTGATAACGCCACGCTGGCGCAGTGGTTTAGCGGCAATACGCTGCCCCCGGGCGCGGACCCTATTGCGCTTGGCTATGCGGGCCACCAGTTTGGTAATTTTGTCTCTCAGTTGGGGGATGGCCGGGCACTTTTGCTGGGCGAAGTGGTAGACGAGCAGGGTCAGCGGTGGGATATACAGCTGAAGGGCAGCGGGCGAACTCCTTTTTCACGCGGCGGTGATGGCCGCTCGCCCTTGGGGCCTGTGCTGCGTGAGTACCTGGTCAGTGAATTTATGGCGGCGATTGGCGTACCCACTACGCGGGCGCTGGCAGCGGTAGCCAGCGGAGAGGTGGTTAGACGCCAACTACCTGAGCCAGGGGCTGTTTTTACCCGAGTGGCTCGCAGCCACGTGCGCGTTGGCACCTTTCAGTTTGCTGCGGTGCTGCGTAATGAACAGACCCTAAAAGCCCTGGCAGATTACGCGATTGAGCGCCACTACCCAGACGCGGCCCAGGCCGATGATCCTTACCTGGCGCTGCTGGAGGCGGTTGTTGCCCGCCAGGCCGCGCTGGTGGCGCACTGGATGAGCGTAGGTTTTATCCACGGTGTGATGAATACTGATAACACCAGCATCACCGGGGAGACCATTGATTACGGCCCCTGTGCCTTTATGGAGCAGTTTGATCCGCAAAAGGTGTTTAGCTCTATTGACGAGGCAGGCCGCTACGCCTTTGGCAATCAGCCCGCGATTGCCCAATGGAACCTGGCCCGCCTAGCGGAAACGTTACTGCCGCTAATGCAGGCGCAGGGCGATGAGGCGGTGGAGCAGGCAACGCAAGCCATTCATCGTTTTACCGATATACATGCCGATGAGCAGCGCAAGCGTCAGGCGGATAAGCTAGGGCTTTCGTCTGATAGCGAGCAAGCCAATACGCTGATGGCGTCGCTTGAAATCCAAATGGCCCAAGGCAAGATGGATATGACGGCAACCTTTGACGCGCTGACCCAGTACGCCGCCTCACCGGGTGCCCAAACCCATGATGCCGTGCTTGCGTTAACCACTCAGCCTGACGCCTTGGGCGCGTGGATAGAAGCCTGGCAGGCCGAATGTGTTGCCCATCAGGATGCAGCGCGTTGGGAAGCGATGCGGCACGCCAATCCGGTCGTTATTCCGCGTAATCACCGCGTTCAGGAGGTCATTAATGCCGCTTACGAGGGCGACTACGCACCTTTTCATACCTTGCTTGCAGCGGTGACTAAGCCCTTCGAGGATTCACCGGAAGCGCGCCGCCTAGCCGTTCCCGCCACCAGCAGCGAACAAGTATTGAGAACGTTCTGCGGAACCTGAACAGGAAAAACCTGTGATAAACTGTGTTTTTTTACAGGTGAGAAGGGTGGCCAGTGCGCAAAATTATCCACTGCGACTGTGACTGCTTTTACGCGGCGGTAGAAATGCGCGACAACCCGGCGCTCAAGGATATTCCCATTGCCATTGGGGGGAGCGTCGAGCAGCGCGGGGTGGTCGCAACCTGCAATTATCCCGCCCGCGAATACGGCATTCATTCCGCCATGCCGATGGCTCAGGCACTGAAACGCTGCCCACATTTAACGCTTATCCGTGGCGATATGGCCAAGTACAAGGAAGTGGCGCGCCAGGTCTTTGCGATTTATCGCGAGGTGACCGATTTAATCGAACCGTTGTCGTTGGACGAGGCGTTTTTGGATGTCTCCGAGGTGACGCTGCACCAAGGCAGCGCCACGCGCATGGCGCAGGCGATCCGCGAGCGGGTTCGGCGGGAGGTAGGCATCACCGTGTCGGCGGGAGTGGCGCCCAACAAGTTCCTCGCCAAAATCGCCAGCGACTGGAATAAACCGGACGGCCTGTGTGTGATTACGCCTGATGAAGTGGAGCACTTTGTTCAGGCGCTGCCGGTGAAAAAGATTCATGGAGTGGGCCCACGCACCGCTGAAAAGATGGCGCGGCTGGATATCCATACCTGCGCTGACCTGCGCGCTCGCCCACTTACTGAGCTGGTGGAACAGTTTGGCCGCTTTGGTAAACGCCTGCACGAGTTAAGCCTCGGCCATGACGAGCGGCCGGTTAAAACCCATCGTGAGCGTAAATCGGTAAGTACCGAGCAGACCTATGCCAAGGACCTGCCCACGCTTGCGGCGTGCCGCCAACAACTCCCCGTGCTGTTAGAAGATTTAGAGCGCCGCTATGCCCGCCTGGACCCACCGCCTGGGGTAAGAGGGTTAATGGTCAAGGTGAAGTTTAACGATTTTACCCAAACCACGGTGGAGCATGCCGACCCCGCGCCCAACCTTGAGCAGTTCGAAACGCTGTTGAACGTTGGTTGGGCACGCGGCGAGCGCCCGGTGCGCCTGCTGGGGGTGGGGTATCGCTTGGCAGAAGCCGCCCCGGCCGAGCAGCTCTCTCTGTTTTAGAAATCAGCGCCTACCGATATTTTGTTAGCCTGTTAAACCTTATGTCGATTGACGCTCTTTAGTCCGCACGTTAAAACGGTTGTATGAAAATACTTATATGAAAACGCTTGTATGAGAAAGATTAAATGAAAACGGTATTGCCACGTGCACTGGCGACCATAACGGCGGCGTTAAAGGCCCAAGAGTTTTTTTATGACAACAACCCCCGCACGGCCTCATTTGATGTTTGCCCATGCCAATGGGTTTCCTGGGCTAAGCTATAAAAGTCTGCTCGAACCCTTGGCCGATACCTTTGAGATCCACCCCGTGGATCGGCTAGGGCATCATCCGGACTACCCGGTGAACCACAATTGGGCCAACCTGGTGGATGAGCTATTAAGCTATCTGCCGGATACCGAAGCACCCCTGCTAGGCGTGGGGCATTCGCTGGGCGGCACGCTGATGGCCATGGCGGCCGACAAGCAGCCCGAGCGTTTTTGCGGGGTGATCCTGCTCGACCCGCCGTTGATGTTGGGAGCCGATGCCTGGGCCATGAAAGTGGCCAAGCGTTTTGGTTTTATAGATCGCATCACACCTGCAGGTAAGACCCAAGGCCGGCGCAGCGTATGGCCAAGCCGCGAGGTGATGGCTAAATCCTTGAGCCAGCGCGGCCTCTTTAGCCGCTTTACCCCGGCAGCGCTTAACGACTACATTGAAGCAGGTACCCGGCTTTTAGAGGATGGCAGCGCAGAATTGACGTTTGATCCGCGTGTCGAGGTGGAGATTTTTCGCCACTTGCCGGACCACCTTTCGCGCTTGCCGAGCCGGGTAGGCGTGCCGCTGGCGATTATTGCCGGTCAGGAGTCGGATTTGCTTACCGCAGCTCGTATCAAACGTTTGAAGCGGAAAGGCTTAACCGTGAGCGACACGCCAGGAACCCATATGTTTCCGATGGAGCACCCCGACGAAACACGGTTAGCCATTCTGGCCGCTTGGCAGCGCTTTTCGAGTGCAGCGGGTAGGCCACCACACACAGCGTAAGGAGGCGTTATGTATCTTTCTGTGCAGCTTAGTTACTACCCGCTGGGCAATGATGTTAAACCGCTGGTAAAAGACGTGGTCAAGCGCCTTGAGGCGACGGGGCTAGAGGTGTATCCCAACCGCATGAGCACTCAGATATTTGGTGAGTTCGATGCGGTGATGGCAGCCTTGAGCGATGTGATGAAATGGTCGTTTGAGACCTACGGCAAAGCGGTATTTACGGCCAATTTCCTGGAGGGCGATCGACGACCCCGTGATTGATTTGGCGACGAAACGCCGCTCAATTTGAGCGGCGCGTTTGTTTTCGACACGTGGTCGCTCTAAACCAGCGATTCCAGGCATGACTCGATAATATCCAGCCCTTCGTTCAAAACGTCGTCTTCGATGGTAATGGGCATTAAAAAGCGGATGGTGTTGCCGTACATCCCGCAGGAAAGCAGAATCAAACCCTCTTCGCGGGCCTTCTTGCATAATGCGCTGGCAAGCTCTGCATTGGGTGCTCGGGTAGTTTTATCAGCGACGAGTTCAAAGGCGGCCATAGCGCCCATGTGACGAACATTAGCGACGCTTTCGTAACGTGCCTGCCACTGATTAAAATGCTTGGCCAGCTTATCGCCGAGGGCTTGGCTTTTCTCCAGGATGTTCTCTTTCTCAAACACTTCCATAACGGCAAGTGCGGCAGCGCAGGCGGTTGGGCTGCCTGTGTAGGTACCACCCAATGAGTTGGGGCCTGAGGCGTCCATTATTGTATCGGTACCTACCACGGCTGAAACCGGGCATGCCGTCGGCCATGCTTTTGGCCATGGTCATGATGTCGGGCTCAACACCGCTGTGCTCAATGGCGAACATCTTGCCTGTGCGCCCGAAGCCAGACTGCACCTCGTCAATAATCATCAGAATGCCGTGCTCATCACAGATGTCGCGGATCTTTTTGAGGAACGAGGCCGGTGCCGGGTAAAAGCCGCCTTCGCCAAGCACGGGCTCCAGGATGATGGCGGCGGTATTGGACGGGCCCGCGTCGGTTTTAAGCGCCATCATCAGGCCGCGAAGGGCTTCATCTTCACTAACACCGTGATAATCGACCGGGTAGGGCGCCCGAAATACGGTGCCTGGCATGGGGCCAAAGTCGGTTTGATAGGGCGCTACTTTGCCGTTCATCGCCATGGTGAAGAAGGTGCGGCCGTGGTAGCCGCCATCAAAGCAGATGACGTTAGCGCGTCCGGTCGCTGCGCGGGCAATCTTGACGGCATTTTCCAGCGCTTCGGCGCCGGAGTTGGCCAGCATTACCTTGGCATGGCCACGAACCGGTACCAGGTGGCTAAGTTTTTCGGCTACACGAACGTAGCCTTCATAGGGCATGACCGTTTGGCAGGTATGCACTACCTTGTCGAGCTGTGCCTTCACCGCGGCAACCACTTTAGGGTGGCGGTGGCCGATGTTCAGGACGCCGATTCCGCCAGCAAAATCGATAAATCGGTTGCCATCAGCATCCCACACTTCAGCGTTTTCGGCATGGTCGGCAAACGCTGTGGCAGGGCTCGCTGCGCCGTTGGCAACGTATTTCCGCTTTAGTTCGTTTAGCTCAGCATTGCTCATGGCTCAACTCCTATCTAATAAGGGATAGGCTTTCAGCATAGTGCGTAATTAATAGGCGTAAACACCGTATACGCCGAGCAATCAAATAATACCTGCCTCACGCAGTGCCTGTTGTTGGGCCGGGCTAATGCCGATGTCTTTTAACACACGTTCAGTATGCTCACCCAAGCCTGGCGGTGCTGTGCTGGCGCTCATGGAGTGACCATTGACGCGAATAGGGTTAGCCACCAGGTCCACCTGGCCCGACTGTGAGTGGGGCAGGGTCTGTTTTAAGCCGCGCGCTTTTACATGCGGGTCATCAAATACGCGGTCCAGCGTATTGATGGGGCCGCTGGGCACGCCTGCTGCTTCAAAGGCGGTTAGCCATGTATCCATGGTTCGCTGAGCAAGGGCCGCTTCGAGTAGGGGAACGAGTGTTTCACGGTGGTTAACTCGGGCACCGTTGGTGGCGAAACGCTCATCGAGCGGCAGATCGCTTAGCGAGAGCACCTCACAAAAGCGCGCAAACTGTGCGTCATTGCCTACGGCCACAATGATGTGTCCATCCGCGGTCGCAAACGCTTGATAGGGCACGATGTTAGGGTGCGCATTGCCCAAGCGTTGAGGCACGTTGCCGGAGGTTAAGTAGTTAAGCGCTTGGTTGGCCAGCACGCCTACCTGGACATCCATCAGCGCCATATCAATATGGCAGCCGACGCCGCTGTCACGGCGTTGATAAAGCGCTGCCAGCACAGCGTTGGCGGCGTACAGGCCAGTAAAAATATCGGTAAACGCCACGCCGCTCTTCACCGGGCCGCCACCGAGTTCACTGTCGGGTTTGCCGGTCAAACTCATGATGCCGCCCATGGCTTGAATCATAAAGTCGTAGCCTGCGCGGTGGGCGTAGGGGCTTTGCTGGCCAAAACCGGTAATTGAGCAGTAGATCAGCGCCGGGTTAAGTTCTTTTAGGCTGGCGTAATCCAGGCCGTATTTCTTCAGGCCGCCGACTTTAAAGTTCTCAAGCAGCACATCTGACTGAGCGACGAGCTGCTTGATCAGCGCCTGACCCTCTGGCCTGGCCATATCAATCGTTACCGAGCGTTTTCCCCGGTTGGCGCACAGGTAATAGGCTGATTCTGCGGTGTCTTCAAGCCAGGGAGGCCCCCAGTGGCGCGTGTCGTCACCGCTGCCTGGGCGCTCGACCTTCACTACATCGGCCCCCAAGTCCGCGAGCATTTGGCCACACCAGGGCCCGGCCAGTACGCGAGAAATATCGAGTACCTTAATGCCCGCCAGCGGTTTGGTTACGTTGCTCATGATGATTCCTGTGGCCTGTTGTGGTTTGTGCGCGGCAGCTTAGAAAAATGCCTGAATGCCGGTTTGAGAGCGGCCAAGAATCAATGCGTGAACATCGTGGGTACCTTCATAGGTATTCACCGACTCCAGGTTCACCATATGGCGAATTACCCCATACTCGTCGGAAACGCCGTTACCGCCGTGCATATCTCGCGACATGCGCGCAATATCCAGCGCCTTGCCGCAGTTGTTGCGTTTGATCAGCGAAATCATTTCCGGCGCCCAGTTGCCGCTATCCATCAGGCGACCCACCTGAAGCGCGGACTGAAGGCCCAGAGTGATTTCCGTTTGCATATCGGCCAGCTTTTTCTGGATCAACTGGTTAGCCGCCAGCGGGCGATTAAACTGCTTGCGGTCCAGGGTGTACTGGCGGGCGGCATGCCAGCAGAATTCAGCGGTGCCCATTACACCCCATGCAATGCCATAACGCGCTTTGTTCAAACAGCCAAAAGGCCCTTTAAGGCCGCTGACGTTAGGCAGCAGGTTCTCTTCAGGGACAAAGGCGCCATCCAGTACGATTTCACCGGTAATCGAGGCGCGAAGTGACACCTTGCCTTCAATTTTGGGGGTGGAGAAGCCTTCTGTGCCACGTTCAACGATAAAGCCCTTGATCTGGTTGTCGTGGGCCGCCGACTTGGCCCATACCACGGCAATATCGGCAATCGGGCTGTTGGTAATCCACATTTTGGCGCCGGTTAACCGATAGCCGCCGTCGACTTTTTCCGCGCGGGTAATCATCCCGCCTGGATCAGAGCCGTGGTCGGGTTCGGTAAGGCCAAAACAGCCGACCATTTCACCGCTGGCAAGCCTGGGCAGGTACTTTTGTTTTTGCTCTTTTGAGCCATACGCTTCAATGGGATACATCACCAGCGACGACTGTACGCTCATGGCCGAACGGTAGCCGGAATCGACACGCTCCACTTCTCGGGCTATCAAGCCGTACGCAACGTGGTTAACGCCTGCGCCGCCGTACTCCGGGGAAACGGTCGCGCCCAGCAGGCCCAGTTCTCCCATCTCCGTCATGATCTCGCGGTCAAAGCGCTCTTCACGAAATGCACTTAATACACGGGGCTGTAGGTTGTTTTGGCAGTAGTCGTGGGCGGCATCACGAATCTGGCGCTCTTCCTCGGTGAGCTGGTGCTCCAGCAATAGCGGGTCGTCCCAATTGAAATGTGTCATTACGTAGTCTCCTGAGGATTCTTGAGGGAAGCAGGTTCGCGTCGACACATCCAGGCGCCCACGCCGATCCAGCGATCTACTTTGAAAGCTATTCCAATTTATCGCCGTTATTTAAAAATATCTACATTTTTTTGAAATGAAGAATTTATTGGATGCCGCGAGCCTTAAGCACTTGCGTAATGATGGGGACTGGCGTCATCAAGTGGTCGCGCATTAACGTGTCAGCCTGCTCAGCATTGCGGGCCAAAATAACCTCAACAAGGGCAGCGTGCTCTTGGCGCTTTTGCGCTAGTGCGGTGGGTGACATAACGGTTTCCTGTAGCCACAAGTGGCGGTAACGTTCCACCTGATCAAACAGAGTGTGGCGCATTTGCAGCAGGTGAGGGGAGTTGCAGCCGCTGGCAATCGCGGTATGGAACTCCTTGTGACGTGTATCCCAGCCATCAAGTAGTTCATCGGGCGAGCTGATATCGGTTACCCTGGAAAGCCGGTGTGCCGTGGCTACCACCGAGGCTTCCCACTCATCGTCGCCCCGCTCGATGGCCAGGCGCAAAATAAGCCCTTCCAGCTGGGCACGTGCGTCATAAATATCATTAAGCTCAGCAAGTGACATGGGCGCTACGCGGTATCCCCGCTGGCTAATAGCCACGACCAGGCGGTCGGCTACCAGTTGCGAAAGCGCCTCCCGTAGCGGCCCGGTGCTAACGCCGTAATGCTCCTTTAAGCGGCTCATAAGGAGCTTCTCTTCAGGCGCATAGCGGCCTCGGATAATGTCGTGCTTGAGCGTGCGGTAAGCGTTAATCGCTAAATTTTGACGTGGCGCATCTGGCTCCATGGCAATCTCCATTGCTATAACGTCGGCTCGCTGGTGAAAGGGTGGCAAACCGGCGAAGATATAAGAATAGCGGCTATTATTACTAAAAATTAACACTTTGGCATAAGAGGCGTGATTGATGTGGGATTTCATCATTATTGGCGGCGGAATCCTTGGGATGTCTACCGCAATGCAACTGCAGCAGACCTACCCTGATAAGCGTCTGCTGGTGCTTGAAAAAGAGCACGGCCCCGCTCAGCACCAATCCGGCCATAACAGCGGTGTTATTCATGCCGGGGTGTACTACACACCGGGCAGTTTGAAGGCGCGGTTTTGTCTTGAGGGCAACCGAGCAACGCGGGCGTTTTGTGATCAGCATGGGGTCGATTACGTCATTTGCGGCAAGCTGCTGGTAGCCACCGATGCCCTTGAAATCCAGCGCATGCAAGCGCTTTGGGAACGTACTGCGGCCAATGGTCTGGAGCGTGAGTGGCTTAGCGCGGAGGCGCTTAAAGAGCGTGAGCCGAATATCCGTGGCGAGGCCGCTATTTACGTCCCTTCAAGCGGCATTGTCGACTATGCCCAGGTGACTCGCGCCATGGCCGCTGAATTTGAGCGCCTTGGCGGGAAAATTCGCTATGGCGTTGAGGTGAAAGGGTTGGAAGAGCGCCGTGCCGAGGTGGTGGTCTCCACCTCCAACGATACGTTGAGCAGCCGCTACCTGGTGACCTGTGCCGGGTTAATGGCTGACCGGGTGATCCGCATGCTGGGTCAGAAACCAGGCTTTACCATCTGCCCGTTCCGGGGGGAGTACTATTTACTGCCCGAGCAGCATAATCATATCGTTAACCACTTGATTTACCCTATTCCAGACCCGGGCATGCCGTTTTTGGGCGTGCATTTAACCCGAATGATCGATGGCCGGGTAACGGTTGGCCCCAACGCGGTACTAGCGTTAAAGCGTGAAGGCTATCGAAAACAGGATATGTCGCTACGCGATATAGCTCAGATGTTGTCCCATCCCGGTATTTTAAAGGTATTGGGCAAGCACCTTAAGCCAGGAATCGGGGAGATGAAAAACTCGTTCTATAAGCGTGGCTACCTGGAGCTGGTCCGCAAATATTGCCCTGATATCACTATTGATGACCTTCAACCTTACCCCGCAGGCGTTCGCGCCCAGGCCGTATCCCGTGACGGTAAGTTGGTCGATGACTTTTTATTCGTCAATACACGGCGGACGGTGAACGTAGGCAATGCTCCTTCGCCAGCGGCAACGTCAGCGCTTCCTATTGGGGCGCATATTACTCAGCAGGTCGTGGCACTATTGTCCCATTAACATCAACGCAACAGCCGTGCTAACGTCACGTGGCCGCCGCTGCGAATGCAGCGGCAAGCACAATAAATATTCTGATCGTCACGCATACTTATAAGTCCAAGCCGGACGGAGGCAACTCGCATGCAAACACTAAAATATGCAGCCGCAGCATCCCTGCTCGCCATAGCACTGCCCGCCAGCGCCCAACAGCTTTCTATCGCCACTGGCGGTACCGGGGGCGTTTACTACCCTATTGGCGGCGGCCTGGCTGAAATGATCAATAACCATATTGAAGGTGCTCAAGCGACGGCGGAAGTGACCGGCGCCTCGGTTGAAAATATGGGGCTCATCATGCGCGGCGACGCCGATCTTGCCACCGCACTGGCCGACACGGTGTACCAAGCCTATACCGGCACCGACGATTTTGAAGGGCGTCAGGTGGAAAACACTCGGGCGCTGGCATCCCTCTACCCCAATGCGGTGCAGTTGGTGACGCTTGCCGAATCCGATATTCAAAGCATCAATGACCTGGCGGGCAAGCGAGTTTCGGTTGGCGCACCGGGTAGCGGCACCGAGCTTAACGCCCGCGCCGTACTGGAATCCAACGGCATTAGCTACGAAGACTTCACTCCCCAGCGGCTCAATTTCAACGAAACGGCCGATGCCATCCGCGATGGCGATATTGATGCCGGTTTCTGGAGCGTAGGCCCGCCTACCAGCTCAATTCTTAACCTGGCCGCCACTCGCGACATTCGCTTGATCAACCTGTCCGATGAAGAAATTGCCAACGCGCAGGAAGAGGAAGCGGTGTTTGCTCCCTATGAGCTTGCCGCTGGCATGTACGACGGCATGGGCGAAGCCGTTCAGACTATCGGCATTCCCAATGTCCTGGTGGTTAACGCCGATATGGATGAAGAGCTTGCCTACCAGCTGACCCAACTGCTGTTTGAGCATACCGATGAGCTGATTGCCGTCCACCCCGCCGCCAACGACACCACGATTGAGTTCACCATGAATTCAACGCCCGTGCCGCTGCACCCGGGCGCAATTCGCTATTTTGAGGAAATGGATGTCGAAATTCCGGACCGTTTGCGTCCGTAACGACGCCTTCATCTAACGGAGCATTCGTCATGCAGTGGCAACAAAAACTGATGGCGCTCCTGTTGGTCTGCTTACCGTTTGCCGAGGCTGGGGCTTCCCCCGCCTCGGCGTCTGCGTACCTTACGGTTACCACTGAAGATGGCGAAACGCTGTTGGAGGAAGCCGCTCCTGAAGGCGTGCGCTGGTGCATTCAGTGGCAGCATTCGGTCGAACACTTCACGGTGCTGGATTGCTATCGCAACGCCAGCGGTGTCATGCAGCTTGAGCGCAGCCACCAGCCCGACTTTGCCGCAGGACTTGGGCACATTGTGGGTCGAGGCGAGCAAGTGTCTGATGGCCAGGGCGGCTACTGGATCAATGCGATTAATGAGCCTGTCATCAATAACCGGTATGTACTTCGAGTCGGTGCTAATGCGGTCAATCATCAAGTGGTGTGGCCCGATGGCGAGCACCCTGACATTAGCCTGAGCGAGCAAGCGGCAGGGCAGCGAGTCATCATCCAACTGGGTGAGCCAGAGCGCTTCTAAAAGAAACAAGCGAGACAACACTTCCGAGGACTTCATGAACGAATCCACTCCACCGCCGGTATTAATGCCGGGCGGTAATGCGATTCAACCCCGCCTGGTACTGCGGTGTATCACCATCGTGGCTGTCGGGCTTTCCCTGTTTCAGCTCTACTCCGCCGGTATTCAGCCGTTGGGGCTGTTTTACCAGCGCGGTATCCACCTAGCGCTGATTATGCTGTTAGCGTTTTTAATGTTCCCGGTTTTTGGGCCGAACCGTAAGCGAGGTGTACTTGGCTGGGGAATTGATCTTGTCTTTTTAGCGGGCGCGCTGATTACCGGCGGCTATCTTGTGCTGTTTTTAGACGAGATTATCAATCGTGCGGGTTTCTGGAGTGAAACCGATATTCTGGTGGCCTGCATTGCGACGGTCACGGTACTGGAAGCCAGCCGTCGTGCCGTGGGCTTCGGGATGACGATTATTGGCGTGCTGGCCATCATATACGCCTTTGCCGGGCCACGCGGTGAGCTGCCTTGGCTTGGCGAGTGGCTGCCCGGTATTTTAAATCATCGCGGCTATTCTCTGGACCGAGTAGCAGGCCAGCTATACTTGGGTCAGGAAGGTATCTTTGGTTTGCCGTTAGGGGTTGCCGCGACCTACATTTTTATATTTGTGCTGTTTGGGGCGTTTTTAGAGAGCACCGGGGCGGGAAAATTCTTTATTGATATGGCCTACGCAGCCACAGGGCGCCAGCGCGGCGGCCCGGCGAAGGCGGCTGTGCTGGCGTCGGCGGGCATGGGGTCTATCTCGGGTAGCGCGATTGCCAACGTGGTCACCACGGGCGCGTTTACTATCCCGCTGATGAAAAAACTGGGCTATCAGCCTAGGCAGGCGGGAGGAATTGAAGCCGCTGCCTCCACTGGTGGGCAAATTATGCCGCCGCTGATGGGCGCAGGCGCCTTTTTGATAGCCGAGTACACCAATACGCCGTACCTGGATATTGTCAAAGTCAGTATTTTACCGGCGATCATGTACTTCGCGACGGTGTATCTGTTTGTACATATTATTGCCCTTAAACAGGGAATGCAGGGCATGCCGAGAAGCGAGCTGCCGAAAATGCGCCAGGTCATGAAGGATGGTTGGCATTTTCTGCTGCCGCTGGCCGTGCTGGTGTGGCTACTGGTAATGAACCTTTCGCCCATGCGGGTCGGCTACTACGCGGTAATTACCATGATTGCCGTGGCGGTTTTACGTTACGCGTTATGGTACTTCTTTGTCGCGCCTGGCCAAGGCCAGCCGGTGACAGTCAGGCGGACCCAAGAGGTGGTTTGGATCGGCCTGGTGAAGCTGGTGCAGGGCCTTGAACTGGGCGCACGCAATGCCGTGGCGGTTTCCATGGCGTGTGCGGTGGCAGGCATTATCGTGGGTGTAGTTGGGTTAACCGGCCTTGGGCTTAAGTTCTCCTCCATGATGCTCGCTTTCTCGGGCGGCAATCTGGTGCTTGCCCTGGTCATGGTGTTGTTGGCAAGCCTGATTCTGGGTATGGGCCTGCCGGTTACCGCAAGCTATATCGTGCTGATTGTTCTGGTGGGCCCGGCGCTAACGGCGGAGTTTGGCGTGCCGCTACTGGTCGCTCACCTGGTAGTATTCTGGTACTCCCAGGACTCTAACGTGACGCCGCCCATCGCCTTGGCAGGGTTTGCCGGGGCTGCAATCGCGGGCAGTAAACCGATGGAAACCGGCTTTCAGGCGTGGAAGTTTGCCAAAGGGCTTTATCTCATTCCGTTGTTTATGGTGTTCAATCCGGAGATTATTGTCGGCGGCCCGGTGCCGGTGGTGATCTGGAATGCCGTTATTGCTATTTTTGCCCTGTGCGCCTTTGCCGCCGCCCTTGAAGGATATTTGTTTACCCGTATGGGCTGGTTGTCGCGCCTTGCCATTGGCGCCGCTATCGTAGGGGTTTTCTACCCTAGCCTGATCACCGAGATTGCCGGTGTTGCCGTCATGATCGTTGCGATTGGTACAAATTGGCGAGCCAGTAAGCATGAAGCGCCGAGTATTGCATAGCGCTTAAAACGATGGCGAAAGCTGGATGTAAAAAAAGCCCGGAGACCATTAGGTTTCCGGGCTTTTGCGTTTCTTGCCTTAGCGGTTACATGGCTTCAGGCTTGCTTAGAAGATGGACTCTGCTGTGCCCGAGCCTTGTGAGCCGCTGGCCTCTTCCAGCTCTCGGCTAATCCCGCGCGGCTGGTAGGCGGGCAAGTGGTCGCGGTGGAAGAACTCGCTGATGCCTCCCGGCTGATTGTCATGTAAGCGTCGGCCTGAGTTAGGGTCTACCCGCGCAGTCACCACCGTATCAGGACGCTCAGGCACGGCGGAGGGTGTGCCTTCAAGCGCCTTGCCCATAAAGGCGTTCCAAATAGGCAGTGCAGCGTTGGCGCCATACTCGGCAATGGTTTCGTTGCTGTCTTTGCCCACCCAAACGGTTGTCACCAGGTCGGTGTTAAAGCCTGCAAACCATGCGTCACGCTGGCTGTTGGTGGTGCCGGTTTTACCGACGATATCTTCACGGTTAAGGCTCAGTGCCCCACGGCCAGTACCCGAGGTAATAACATCACGCAGCATATCGCGCAGAATGTAGGTGGCCGCTGCGTTGGCAACGCGTTTGGCAACCGGGTATTCACGGCCATCAATCTCAACGGTTTCCTGACCCTCTGCACAGCTGGGGCAAGCCACCTGGGGTGTCGCTTCATCAATGAGCTCATGATCATCATTGCGAGTTACACGTTCAATAAACCACGGCGCCACTTGAAAGCCGCCATTGGCAATCACGGAGTAGGCGTTGGTCATTTCCATAGGCGTTAGGCTTGCGCTGCCCAAGGCCAAAGAGAGGCCATGAGGCAGGCGGCCTGGCGCGAAGCCAAAACCTTCCAGATAGTTGATCGTATGATCAAGCCCCATCGCCTGTAGAACGCGAATAGTGACCAGGTTGCGCGAACGAGCAAGCGCCGGGCGTAAGCGCATTGGCCCTGCGAAGTCACGGCTGGAGTTAACAGGGCGCCAGAGCGAGTTACTGCCGTCATCCAATACAACAGGCGCGTCATTGATCACGGTGGAAGCGTTCATTTCGCCATCTTCAAGTGCCGCAAGGTAAATGAAGGGCTTGAAAATAGAACCCGACTGGCGCTGTGCCTGAACCGCGCGATTAAACTTGCTGGCGTTAAAATCAAACCCGCCCTGCAAGGTGAGAATCGCGCCGGTACGTGGGTCCTGAGCAACGAGAGAGCCTTCTGCATCTGGCCGCTGAGAAAGGCGTACGGTGCCATCCTGGGTTTCGAGAATGCGAACCAGGTCACCGCGTACGGCAATCTGGTCGGCAGAGCTTGGCTCAGCACCACGACTGCGTGGGCTGTTATAGGTACGTGCCCAGCTTAGGCCGTCCCAGTTAATGGTTTTCAGCTCGCCGCCACGGGTAAGTACCTGCATTTCACGACCACCGCTTTCCACGACGATGGCGGGTTTTAACAGGCCATACTCGGGGGTACGCTCAAGTACTTGCAGCCAGTTACTAACATCGCCTTCAACACCGGCGATTTCCGTTTGGCTACGCTCGGCGGCCTGGCGGGCTGTCTGACGAATTTCAGGCGACTCGGCAAGCTCTTCTTCCAATCCTTGGGTTGCCGTACGCTCTTGGGCTTCAACCAGACTGGGGGCGATATCGTGCTGTTCAGCACCCCGCCAGCCGTGGCGTAAATCATACTCAAGCAGGCCAGTTGCCAGGGCCTCGCGGGCAAACGGCTGAAGCTCACTGTCCAGCGTCGTATAAATGCGGTAGCCGCCGGTGTACGCCGCATCGCCAAAGCGCTCAATCGCATATTGACGCGCCATTTCTGCCACGTAAGAAGCATCTACTTCGGTTTGGGTGAAGTGGCGACGTGCAGTAACCGGCTCCTGTACGGCAGCCTGATAAGTGGTGTCATCAATAAAGCCCAGCTCGCGCATACGGAACAGAATCCAGTTGCGACGAATCAGTGAGCGCTCGGAGTTGGCCAGCGGGTTAAACGCGGAAGGCGCTTTAGGCAACCCGGCAATCATGGCCGTTTCTGCAAGCGTCAGTTCGGAAAGCGGCTTGTCGTAATAGGTATCGGCAGCGGCTGCAATGCCATATGCTCGATTTCCTAAGAAAATTTTGTTAACGTAAAGTTCGAATATCTCATGCTTGCTGAGCAGTTTTTCCATCTGCAGAGCCAGCAGAATTTCACGCAGCTTACGAGTAAAGGTTTGGTCAAGCGTCAGCATGTAGTTACGCGCGACCTGCATGCTGATGGTGGAGCCGCCTGATTGAATACTGCCACTTCGGGCCAGCTCTACTGCGGCACGGGCAAGCCCTCGAGGGTCAACCCCCGAGTGCTCAAAGTAATTGGTGTCCTCGGCGGCCACCAGAGCGTTGACCATGTTCTGAGGTATTTCGTCGAAATCAACGACGATGCGCCGTTCCTCACCAAACTCACCGATTAACTTACCGTCATTGGTGAAAATTCGCAGAGGTGAGTGAAGCTCGAAGTCTTGCAACTGACGAACATCAGGTAAGCCAGGCGAAAAATAGATAGCCGCTCCCACCATGGCTAATACGGCGGCCCCGACTAACGACACGATAAGAAAGAACAGCGACAGAATGAGGGTTCGCAAAAACGTCATGAACAGAGGGCACCCATGAAAAGGAGAATAGGATCGGCATCCAAGCGGCCGTATCGCGCAATTGGCTGCCATTATAGGAAGGCGAGGCAGCGGCCACCAGTGTTGATATGCCGTAAATATAACGGCGCGTTACCTGACTAGCGCGTTATGCCACTACTTCTTGGGCATATCAGATGGCAGGAATAAACTCATAATGCGCCTGTTTAAAGCCAGTAAGGGATTGATCGGCATCGATATTACATCGACCGCCATCAAACTGTTGGAGCTTAAAAAGAGTCACGACACCTACCAAGTGGAAAGCCATGCGGTTTGCTCACTTCGTGACGGTGCAGTGGCTGAACGGCGTATTCAGGACATTAATTACGTCACAGATAGTTTAAAACGTGCCATTGACCACGCCAAGCCCTCTACGCGTAATGCCGTGGTAGCACTTCCTGCCTGCATGGCGATTACTAAAATGCTCACGTTTGCTGCTGAGTTGAACGAGCAGGAAATCGAGGAGCGTTTGATGATCGAATCAGACCGTCATCTGCCTTTTCCGTTCAATGACGTGGCGTTTGATTTTGCATGCATGGGGCCTGCTCCCTTGGCTGCGCATTTACAACAAGTAATGTTGGTGGCTTGTCGTCAACAGGATGTTTGGCAACTGACAGAACCCTTGGTGCGTGCAGGACTGGAACCCGTTGCGGTGGATATCGAAACCTTTGCGATTGAACGTGCCTTTGCTGCGCTGCGCCCTCCGCTATCAGCGGCGTCTGACCCTGCCGCAAGCGTTGCGTTGGTCGATATCGGGGCGCAGACAAGTACGTTTCGCGTTTTTCATAATGCACGCACCGTTTACGTTCGCGAAAACCTGCAGGGCAGCGAACCGTTAACCGCCGCGACTCAAGAGCGATACGCGCTCAGTCGAGAAGATGCCTTGTGGGCTCGTCAGCATGGCGGCTTGCCAGATGATTTTCAGGACGTGGTCCTGAAACCTTTTCTGGGTGCATTCGCACAAAGCATTGCGCGAGCCTTGCAGCTTTATATCGCCACCAGCCGCCAATCGCCTGTGGGTCATATCGTGCTAGCCGGTGATATAAATGCGCTGCCGGGGTTAGCGACCTTTATGGCTGATACTTGTCAGTTACCGGTGACGCCGCTAAATCCGTTGCAGACGATGCCGGTCAACAAACGCGTGGATAGGCAGGCGCTTACTCTGAATCTCCCCGGCTTGCTGACCGCAAGCGGCCTTGCGATGCGGGCACCTTTATGAGCATTACGATCAACCTGCTGGCCTGGCGGGAAGAGCGCCGAGAACAGCACACGCGACGCTTTTATACGGTCATGCTGTTGTTACTGATCGCCGGTATCGCGCTGGGTAGTGGGGTTTCGCATGTCTATCAGAGGATGCTGGGCGCTCAGGAGCAGCGCAATGCGTATATCGCTGCTCATATAGAGCGTTATACACATGAAATTAGTGAAGCTGAACGCACTGTTCTGCAGGGAGAACAGCTGCGCCAGCAGTTAACCCGCTTCCAGCGCCTGCTTCAACAGCGAACACAGACGGCTCAGCTGTTTAACGACCTTGCCGCAAGTCTTGGCGAGGGCGTGGTCTTTCAGCACCTTGAACAGCGCCATAATCGGCTAAGCGTATCCGCGGCCGCAGAAGATGAGCGTCAGATAACCGAGCAGTTACGTCGTCTTGCTGAAATGCCGGGGTTTGATATTCCGGTACTCTCCGAAATGGTCAGTGATCCGCAGGGCAGTGGGAGAACCTTCCATTTTGAAGTAACCCTCACTCAGCCGAGCGTTTCTTTGGTCGATTCTGGAGTATCGCCATGAAATCAGGGGCGCCGCTATACCTGCTGCGATGGGGAAAGGTGTGGCAGCAAGAGTGGCAGCGTTTGCGTGCGCTTGACTGGCAGACGCTTGATCTACGTGATGCAGGCGCATGGCCCAGGTTATTAAAAGTGCTGAGCGGCGGGATGGTGTTTCTAATGGCGTTAGTGGTGACCTGCGCATGGCTGGTGAGTGAGCATCGTGCGTCGCTGGCACAGGCACAGCAACAAGAGATAAGGCTGTTAAGCGATTACCGCAGCAGTGTTCACGCCGCTGGTTTGCTGAACGGTGCGCGTACCCAACTGGCTGGCCTGGAGGAGCAAATGACTCGGATGCGTGCCCTGTTAACACTCCAGGCGGCGCTTCCAGCGTTACGGGATAGCATTAGAGACGCTGCTGATGAGAACCAGCTCACCATCGATGATATTTATCTGCGTCCTGTCGTTAGCCAAGTGTCAGAACATCCTATTGATATTCAGGTAGTAGGCGATTATCACCAGTTGGCGCAGTTTGTTACTGATATTAGTCGGTTGGAACACCTTGTCACGCAGCATGACATTACGCTTGCGCCGATTGATCAAGCTGCGAGCAGATTGTCTCTGTCGTTTGTGGCTAAGGCCTATAGCGACGCTGATGCTGTCAGCCAGGATGAAAGCGAAGAGGCTGAAGGCGAAAAGGGTGGCGGCGAAAATAGCTTAAATCGGCGGGAGGAAGATCAGTGAAGTGGCTTGCCCGCGTGATGAGCTGCCTGGTCAGCGTCGTTTTGCTTTCTGGTTGTCATGGGCCTGAGCTTGATCAACTGGATGACACGCTCTCAAGGATTCGCCAAACCCCAGGCACTCCCTCCGCTTCGCGTATTGAGCCACTGGTTGTATATCCCGTAGAGGCGTATGGCTACTCAGACACGCGCAGTCCTTTTCAAGCAGTGCAGTCGCCTTTGCAGATAGCTGACGTAAACCAGGATGCCCCGCTGGTGCCTGACGCACAGCGAACCCCCGAGCCGCTTGAGCGTTTCTCTATTTCGGAGCTTCGCCTGGTGGGCACGCTGGTTATGGGAAAGCGCCATGTCGCGTTGATAGAAACGCCAGATGGGCATGTAACCAGTGCCCGTGCGGGAGACCATGCGGGCAGCAATGGCGGGCGTATCACGCATATTGAGGCGCACAAAGTCCGTATTACCGAGCGCATTACTACTCAGCAGGGGTGGCAAGAGCAGCAGGTTCTCCTTTCGCTGACATCGCCGCCATGATCAACCCAGGCAACTCGGTGAGCTTACCGAAAGCCTCTTTTTTTCTTATCGGAGCACGCCATGGCCGTGGTTAGTCGAATCATTATGCTTGTGTGGGTGGTACTGCCTTGGCAGGCAGTGGCGTCGGTGTTAACCGATATTGAGGTGCATCCTGTAAGTGCTGGCGCCGTGGATATTGATCTGCACTTCAGCGGTGGCGTCGCCAACGTTCAGGGTTATCGCCTGGAGGCTCCGCCACGCCTGGCGCTGGACCTGGTCGATACACAAAATGGCTTGGGTCATCGCCACATTGAGGTAGCGCGTGCGGGTGTAGAGCACATTAAGGTATTGGAAGGCAGTGGCCGTACGCGGTTAGTTATCGGCCTGGCCAACTCGTCGAATTACACCTCCCGGGTAATGGGGGATCGGCTACGAATTTCCTTGCGTGAATCGACAACGCTTGAATCGCCAATAGAGGGCTCCCTTGACGCCCTCCAGGGCCCGCAGATTAGCGCTATTGATTTTGAGCGTGGGGCTGATCAGGCAGGTCGCTTGCTGGTGACGTTTGACCGCGAAGGCGTCGTCGCAAGCGTTCAGGAAAGCGGCCATGCGAATGTATCGGGCGGCGAGGTAATTGCCACATTGCCTAACGTAACGCTGCCGGATGCGCTTAGCCAGATTTATGACGTCACCGATTTTGCGACACCGGTGATGCGGATCACCCCTCACGTTGATGCGCAGGGAGCGCGTTTGGCACTTACCATCGACGGCCCCTATACCATGCTCTCTTCACAACATGGCCGTGTGCTGAGTATCGAAGTGCAGCCTGCTGACCAGCAACGCTTGGCCGATCATGAGCTCCCGCAAGATAGTTTTAGTGGTGAGCGGATAAGCCTGAACGTCCAGGATATGGAGGTACGTGCGGTGCTGGTAACGCTTGCTGAATTTACGGGGCTAAACCTGATTGCCAGCGAAAGTGTGACCGGACGTATCACGCTGAACCTTAATGAGGTGCCCTGGGATCAAGCGCTTGCCTTGATGTTAAAAAGCCAAGGACTTGCAAGTCGTGAGCATGGCAACGTTATCCTGGTGGCGCCTGTCGCCGAGCTTGCTGAGCTTGAACGCCAGGAAATTGAGGCTCACCGCTATCATGAAGCACTGTCACCAACCATTGATGAATTTATCGAGGTTAAGTACGCGCGTGCTGAAGATCTTGCTCAGTTGCTGCAGGGTGAGGATGGCTTTGGGCTTCTGACCGAGAAAGGGCGGATCAGTGTCGACCCAAGAACCAATGCCTTATTGGTTCAGGACACGGCGAACCAGGTAAGTATTATCAAGCGTACTCTGGAGCGCCTGGATGTGCCGGTGCGTCAGGTGCAAATTGAAGCGCGCATCGTTATCGCCCGGGACACCGCTTCTCGAGCGCTAGGCGTTAACTGGGGCGCTTCGACGACGCGAGGTTTTCAGGCGTTGGATAACGGCAATGTTGGCGCGCGCAATATCAATCCGGATGGCTTGAACCGTGCCCGCAGCGGTTTAGCGGTAGACCTGGGCGCGCCTTCAGGGCCAGGTACAGGATTTAGCTTTGGTTACTTGTCCGGCGACATTTTGCTGGACCTGGAGCTTCGTGCGCTGGAAAGTGAAGGCAAAAGCCAAACCATCTCGCAGCCAAGGGTCATCACGGCCAATCAGCGTACGGCAATTATTCGCCAAGGCGAGGAGCGCGCATTTCAGAGTGTCGATGCGCAGGGAAACCCCGATACTGAATTTAAAGAGGCCGAGCTTTCGTTGGAAGTGACACCGCAGATTACGCCGGATAATCGTATTATCATGGACCTGGTGGTGAAAAATGATAGTTTCAGGGAGTCGGGATTTGGCGGAGAACCGCCCATCGATACCAATCAAATTGAAACGCAGGTGCTGGTCGATAATGGCCAAACGGTTGTATTGGGCGGCATTTTGACCACGGAACAATTAAACCAAATGACCAAAACACCGCTTTTGGGTGATATTCCTTTGCTCGGACACCTGTTTCGCTATACCGAAGAGAGCAATGAAAAGGTAGAGTTGTTAGTCTTTATTACTCCACGACTACTTGACGATGGCTTGGCGGTTCGCTGATGCAGGATTTACCCAACCTTTTTTTGATCGGCCCCATGGGGGCTGGTAAAAGCACAATAGGTCGCTTGTTGGCGGCAGAGCTTACGCGCACGTTTTATGATAGTGACCACGCCATACAGGATCGCTGCGGTGCGGATATCCCGTGGATCTTTGATGTAGAGGGTGAACCCGGTTTTCGCCAGCGTGAGCTGCAGATGATCGATGAGCTGACAAGGCTCTCCTGCGTGGTGATGGCAACAGGCGGCGGCGCCGTGCTGCACCAGGATAATCGCCGGATGCTGCGTGAGCGCGGAACGGTGATCTACCTGATGACCACGGTTGAACAGCAGCTTAAACGCACGGCGAAAGACCGTAATCGCCCGCTTCTTCAGTGCGCAAACCGGGAGCAGGTGCTCAACGATATGTTTGCTGCCCGCGACCCGCTTTATCGCGCCACCTCGGATATTTCAGTGCGCACGGATCGGCGTAGCCCGCGCGCCGTAGTCAATGAGATATTGCGCCGAGTGCGGCGTTTGACCGACCCGCTGGAAAATAGCGCCACGCTTAACTCAAAGGTATCCCAATGACACAGCCCGCCAGTGCTCAGCGTACACTTCATGTTGCGTTGGGTGATCGCAGTTATCCGATCCATATTGGCGCCGGCCTGCTGAGCGACCCAGAGGCGATAACGCCCTATCTGGCCGGTAAGCAGGTGATGGTGGTGACGAATGAAACCATCGCGCCCCTTTATCTGGAGGCACTGTGCGCCAATCTTCCTGACGATGTGGAGGTGCGTACCGTCGTTCTACCTGACGGGGAACAGTACAAGAGCATTGAGCAGGTTAGCCGCATTTGGGACGCGCTGTTGGAGGCAGGGTTTAACCGCCGCTGTACGCTGATTGCGTTAGGCGGCGGCGTAATTGGTGACATGGCTGGGTATGCCGCCGCGTCGTACCAGCGCGGCGTGGCCTTCATTCAGGTGCCCACCACGCTGCTTTCCCAGGTGGACTCTTCTGTCGGAGGGAAAACGGGCGTTAATCACCCGCTTGGCAAAAACATGATTGGTGCTTTCTGGCAGCCGAAAGCGGTACTGATCGACATTGCAACGCTTGCGACACTGCCCGAGCGAGAGCTTTCTGCCGGGCTTGCTGAAGTTATCAAGTATGGCTTTATTCGTGATGAAGCGTTTCTTGGCTGGCTTGAGGCCAATATGGCCGCGCTGCGTCATATTAGCCCCGACGCCATTGTCGAAGCCATCGCACGCAGTTGCCAGATTAAAGCCGACATTGTGGCCGATGACGAAACGGAGCAGGGCGTGCGCGCATTGCTCAATCTTGGTCATACCTTTGGTCACGCGATTGAGGCCCACCAGGGGTATGGCAACTGGCTGCACGGCGAAGCAGTCGGTGCAGGCATGGCCATGGCGGCTGCCCTTTCTCAGCAACTGGGGCGTATCAGTAGTGCTGATTTAACGCGTATCCAGGCGGTGATTGAAAGCGCTGGCCTTCCTCTTCATGCCCCAGCGGATATGCTAAGTGACGACTTTTTAGCCCGGATGCGTCTGGATAAGAAAAACGTGGATACCAGACTTCGGCTGGTGCTGCTAAACGCTACCGGCGATGCATGTGTTGATGACACGACGCCAGAGGCGTTAGTGCGTGCTTTGTTGGATAACTACCCACGGCTGTAACCCGCCTGTAAACGTATTTTGTGCTCACTAAGCCCACCGACAAGGTGGGTTTTTTTATGGCCCGATGTTACCAGGTGATGCGCCGAATAATGTTATTAGCATGCCGTATGCACTATCGGCATGGCTATATTAGGGGTGTTTAGACTAAAGTTTAACGCTCGACACCCTTCGTTGAAATAGCGTTATATGGCTTTTTAAGTGTTTGAAGTGTATGCATTTTTCGTTGAAGGGTGGTTTGCAACTATAGGATTTGAAAAGACTTTTCGGGGTTTTGATGTTGGCGGTGATTGCGCTGGCGGGGAGCAAGTCGCTATGCTGAGCGACCATTTTCTTGCGGCAGTGAATCGGGGAAACACCCAGTTATAGGCGGGTAGAGGTTTGTGTGTGAAAAGAAAAACCGTCTATTAAATCATAATAACGCTGCTAATAAAACACCTTTGACTAGAGGCACGCCCATGAATAAAGGTCTTCACCAGCCCGGCGAGTTTCGCGATAACTGCGGCTTTGGCCTTATTGCCCATATGGAAGGGCAGGCCAGTCACGATTTGCTGAAAACCGCTATCGAATCACTCACCTGTATGACGCATCGGGGCGGGATTGCCGCTGACGGTAAAACCGGTGATGGCTGTGGGTTGCTGCTTAAAATGCCGACCCGTTTTATGCGCGAAGCCGCACAAGACGCGCTGGAGATTACGCTGGGCGACCAGTTCGCCGTGGGCGTTGTTTTTCTACCCAACGATGATGCCCGTGCCGAGGCTGCGCGCGAGACGTTTGCGCGCGAGCTGAGTGTTCGTGGCCTAAATGTCGTCGGCTGGCGCGTTGTGCCCACTGATTCAAGCGTTTGTGGCCCCATGGCGCTTGACTGCCTGCCGCGTATCGAGCAGGTCTTTATCGAGCCCGGTGAGAGCGAGCAGTTCACTGTTGATCTGTTTATGGCGCGCCGTTATACCGAGCAGGCTTTACGGGCCGAAGAAGACTTTTATGTCGCATCGCTCTCCTCTGACGTGGTGTCGTATAAAGGCCTGGTCATGCCGGAAGATCTTCCGGCGTTTTATAAAGACTTAAACGACCCGCGTCTGGAAACTGCTATCTGTGTTTTCCACCAGCGCTTTTCAACCAATACGGCGCCGCGCTGGCCGTTGGCACAGCCGTTTCGTCTGCTGGCTCACAACGGTGAAATCAATACGATTGAGGCTAACCGCGGTTGGGCGAACTCACGCAAAGCCAACTTCGTTAACGAGCGCCTGCCCGATATCGCCCAGTTGGATGAAATCGTTAATACCACGGGGTCCGACTCTTCCAGCATGGACAATATGCTGGAAGTGCTGCTGACGGGGGGGATGGAGCTGCACCGTGCGGTACGCATGATGGTACCGCCTGCCTGGCAAAACGTTGAAACCATGGATGCTGAGCTGCGCGCCTTCTACGAGTACAACTCCATGCACATGGAACCGTGGGATGGTCCGGCGGGTGTGGTCATGACCGATGGCCGCCAAGCGGTGTGTATGCTGGACCGTAACGGCCTGCGTCCCGCTCGCTGGGTCATCACCAAAAACGGCTATATCACCCTGGCATCTGAAATTGGTACTTACGGTTACAAGCCTGAGGACGTGGTCGCCAAAGGCCGCGTAGGCCCTGGTCAAATGCTGGCGGTTGATACCCAAACCGGCGAAGTGCTGCATACCCGGGATATTGATGACCGCCTGAAGTCTGCTTATCCCTATAAGCGCTGGCTCAAGCAGGAAGCCAACTATCTGGAATCCGCGCTCACCGAGCTTGCACGCTTCCAGACCATGGAGGCTGATGCGCTGAACGTGCACCAGAAGATGTTCCAGGTGACGTTTGAAGAGCGTGACCAGGTGCTGCGTCCGCTGGCCGAAAGTGGCCAGGAAGCCGTGGGTTCCATGGGTGATGACACCCCCATGGCGGTGCTTTCTAGCCGTCCGCGCCTGTTAACCGACTTCTTCCGCCAGAAGTTTGCTCAGGTAACCAACCCGCCGATTGATCCGCTGCGTGAAGCCATCGTGATGTCGCTGGAAACCTGCTGCGGTGCTGAGCTTAACGTTTTCAAGGCAACGCCTGAGCACGCGCATCGGTTGATCCTGACTACACCGGTACTTTCACCACGTAAATTTACCGCGCTGGTTAGCCAGGACGACCCGGCCTTTGCAAGCCACACGCTGTCAATGGGCTACGACCCGGAACAGCAGAGCTTAAAGCAGGCGCTGAATGCGCTCTGCCAAGAGGCCGAAGCCCAGGTGAAAGCGGGCAAGGTGATCCTGGTACTTACCGATGCGGAGCTGCCCAAGGGCATTATTCCTATTCAGGCGCCGCTCGCCGTTGGCGCGGTGCATACGCACCTGGGCCGCCTGGCATTGCGTCCCAACGCCAATATTATCGTTGAGACTGGCTACGCCCGGGATGCCCACCAGATGGCCGTGCTGTTTGGTATCGGTGCGACCGCCGTGTATCCGTGGCTTGCCTATCAGATTATGGCCGATATGCACCGTACGGGTGAGCTTACCGGCAACCCGGCCGACGACCGTGAGAACTATCGCAAAGGCTTGCAAAAAGGCCTGTTCAAGATTCTCTCTAAAATGGGCATCTCAACGCTGGCCTCCTATCGTGGCTCCATGCTGTTTGAAGCCGTCGGGCTTTCAGATGAAGTGATGAACACCTGCTTTGTGGGTATGGCCTCGCGTATACAGGGCGCAGGCTTCGCTGAACTACAGATGCAGCAAGAGCTGTTGGCCAAGGACGCCTGGATTACCCGTAAAGGTATCTCCCAGGGCGGTATGTTCAAGTATGTGCATGGTCATGAGTACCATGCGTACAACCCTGATGTAGTAAAGTCGCTGCAGGCAGCCGTTCAGGAAGGCAGTTACGCCAAGTGGAAAAAATTCGCGCAGCTGGTGAACGAGCGTCCTGTCGCGACCATTCGTGATCTGCTCACGCTTAAAGCCGCTGAAACGCCAATTCCGCTGGATGACGTTGAGCCGGTTGATGCGCTGCTGCCACGTTTTGATAGCGCGGGCATGTCCCTGGGCGCACTCTCACCAGAAGCCCACGAAGCCCTGGCCCAGGCCATGAACGAAGCCGGCGGACGCTCCAACTCCGGCGAAGGCGGCGAAGACCCCGCACGTTACGGCACCATTCGCAGCTCCAAGATCAAGCAGATTGCCTCGGGCCGCTTTGGGGTCACGCCGGCTTATCTGGTCAATGCCGAAGTGCTGCAGATCAAGGTGGCCCAAGGCGCCAAGCCGGGCGAGGGCGGTCAGTTGCCGGGTGGCAAGGTCAACGCGCTTATCGCTCGCCTGCGCCATGCGGTGCCCGGCGTCACGCTGATTTCACCGCCGCCGCACCACGATATCTATTCAATCGAAGACCTGGCACAGCTGATTTTTGACCTCAAGCAGGTTAATCCAGAGGCGCAGGTATCGGTGAAGCTGGTATCCGAGCCGGGTATTGGCACTATCGCCACGGGCGTTGCCAAGGCTTACGCCGACCTCATCACAGTATCTGGATACGATGGCGGCACCGCTGCAAGCCCGCTCACCTCGATCAAGCATGCTGGTTCCCCCTGGGAGCTGGGCTTGCCTGAGGTGCATCAGGCGCTGCGTATCAATGGCCTGCGCGACAAGATTCGTCTGCAGACCGATGGTGGCCTTAAAACCGGCTTAGACGTGGTCAAGGCGGCCATCCTGGGGGCGGAGAGCTTTGGTTTTGGTACCGCGCCAATGGTAGCGCTGGGCTGCAAGTTCCTGCGTATCTGCCACCTGAACAACTGCGCTACTGGGGTTGCCACCCAGGACGACTTCCTGCGCGGCGAGCATTTCCGCGGCACGGTGGATATGGTCAAAAACTACTTCCGCTTTATCGCTGAAGAAGTGCGTGAGCTGATGGCCATGCTAGGCGTGCGCCAGTTGACCGACCTGATCGGGCGTACCGACCTGCTGGAAGTGTTGGAAGGCAATACGGCAAGCCAGCGCAAGCTCGATTTAATGCCGCTGCTGACGAACGATTTTGTACCTGCTGATGCGCCGCAGTTCTGCAAGGTGGGCCGCAACGTACCTCACGACCCGGGTGCTAAAAACCAGGAAGTATTGGCAGCGCTTAAAGAGGCTATCGAGAGCCAGTCGGGCGGTGAGTTCAGCTTCAACATCACTAACTGTGATCGCAGTGTGGGTGCGCTTAGCTCAGGCGCTATCGCCAAGCGTTATGGGGAAGAAGGCCTGGAAAACGCGCCCGTTACCGCACGCTTTACCGGGGTGGCAGGGCAGAGCTTCGGCGTCTGGAATGCCCGCGGCCTGAATCTGTACCTGGAAGGCGATGCCAACGACTACGTGGGCAAGGGCATGAACGGCGGCAAGATCGTGATCGTGCCACCTAAGGTTAGCCAGTTCGAAAGCCATAAAACCGCGATTATCGGTAACACCTGCCTGTATGGCGCAACCGGCGGCACGTTGATGGCCGCGGGCACCGCAGGCGAGCGTTTTGCGGTGCGTAACTCCGGCGCCACGGCGGTGATTGAAGGCGCTGGCGACCACTGCTGCGAATACATGACCGGCGGCCTGGTGTGCGTGCTGGGTGAGACGGGCGTTAACTTTGGCGCAGGCATGACCGGTGGGTTCGCTTACGTGCTGGATGAAGATCGCACCTTCGTGGACAAGTACAACCACGAGTTGGTCGAAATTCATCGCGTCAGTACCGAAGCCATGGAGGCCTACCGCCGCCATCTTCGCGAGCTGATTAGCACCTATGTCGAAGAGACGGGTTCCAGCCGTGGGGCCGCGATTTTAGAAGACTTTAGCGACTACCTGCGTCATTTCTGGCTGGTGAAGCCAAAAGCGGCAAGCCTGGGCAGTCTGCTGGATCAATCTCGGCGTCAGCCGCAATAAACCGCCTGTGTCTACGCTTCGAGGAGAGAAATCATGGCTAACCGTTTAAACAACGATTTCCAGTTTGTTGATGTGGGTCGTCAAGACCCACAGAAAAAAGCCGCCCATACGCGTGCCAAAGAATTCGCTGAGATTTACGAACCGTTCAAACCCACTGATGCGGCAAGCCAGGCGCATCGCTGCCTGCATTGCGGCAACCCTTACTGTGAGTGGAAATGCCCGGTTCACAATTACATTCCCAACTGGCTACAGCTGGTCGTGGAAGGCAACATCATCGAAGCCGCTGAGCTTTCGCATAAAACCAACTCGCTGCCCGAAGTATGTGGCCGCGTATGCCCGCAAGATCGGCTGTGTGAAGGCGACTGCACGCTCAATGACGGCTTTGGCGCGGTCACCATCGGTTCTGTCGAGAAGTACATTACCGATACTGCGTTTGCCATGGGCTGGCGCCCGGACATGTCCAAGGTCGTGTGGACGGATAAAAAAGTCGCGATTGTCGGCGCCGGGCCTGCCGGGCTTGGCTGTGCCGATATTCTGGCGCGCAACGGCGTCAAGCCCGTGGTATTTGATAAGTACCCGGAAATCGGTGGCCTGTTAACCTTCGGCATTCCTGAGTTCAAGCTTGAAAAGAACGTGATGGAGCGTCGTCGGGCGGTATTCGAGGAAATGGGTATCGAGTTTCGCCTGAATACCGAAATCGGTACGGATATCGAGTTCGATACGCTGCTCCAGGAGTACGACGCGGTTTTCCTGGGCATGGGGACGTATAAATACATGGAAGGCGGCTTCCCCGGTGAAGACCTGCCCGGCGTGTACAAGGCGCTCGATTTCCTGATCGCTAACGTCAACCGCTGCCTGGGATTCGAAAAAGATCCCAACGATTACATCTCGATGGAAGGCAAGCGCGTCGTTGTTCTCGGCGGTGGCGATACCGCCATGGACTGTAACCGCACCTCGATCCGCCAGGGTGCTGCGAGCGTTACCTGTGCTTATCGCCGTGACGAAGAGAACATGCCCGGCTCTCGCCGTGAAGTAACCAACGCGCGCGAAGAGGGCGTCGAGTTCCTGTTCAACCGCCAG
Organism: Halomonas citrativorans; assembly: GCF_014898005.1. NCBI lineage: Bacteria > Pseudomonadati > Pseudomonadota > Gammaproteobacteria > Oceanospirillales > Halomonadaceae > Halomonas > Halomonas citrativorans. The sequence continues at coordinate 265,807 of NZ_JABUYX010000002.1, forward strand.
CCGGTGGCGGTGGTGGGCGAAGAGAAGGTTGAAGGCGTGAAGGTTGTGCGCACTCGACTCGGCGAGCCTGACGAAAACGGTCGCCGCCGCCCTGAGGTGGTACCAGGTTCTGAAGAGATTATTGCCGCCGATGCCGTGGTCGTAGCGTTTGGTTTCCAGGCAAGCCCTGCGCCCTGGTTTGAGGGCTCGCGCATTGATCTGAACGAGCGTGACCTGGTAAAAGCCCCAGAGCACGGCCAGTTCGCCTTTCAGACCAGCAATGAAAAAATCTTTGCCGGCGGCGATATGGTGCGCGGCTCTGACCTGGTGGTCACGGCTATTTATGAAGGCCGCCAGGCCGCAGAAGGCATCATGAACTACCTGGGCGTGTAATTCACCTTTACTCCAGCTGTCCGGGGCCTTAATTGGCTCCGCGACTACCCCGGCATCAGGCAAACGCGAGACTCCCCAGCCTTTGATTCGACATACTGCTAGTGTGCTCCTCGCACCGATTTCGGCGTACAGCCGAAAAACTTTGTGAAGGCGGCAGTGAAATTATTTGGGTGCTGGTAGCCGACCTGATAGGCCGATTCCGATACCCGATATCCTGCGGCCAGTAATTCTTGCGCTCGCTGCATGCGCATTGCTAGCAGGTGTTGGGCAGGGCTTGTGTCATAGGCTTGGCGAAAGCACCCCTTGAGTTTGTATTCACTGATACCAAGTTTGGCGCACAAGTAGGCATTGTTTAGAGGCTGATCCAAGTGCGCACGCATATAGGCTTCGATTCTTTCAAGCAAGTCCACGTCTCGCCCGATAATTCGTTCTTTCTGCCCCTCCGCAGGGGTTAGCAGGTTGAGTTGTTCGCCGAGTAAGCTGAGGGCATGGATACGCTGGCGTAATCCGTCCTGCTCACCTACCCACGGGTGCTTGTAAAAGCTTAGATGTTGACTGGCGCGGCTGTTAACGTGAGATAGTTGGCGAAAGCTTTCATTGTGACGCAAGGGCTTACCGAGCAGTTGGTCACAGCGCTGTGGTCCGATATAACGCCTTAATGCCGATTCCGATACCACTAATCGTAACTGCTGAGTCTGCTTGTCGGCGGCGTAGCGGCGCTCACCACCCCCTTCCTGAAATACAGACACTGTCGTTTGGTTAGCCGAGAAGTGCAGACGATTGCCTGTACGGTCAAGAAACTCTGATTGACCAGATAAGCCGAAAGTAATCACCAGGGTGCGCTCATTGCCTTCGTGTTGACAGACTTCACGTAATACACGTCCAGACGAGATTTTGGAACGAACAACGGAAAAGCCTGCTTCGCAATCCAGCCGCTCAATCAGGGTATGGCGATGGGGTAAATCGCACTTATGGGAAACCCATTCAGTTAGATGTTGAGCAGTGGTCAACGTTGGGCGTGACAAATTATTCACAGCAAAGCCTTCCTTATTTCCATCCTACTGAGTGCTCTCTATTGCAGAGCATCCAATCATTGCAGAACCAGTCGCCTTGTGATTGAGCTCATAAGAGCACAAGCCCCATAGGCATAAAAACAGCCTAGTCGGAATAGGATATGAATAACGCTGGATGCAATATTAAATGAGAATGATGTGTATTTATTTTGAAAGTATCATTCGTTGACTGCTCAGCCAAGTGGAAGTTGCCGCTTACACACCGTCTGAGTTGGTGTTGAGCGGGGAGTGTGTTTTTAGGGCATATCCGTTTCAGTGTATGTGGTCAAAAGAGGAGGAACTGATGATTTCGATCCTTGTAATATCATCGCTGACAGGCAAATACCCATCATTAGTCTCTGCGCTGACTAACGCGAAGGAGAATTCATGAACCCGGTTCTCTGGCGCTTGTCGCGGCCTTTGCGTCCTTCGATTTTACTGGCTGCGTTCGGCCAAGTGGTTGTCACCGCCTGTCATGTTGGTCAGGCGCTATGCTTAGCCAGTGCTTTGGCCGGGCTATTCGCTGACCAGCCATTGTCCGAACTATGGTGGCCGCTGTCGGTTTTTTTTGTTTTTACTTGGCTACGCATCGTGCTGATGGGGTTGTCTGAAGCACTCGCTATGCGTGTGGCAGGGCTTGCCCGGCACTACTTGCGTCAGCGCCTGATTGGTCAGGTATTACGTGTGGCGGCTGATCCGGCCAGCGACCGAGATAGCGGGGAACTGAGTACCACCTTGGTGCAGTCGGTGGAAGCCTTGCAAGCCTATTACAGCCGTTATGTGCCTGCAGTGCTGGGTGCGGTGTTTGGTGGCGGGGGTGTGCTACTGCTAATGGCGTATTTCGATAGCCGTTCTGCCCTTGTGGCTGCTCTTGCTGCGCTGGCGCTACCCTTTACTGATCGCCTCTGGTTGCGTTGGCGGCGCGCTTCTGCAGGTGGGTTGTTCGCGAGTATGGGGCGTTTTTCCGCGTATTTGCTCGACAGCTTGCGCGGCGTCACCACGCTCAAGGCCTTCAATGCTCAGACCCGGCGCCGTCAGGTACTCAGTCAACAGGCACGGGATCTGCGTGAGCAGGCCATGGGTGTGCTTTACGCCATTCTCATGCGTAACGGCGCAACAGGGCTGCTTAGCTTGGGTGGTTTAGCGTTGGTGACTGCGCTTAGCGCTCAGCGCGCCGTTGCCGGTGAGCTATCGCCGTTTGCGTTGTTGGCCGTTGTGCTGCTGGCCCGCGAGGCCTTCGGTACGCTGGAAAAGCTTGATAAGACCTTCCACATTGCATGGTCGGGTAATGCGGCGGCGGCCCCCGTCATTCGTTTACTTGACGCTATACCTGGGGTGCCAGAGCCGATTGAGGCCCGGGCTTTACCGACCCATCATGGAGTGGCCTTTGATAGCGTTAGTTATACCTGGCCGGGTGGCTGCGAACCTGCGTTGCACAATGTGAATTTTACGCTTGAGCCTGGTGAGTTCGTGGCTGTGGTAGGGCCCTCTGGCGCAGGAAAATCGACCCTGGCAGCTCTATTGATGCGCTTTGTTGCACCTGACTGCGGCCGCGTCAGCCTGGGCGGCGTTGATCTTCGCGATTTGCGCGTCAATGACGTATACGAAAACGTCAGTGGCGTGTTCCAACATAGTGTGCTGCTGCATGGCAGCATCGAAGAGAACTTGAGGATGGGGGCTCCTCAAGCCAGTGATGAGGATCTGGCTGAGGCATGCCGGGTAGCGTCACTGGAATCGTGGATTTCAAGTCTTGAAAAAGGCGTTGCCACTGCCGTGGGAGAAGGCGGCGCGCGACTTTCTGGCGGTCAGCGACAGCGCATAGCTATCGCACGTGCTTGGCTAAAAAATACACCGGTCATGGTGTTGGACGAGGCGACCGCGAACGTGGACGTTGCCAGCGAAACCCACATTGGAGAGGCCATCGAGCGGCTTCGCGGTCAGCGTTCGCTACTGGTGATTGCACATCGTCTAGCCAACGTTCGGAATGCCGACCGCATTCTGGTGCTTGATCGTGGTCGTTTAGTTGAGATCGGTGATCACCACAACCTACTGACCCGAAATGGCCTCTATGCGCGCCTCTGGAACCGGCAGCACGCCCACGAAGCGTCGCCCCAAACCGAGGAAGAACTAATATGAAAGTCAATGCCCACGAAATTCCCCAGGGGCCGCGTAGCACATGGGGTGACCTGTTACGCCTTTCCGCTGGCCAGCCGCGCCTGCTAGCACTCACTATCGCTGCTACGCTCATTGCCCAGGCTGGCATGGTGACAAGCCTTGCGTTGGGTGCCTGGCTAGCAGGTTTGGCGCTGACGGGTGCACCGGAGAGCCTCTGGCAACCCGTGCTTTGGGGCATGCTTGTCAGCGCCGTTGCTGGGGCCGGTGGTCGCTGGTGGCAGGCACATATCTCCCATGCCTTTGCTTTTGCTCTGATCGAAACGCTGCAGGTGGGCATTTACGACGGTCTAGAGCGTGCCGCCCCAGGTGGTTTGTCCGACACCCGCAGCGGCGAGCAGGCCAACGTGGCGCTGAACGATGCTCAGGCGCTGGAACACTTTTTTGCCCACACCCTGGCCGATACCATCGCTGCAGTTGTGGTACCGCTGTTGGCACTGCTGGCGCTGGCCTGGATACAGCCTTGGCTTACTTTAGTGTTACTGCCATTTCTGCCGACTCTGACCAGCGTGCCATTCTGGCTGGGGGAGCGTGCTTTTCGCCAGGGGCGCGAGATGAATGCCGCGCTAGCGGGACTAAACGCTGAAGTGATTGAGGGCATTGAGGCGCGTCGAGAGATCCTCTTGTTCAATCAGGAGGCGGCTTGGCGCGCTCGGCTGGGGCAGTATCTGGCGCGGCTGAAGAGCGAGCAGCGTCGTTACGCCTTGCGAACAGGCGCGGAGCAAGGCGGTATAGAGCTGATCCAGTCCTTAGCATTGATCACCGCGCTGGTGGCCAGCGCAGTGTTGCTTGAATATCAAGCCCTAGCGTTGGCTCAAGTTCCGCTATCGGTCGTGCTGGTAGGCGCGGCACTGCTACCTTTGGCAGAGGTAGCGCGCAGTGCCAGCCAACTGGGTGCAGTGCGCGCCAGTGCGGCACGGGTGTTGGCGTTGCTGCATCAGCGTTCGCCGATTCAGGACAATGGCCAGCGATTGCCTAAGGATGCCAGCATCGAATTCAACCAAGTGGTGTTCGCCCATTCCGAGCGCCCTGTGCTGCAGGGTGTCAACTTCCGGGTAGAAACGGGTGAGATGGTCGCACTGGTTGGCCCCTCTGGATCTGGCAAGACCACCTGCGCCAACTTACTAATGCGCTTCTATGAGGTGCAGAGCGGCACAGTGAAGCTGGGCAGCGAAGATCTGCGTGATATTCCCCTATCCGAGCTGCGCCACTGGATCGCCTGGGTTGGTCAGGAGGCCTACTTGTTTGACGACAGTATCGAGGGCAACTTGCGCTTGGGCAAACCAGAGGCGACGCAGCAGGAAATCGAAATCGCTGCGCATCAGGCCCAGGCCCACGATTTCATTCAGGCCCTACCTGAGGGCTACCAAACGCGTTGCGGCGCGAATGGTGCGCGGCTTTCAGGTGGTCAGCGTCAGCGTATCGCCATCGCCCGGGCACTGCTGTCTCAAGCGCCCGTGCTGGTAATGGATGAAGCTTCATCCAGCCTCGATGCTGACAGTGAACATGCCCTGCAGCAGGCCTTGTTGGCGCTTCGTGGGCAGTACACGCTACTGGTGGTAGCACATCGTCCAAGCACCATTGCTCAGGCTGACAGGGTCGTACTCCTGCAGGATGGCTGCATTCTCGATCAGGGCTCTCATGAGCAGTTGCTGCACCGTTGCGAGCAATATGTCCAGTTGCTCGCGCAGCCAGCCAGCGCTTAAAAACACATGCTTAGCAACGAGTACCTTAAGCGTTTAGCTCCAGAAACTTAAAACCTGGGAATACCGACATGAAAGCCCCCGCCATTTCGTACTGGTCGTTGCAGTTGCTGCTCGGCTGGATCAACTTCGCTATGACCGCACCAATGATCTATCTCTACCTAGGGTTACCGCTGGTGATGCGCCAGCAGGGGTGGTCCGGCACCGCCATCGGCCTCTTCCAATTGGCAGGGTTGCCGGCCGTGCTCAAGTTCGTATTGGCTGCTCCGGTAGATCGCTGGGCGCGAGATACCGCCGGTTATCGGCGCTGGAGCTTAGTACTGTTGGTCGGTTATGCCGCAAGCCTTGTAGCGCTGGCGGGGCTCGACATAGGAAAAACGGGCTTCACGACGTTATTCGCCCTGGCGATGCTGGCTAGCTTATTCGGCACTTGGGCCGACGCGCCGGTCAATGCCTTGGCTATTCGCTGTTTACCCGAGACTGAACGTATGCGCGCAGGCACTATCCGTTCAGCCGCCAGTTCATTGGGGGCAGTGTTCGGGGGTGGTGCGATGCTCATTTTGCATGATCGTGTTGGCTGGTCTTGGCCGTTCTTTGTGCTGGGGGTTGGACTGTTGTTGGCCCTTGTCGGACTTTATCTCATACGCCCAGTGCATCTTGATACGATAGCGACACCCAAACGCTCAGAGGTGGGGGTGCGCCAATGGGTTGGCTATTTCGCTTCTGCTCAGCGTCGCCGTTGGGTGGTCGTGTTGATGCTCTATTTCCCCTTTATTGGCACTGCCTGGGTATACCTTAAACCGTTACTGCTCGATCAAGGACTGCCGTCCGGTCAGGTGGCCGTGGTAGCTGGTTTGCTGGGTGGCGTGGTCGGTGCTTTGGGCAGTCTGCTAGGCGGTTATGTCACTTACCGTCGTGGTTTGCACTATGCCCTGCCTGGCTTTGCAATGCTCGCCCTCGTTGCCTTGGCTGCATTATCGGCGGCGTTGGCCAGCCATGCGAGCTTGCCGTTGCTAACTGCCTGCACCGTGCTTCTGGCGCTGGCCATGGGCGCCTCGGCTGGATTAGTGTTTGGCATGATGATGTACTACACCCGTGAAGGTTTGACGGCTGTGGACTATGGTCTGCAATCGAGTCTATTCGTGCTCACGCGTACGGTTGTGCCCATGCTCGCAGGGCTGCTGCTTGACCATTTCGGGTATCTGGGCATGTTAAGCGCTCTGATGGCTGGCATGCTGGGAATAGGTTACTGGAGCCTGCGATTTGTGCGGGGCATGGGCGAGATGCCACCAAAGATGGGGCGTGTCGCCTGATTCCCGAACCGTTGTGGTCACTATAGTGGGGTACTGCGGAGCTAGGTCGGTTGTGCTGAGAACATCGTGATGTTAGCCGTGTCCGGTGTCGACTTCCGGCACCACTGACATGCCGACTTTTAACTGTTGGGCTTGAGGTTGACCTGGATCGATGGCGATGCGCACCGGTAGACGTTGGACGATCTTGGTGAAATTACCTGTGGCGTTGTGGGGTTGAATGGCTGAAAAGCTCACCGAGCTGGCTGGGCCTAGGCTATCCACTCTGCCGGTTAGGGTGATGTTGGGGAGAGCATCGATGGTGAAACTTACCGGTTGGCTGGGCCGCATACGGGCGATTTGTGTTTCACGGAAATTGGCGGTGATATAGAGATTGTCCAGAGGAACTAAGGTCAGCAGCGTTTCACCGATTTTCATATAGCCGCCGAGGCGCACCACTTTCTGAGCGACGATACCTTTCACCGGTGCTGTAATGTGGGTGTAGGATAATGCCAATTCCGCTGCGTCCAGTTTGGCCTGAGCGATGTTTTGCGCCGCTTGGGCTTTCTCTAGGTCGGCCTGCAACACTTCCAACGCCTGTTGGGTAGCGGTATAGGCGGCCTGGTCGCCGATCAGGGTGGCCCTTGATGCAGCTAACTCTGCCTCTGCCCTTTGCAGCGACTGAACGGTACCGGCACCGCGGGCGCGCAGGTTGAGGTAGCGTTCTCGCTCCTGTCGAGCCAGTGTCACTGCGGCCTGATCGACGTCAAGTTTTGCCTGTGCTTGATGAATGCGACTTTCCTGACGCACGATTTGCGCTTGTAGACTGACGATTTCCGCAGCTGCCTGGGCCAGTCCAGCACTTGCTTCTTCCACCTTAGCTCGTGTATCGCTGTCATCGATCTCTACTAGCAGGTCGCCGACGCTCACCGTCTGGTTTTCTTCCACCAGTACCCGCTGTACACGACCGGCAACCTGCGACGCCACCCGTGTTAGATCTGCCTGTATATAAGCATCGTTGGTGGATTGATATCTGGCGGCGCTTTCCGGGCGGTTCAGCGCATAGACACCCGTAATTGCCAGGGCCAGGAGTATCAGAATGAAAGGAGTTCGCAAGCGACGTAATGAGGTCATGGCTATTATTCCGGTGAACGAGAGGGAGGTGACGGTGGCGTTACGGGCGTGAGACAGAGCGTCAGCGGAATCAGCATCAGGGCAAGCACGCTAAGTGCCCGGTAAGCGTCGGCGGTGGCCAGCGTGACGGCTTGGGTAGTGACGGCGTCGGACAACGTCATCAGTTGGTCTTCATGCATTCCTAGGGCGGCGCCAGCTCGAGCCATGCTGTCCAGCAACATGTCGCTGTGAAAATGGCTTTGAATCAGTATCAACTGAGTGACCAGCGCGCTGCCCAGGGCGGTGCCGAAGGCGCGCAGCATATTCACCAGCCCGGATACGAAGGGGCCTTCCATTGGCTGTACCACACTGGTAGCCAGAAATAGCAGTGAGACCACCGCCATTGGCTGGCCGATCGCTTGCAGTGCTTGTACAGCGACGAACTGGTGCCACATCCATTCACTGGTGATTTGGGCGCCTAGCCAGCAGGCTATCGCCACAATCAGCAGGCCAGTGGCAAATACCTTGCGTGCATCCATCCAAGGCTGGTATAGAAGCAGAGCCACCAGGGAGCCGAGCACCAACTGTGGTAGCCCGATGGTGAGCCCAACGGCACTGGATTGCAGTGGTCTATAACCTTGCACTTGGGCGAGAAAATTAAGCGGCAGTAGAGCGCCGGACATCAGCACAACCAACAGCCCAACAAACAGGGTGAAGCCCAGCCCAAGGTTGCGCCGGGAAAGCAGTTGAAGGCGGATAAAAGGGCTGGGATGATGCCACTCGCTGAGCAGACCGGCGAAGGTGGCGATTAGGCCGCCAGCAAGTGCACTGCAGATCAGTGTTGAATGAAACCAGCCAAGACGTACACCCTGACTGAGAACTATCGCAAGCAGCGCTAATCCGGTAACCAGACAAATATGGCCGATCCAGTTGCCCTGACCGAAGCGCTCATGGCGTGGTGGATCCTGAGGGAGGCCCCATGCACATAGCGCTAAGCTGAACATACCCAGCGGAACGATTTGCCAGTAGACCCACCGCCAGTCGAACAACTGATCTGTCCACACGCCAGCCAGCCACACCGCCAGATTGGGTGCTAGGGTGGCAGTCATGGCGAATAGCGCCAAACCGTGCAGGCGAATATGAAACGGCAGAAAACGCAGCGCTGCCATCATCAGTGTCGGGATCAGACCGCCAGCGACGGCACCTTGCAGACCGCGCAGTAGGAGCATGGACGGTAGCGACTGGGCAAAGGGCAGTAGTAATCCGAGCAGCGTGGCAGCGGAGATTAACACCAGTTGATAACGGCGCAGTGATAGGGTGATGGCGAACCAGGCGGCAAACGGTTGTACCGTGATTTCGCCAACGAGATAGACGGTATCCAGCCAGGAGGCAGCGTCGGCACCCAAACCATGGGCGCCGCGAATATCTGGCAATGATAAGGCAGGAACCCGGTTGTTAAATCCTGCCATGATGGCTGCGATGAATACGCCGGTCAGCCCGGCGATAAGCCGAGGGCCAAAAACAGGCTGGGCTGGGGTGGCGGTGCGGGTATTAGGCATGGAGAGCGCTCCGGCGATCACAATCGCCAAGTGAAGCGCATTCCTACCTCCCGGGGCGGGCTGTAGATGGTGACGAAGCCGTTCTGGTAGCCCACGGCGTCATAGCGCTTATCGCCGATGTTGTCGGCGTAGGCGGCGAGCTCCCAATCACCTAACTGATAGCCAGCGACCAAGTTGAGCAGTGCATAGTCGTTACGCTCGTATTGGTTGGCGGCGTCTAGGTAGACTTTGCTGCTACCGACCAGGCTGCCCTGGGTGTACCAGCCTTCTGGATCGTCGTAGCGTAGGCTCAAATAACCGGTAAAATCGGGAGCGAAAGGATTGTGATTACCAGCGTAGTCGGCTGAGCCATCTTGGAATTGATCAAATCGGGTATGGTTCCAGGCTAACCCCCCTTTAATTTGCCACCCATCGCCAAGCAGATAGTCAAGGTCGAGTTCTACCCCTTTAGAGGTGGCTGTGGCAGCATTGGTGATGTACATCATGCCGGCGGTGGGCATTTGCATGACTTGCATGTTGTCGATGTCCATCAGATAGGCGGCGAGAGAGTAACGCAGGCGCCCTTCGGCTAGCCAACCCTTAGCGCCGGTCTCGTAGGACCAAGTTTTCTCTGGACCGAAGGACTGATAGTTCGTTGCGGGGGATAATATATTGAACCCACCGCTACGCACGCCTCGCGAGATACTGGCGTACCACTGATTGCGTGGGCTGATTTCATATTGCAACGCGATCTTGGGCGAAAAGTGCGACCATGATTCCGACCGGCTTGCCGCACCACGTGGGTGTAGTTCCACCTGATTGTGCTCAATGCGCCCACCGGTAGAAAGGCGCCAGTGTTGTGCCAAGGGTAGGTTCCAATGGGTAAACAGGGCTGTCGTTTGGCTTTCCTGATTGGCATGAAGATCCACAGAGCCCATCATATTTTTGCTGATACTATGCAGCCGGTTATCACTGCTATCGCCGTAGACGCCGAGCAACCACTCTGTCTCGCCAAGAGCACCCTCTAAGCGAAGCTCCTGGGATAGCGTGCGTAGCCGGTTGTCACGACCTACGTGCAAGATATCCTCGGCCCTGAAATCGGTATCCTGCTGTATATGATCCCGGAAATCATTCCAGGCAGTGACGGAATGGAGACTCAAGTCCGAGGCGAATTCATGTTCCGCGGTTAGTGCTAGGGTTTGCCCCCAGGATCGGTTCCAACTTGGGGTGCCTGAGGCAACAGTGGCACGATGCGCGCTAGGTGCCCCCCAGCGGGATGCACCATCATCATACTCTTGGCGCGTATAGCGCAGTGCCAAATCAGTCGCATCACCAGGCGTCCAGCGCAGCCCTAGGTTGAGATCGTGCCGATTGCGGTCATCTTCATTACTGCCGGTGTGGATGTTGTCGATAAAACCATCCTCACTCGACGTGCTACCCGCAATACTGGCATAGAGATTGTCCTGAACGATGGGGTGACTGACGGCGAAGCGAACGGCTCGATGGCCATGGTTGCCGGCTTCACCGCTAACAGTGGCGCGAGGTTGGTTGTCCATCGGCTGGGTGTGGATAGCAATGACGCCAGCTTCGGCATTACTGCCATAGAGTGTGGACTGAGGGCCGCGTAGTATCTCGATTCGGTCGACGTTAAGTAGGCTGCTCTCGAATCCCTGAGCAGACAGTGTTGGTACACCATCCACCAGAAGCAACGTTGAGGTGGAAAAGGTGTTGAAGTTAGCCGTTAGTCCCCTCATTACGGGAGAATTCATGCCGGCCTGTCCGAATGGCTGAAACGATAACCCAGGAACCCGTCCCTCTAACTGTTCGAGGCTGGTCAGGCCCGCTGCTTCAATTTCAGAACCATCAATCACCGCGACACTGGCAGCCACATTTTCCAGTGGCTGCTCGGTTTTTTCCGCGGTCACCGTTATCGGTGTGAGGGTGGCGGGGGCTTCACCCTCTGTCGTTATTGCTGAGTTTGTCGTATTCGCCCACCCGGGGACGGCTTGCAGGCAACTCATCATGGCTGCCAAATGGAAAATTCGACGTCGCTTGTGCTGCATCTTTCGTTTCCCCTTATTCCCTTATGTTATTTCATTACGTGCTAATTTCCCCGCTACAATCTCATCGGTACGGGGAATACGCTGAGAACAAGGATACTCTTAAGGCAAATAGTAATCATTGCTATTAAGTATGGTGGTTGGCGGTTTACCTATGAATGTATGCAAGCGCAGGGCTGGGGCAGCTGCCCATTCTGGTTCGGCCGAGCTGATTTTGACTGCTCAGTTCAAATTGAGCCTTGGGGCGTAGTCTGCTATTCTGTCGTCCCATCCTGGTGTGGCTTTCTGTTACGCCTTTTGATCACGTTTCGACAGGTTTTCCATGACACGATATATCTTCGTGACCGGCGGCGTTGTGTCCTCTCTTGGCAAGGGCATCGCGTCGGCCTCGCTGGCGGCGATTTTAGAGGCCCGCGGCCTTAAGGTCACCATGCTCAAGCTCGACCCGTACATCAACGTGGACCCGGGCACCATGAGCCCGTTCCAGCACGGCGAGGTGTTCGTCACTGAGGATGGCGCCGAAACCGATCTGGACCTTGGCCACTACGAACGCTTTATTCGTACCAAGATGACCCAGCGTAATAATTTCACCACTGGCCGTGTTTACGAGCACGTGCTGCGCAAAGAGCGCCGTGGTGATTACCTGGGTGGCACGGTGCAGGTAATTCCGCACATCACTGATGAAATCAAGCAGCGCGTTTATGCCGGCGGCGAAGGCTTTGACGTGGCGCTGGTGGAAATTGGTGGCACAGTCGGCGATATCGAATCGCTGCCGTTTTTGGAATCCATCCGTCAGATTCGCAGCGAGCAGGGTGCTAATCGCGCGCTGTTTATGCACCTGACGCTGGTGCCGTATATCAAGACGGCGGGCGAGACGAAAACCAAGCCTACCCAGCACAGCGTTAAAGAGCTGCGCTCGATTGGTATTCAGCCGGATATTCTGATTTGCCGCAGCGAAGTCGAGCTTGAAGAGAGCGAACGCCGCAAAATCGCGTTGTTTACCAACGTTGAAGAGCGTGCGGTCGTACCGCTTCAGGACGCAGATACCATCTACCGTATCCCGCTGATGCTTCATGAACACGGCCTGGACGATATCGTCTGCGATAAGCTGCGCCTTGATGCCGAGCCCGCCGATCTTTCCGAGTGGGTGAAAGTGCTGGACTCCAAGCTTAATCCGCTCAAGTCCGTAAGTATCGCCATGGTCGGTAAGTACATGGAACTGCTGGACGCGTACAAGTCGCTTAATGAAGCCTTGATTCATGCAGGCATTCAAGGGCGCATCAAAGTCAATGTCGACTATATCGACGCTGAGGACATCGAACGTCACGGCACCGAGCGCCTAGCGGGTAAAGACGCTATTCTGGTGCCCGGCGGCTTTGGTGAGCGAGGCGTGGAAGGCAAAATTATGACCGCCCAGTTTGCCCGCGAAAATAACGTGCCTTACCTGGGGATCTGCTTAGGGATGCAGGTAGCGGTTATTGAATTTGCGCGTAACGTGGCGGGCTGGAAAGATGCCAACTCCACTGAGTTTACCCATGACACTCAGCACCCGGTGGTCGGCCTGATTACCGAATGGCTGAATGCGGAAGGTAAAATTGAGCTGCGCGATGCGGCGTCTGATTTAGGCGGCACCATGCGTCTGGGCGGCCAGATATGTCATCTGACCTCCGGCAGCAAAGCGCGTGAAGCTTACGGCTCTGATGAAATCGTTGAACGTCACCGCCACCGCTTCGAAGTTAATAACCAGTTTATTGACGAGCTGGAAAAAGCCGGCCTGGTAATTTCAGGTAAAAGCGTTGATCAGTCGCTGGTTGAAATGATCGAGTTGGCCGATCACCCTTGGTACGTGGCGTGTCAGTTCCACCCGGAATTTACCTCCACACCGCGTGACGGGCACCCGCTGTTCTCGGGCTTTGTGAATGCAGCGCTGGAGCACAAAACGGCGCGTACCCGATCTCACGCGACACCTCAGGAATAAGGGGGGAAGCCAATGTCTTCTCAAGCACCTTTTCAAGAGCGTCACATCAACATTGCCGGCCTAACCGCCGGCAATTCTTTGCCCTTAATGCTGCTTGGCGGCATGAACGTGCTAGAGTCGGCAGAGCTTGCCGACGAGGTAGCCCAAGCCTACGTCAGCGTGACGCAAAAGCTCGGTATGCCGTATGTATTCAAGGCGAGCTTTGACAAGGCCAACCGCAGCTCGATTTACTCGTACCGTGGTCCGGGTATTGAAAAAGGCTTGCAGATTCTCGCTGATATCAAGTCGCGTTATGGCGTGCCGATCATCACCGATGTTCACGAGCCCTGGCAGGCGGCCCAGGCGGCAGACGTCGCGGATATCATCCAGTTGCCCGCTTTCCTGGCGCGCCAGACGGATCTGGTGGTGGCGATGGCCAAAACCGGTGCCGCGATCAATATCAAAAAGCCCCAGTTTTTAGCACCTCATGAGATGCGCCATATTCTCAGCAAGTTTCAGGAAGCCGGTAATGATCGCCTGATGCTGTGCGAGCGCGGTTCAAGCTTTGGCTATAACAACCTGATTGTCGATATGCTTGGGTTTGGCGATATGAAGCAGACTGGCTACCCAGTGTTCTTCGACGTTACCCATGCGCTGCAACGCCCCGGCGGGCGTGCTGATAGTGCGGATGGGCGGCGTGCCCAGGTCGCCGAACTTGCCCGTGCAGGCGTTGGCGTCGGGCTTGCGGGGCTGTTTTTAGAAGCGCATCCTGATCCGGATAACGCCAAGTGCGATGGTCCCTGTGCGTTGCCGCTTGACCAGCTTGAGCCATTTTTAACGCAGCTATCTCAGCTTGATTCATTGGTGAAAAATTTTGCGCCGTTGACCATTCGCTGATCGCGGCCATCATGCGATACATAACCTTCTAATAGACCGCCAACCAAGGAGACTGTCATGACCAAAATTGTAGATATCAGTGCACTGGAAGTACTCGATTCACGCGGTAACCCGACGGTGCTAGCGCGTGTGCGCCTTGAAAGTGGGGCAACGGGCGAAGCCTGCGCACCCAGCGGTGCTTCTACCGGTTCGCGTGAAGCGCTTGAGCTACGTGATGGCGACAAAGCACGCTATCTCGGCAAAGGTGTACTGACAGCTGTCGATGCGGTCAATGGCAAAATCCGAGAGGCGCTGCTTGGTATGGACGCACGCGATCAGCGCGGTCTGGACGATGCCATGCTGGCGCTGGATGGCACTGACAACAAAGCCACTCTGGGTGCGAATGCAATTCTCGCGGTATCGCTGGCGGCCGCTAAAGCCGCGGCTAACGCCAAGGGCGTGCCGCTTTATGCACACATTGCCGAGCTTTACGGTCAGCCAGGTCAGTACAGCATGCCCGTGCCGATGATGAACATCATCAACGGCGGCGAGCATGCGGATAACAACGTGGATATTCAGGAGTTTATGGTGCAGCCGGTCGGCGCCAAAAACTTCCGTGAAGGCCTGCGTATGGGCGCTGAAATTTTCCACGCGCTGAAGAAGGTGCTGTCTGCCAAAGGCCTGTCTACCTCTGTGGGCGATGAGGGTGGCTTTGCCCCTGACCTGGCGTCCAATGCGGATGCCTTGGCTGTCATCAAACAGGCGGTGGCGGATGCTGGTTATTCGCTAGGCAGTGATGTCACGCTGGCACTCGACTGCGCGTCGTCTGAGTTCTACAAGGATGGCCAGTACAATCTTTCCGGTGAAGGTAAAAGCTACGATGCACAAGGCTTTACTGACTACCTGGCAGGCTTGTGTGAAGACTATCCGATTGTCTCTATTGAAGACGGTATGGATGAGTCGGATTGGGATGGCTGGAAAGCCCTCACCGACAAGCTGGGCGATAAAGTGCAGCTGGTGGGCGACGATCTGTTCGTTACCAATACCAAAATTCTTAAGCGCGGTATCGACGAGCAGATTGGTAACTCGATTTTGATCAAGTTTAACCAAATCGGTTCACTGTCTGAAACGCTGGACGCCATCAAGATGGCTCAGGATGCAGGCTTTACTGCGGTTATTTCGCACCGCTCCGGTGAAACAGAAGACACCACCATTGCTGATTTAGCGGTGGGCACCTGTGCAGGCCAGATTAAAACCGGCTCCTTATGCCGCTCTGACCGGGTTGCCAAATATAACCGCTTGTTGGTGATTGAGTCAGAACTTGGCGATGTCGCTTATCCCGGCTTGAAGGCTATCAAGGGCCAATAACGGGATTTGTTAGCTGTCTTGTAAGAAATGTCTCAAGATTTTGTAAGACATGTCCTACAAAAGCCGACGAAAATCGCTCGACGTGGGTAGGAAAAGTAGAAAATTTTCGTCTAATTTAAGTTTATCTAATTGATTTTAAGTTGTTTTTTATTGAAGGGCAGGCCACTTAGGCTTGCCCTTTTTGTTATAGGCCGCCTTGAGATGACATTGTTATCTGCCACAATGCATTCAGGACAGGGGAGGCAGGGATGCTTTAGACAGAATGCAACGCAATGGGGTGTAAACAGGCCCACCGAATGACACACTGAGGTGAATTTCGGTAGGGAAGCGGCCTGAGGAAGTTGACACATGGAGCGGTCAGAGGAAGTGTTTGGAGCGGGCGACCTAAGGGTCGCCTTTTTTTGTGCTTACGTTTTATACCTACGTACGTTGAATACCTGGCAAGAGGGTTGTTCCCGGTGTTTCTTACAACCGGCCGACGCAACCAGCCAAATGATTCCTAGGTTATAAGTAAAATCCATTTTTATTCTTCTTCGCTATTACTTACCATGGCCCGCAGAATTAGCAGGCTATGCTTCTGCTGCTGCGCTTGTCACACGGTACATCGTTGATGTGCCGTTTTTTGTTATTCAGGAGGTGCGTTACATGCATGGGTTGATTGCGATCAACGTGTTGGTCTTTATACTGGCGATTGCACTGCTGGCGCGCTGGCAGCGGCGCGGTGCCAGCCTGTCTCGCGTGGTGCTTGCAGGCCTGGTCATTGGGGTGGTGCTTGGCGCGCTATTGCAATGGGGATACGCCGGATCAGAGGTGCTTGAGGGCACCATCGACTGGGTAAACCTGGTAGGCGGTGGCTATGTCCAACTGTTAAAAATGATCATTATGCCGTTGGTGCTGGTGACCATTTTATCTGCTGTTACGCGCTTACATGATGCCAGTGCGCTGGGCAAGATTAGCCTGGGTGTACTTGGCATGCTCATGCTGACAACGGCGATTTCTGCCGTTATCGGCATTAGCATGACCCAGCTGTTTGGATTGTCTGCCGAGGGGCTGGTACAAGGTGCTCGCGAGCTGGAGCGCGGCCAGGCGATTGTCGAGCGCAGTGTTCAGGTGGCAGACCTGACCATCCCACAGCTTCTGCTCTCGTTTATTCCCAGCAATCCGTTCCAGGATTTAGCGGGCGCACGACCCACCTCCATTATCAGTGTGGTGATCTTTGCGACGTTTCTCGGCTTGGCCGCTCTGGGCATCAAGCGTGAAAATGCCGCGATTGGCGACAAGCTTATCGAAGGCATCGATATTGTGCAGAAGTGGATCATGCGTTTGGTGCGCATGGTGATCCGCCTTACGCCCTACGGGGTACTGGCGTTAATGGCCAAAGTGGTTTCTACGTCGAATCTCAACGATATCTTTAATCTGCTCGGATTCGTCGTTGCCTCCTACGTTGGCTTGGCACTTATTCTGGTCATGCATGCGCTATTTTTGATGGGCGTTGGGGTTAACCCCAAACGCTATTTTCAGAAGGTCTGGCCGGTACTCACCTTTGCCTTTACCTCACGTTCAAGCGCGGCCACGATTCCTTTGAATATCGAGGCGCAGGTAGACCGCATTGGCGTACCCCCTGCGATTGCCAACTTTTCAGCCTCCTTCGGAGCGACCATCGGCCAAAACGGCTGCGCGGGGCTTTATCCGGCCATGCTGGCCATGATGATTGCGCCCACGGTGGGGATTGATCCGTTTTCACTGGAGTTTCTGGCAACGCTGGTACTGGTCGTGACGCTGGCCTCTTTCGGCATTGCCGGTGTTGGCGGCGGGGCAACCTTTGCCGCGATCATCGTGCTCTCAACGCTTGACCTACCGATTGCTTTGGCGGGGCTTCTCATCTCGATTGAGCCGTTGATTGATATGGGCCGCACCGCCATCAACGTCAACGGTTCAATGACGGCGGGTACGGTGACCAGTCGTTTGCTCAAGCAGCACGACGCGGCTATTTTTGCTTCCAACGATGACCAGTTGGACGAGCCGAAAGCAGCGTGATTCAACTGACAAATTAAGCAAGCTACAAAAAGCCGCCTTCGGGTGGCTTTTTGCGTTTGTCGCGTGCGTTATCCTTGAAGAGGAGGGACAAGCAGACATAAAAAAACCAGCGCGGACGCTGGTTTTTAAGCCGATGGCTAACGACACGGTACTAAAAGCGTGCTGTGTTATCGCTCCAGCTTGTCGATCTTGCCGCTCTTGCCATCCCACTCTTCGGCATCCGGCAAGGCATCTTTCTTTTCAGCTATGTTGGGCCACACTTCAGCCAACTCAGCGTTGATCTCGATAAACGGTTCTTGCCCATCCGGCAGCTCATCCTCTGAGAAGATGGCTTCGGCCGGGCACTCAGGCTCGCATAGCGCACAGTCAATGCACTCGTCCGGGTGAATCACCAGGAAGTTGGGGCCTTCATAAAAGCAATCGACCGGGCAAACCTCTACACAGTCGGTGTATTTGCATTGGATGCAGTTTTCGGTAACGACAAACGTCATCGCGCTATCCCTCTTGCGGGACCGGGGGAGGTCCCGGTCATAGGTCAATCATGAATGGTTATAAAACGGCTGTTTCTTATAAGCTAAAAAGTATGGGCGACATTCTAGTGGCGCCCATACCTCACGGCAAGCACTTGGCTATCTTCTCTTGTACCGGTTACAACAAATCTCGCCATTGATAGACCAACGCCAGCGCCTCGCGGGGCGATAAATCATCAATGTCGGCACGCTCCAGTGCTTCTAAAACCGGATGTGGCGCACTGGCAAAGAGATCGTTTTGCTGGGGTGACGGGCTATTGGCAGGAGTCTGTTGTGCCGGGCCTGGGCGCGCCTGATGAGTGTCTACATCGCGCTGTTCCAGGTCAATCAACTTTTCACGGGCGCGCTTGATAACGTGGCTTGGAACACCGGCTAGTTGGGCGACCTGTAAGCCGTAGCTTTGGCTGGCCGGGCCTGCCTCAATGCGATGCATAAACACAATGCTATCGCCATGCTCTGTAGCGGTTAAATGAATGTTTTCCACGCCTTCGGCCTGCTCGGGAAGGGCGGTCATTTCAAAGTAGTGCGTAGCAAAGAGCGTCAGTGCCTGCGCCTGCGCCAAGTGCTCAGCGCTTGCCCAGGCCAGGGAAAGTCCGTCGAAAGTACTGGTGCCCCGGCCGATTTCATCCATCAGCACCAGGCTATGCTCTGTGGCATTGTGCAAAATATTAGCCGTTTCGGTCATCTCGACCATAAAGGTGGAGCGCCCACCGGCAAGGTCATCCGAGGAGCCTATGCGGGTGAATATCCGGTCGACAGGACCAATCTCAGCCGCATCGGCAGGCACAAAGCTACCGCTATGGGCTAGCAGCGCGATTAAGGCGGTCTGGCGCATATAGGTCGATTTACCGCCCATATTGGGGCCGGTAATAATTAGCATGTGACGGTCAGGCGACAGCACAACGTCATTGGGCACAAACGGCTTGTCGCTTACTTGTTCCACTACGGGGTGGCGGCCAGCGGTAATGCTAATGCCAGTCGCGTCGCTCAGGGTCGGGCGCACCCAGTTAAGCGCATCGGCACGTTCGGCAAATGCACACAGTACATCAAGTTCGGCAAGCGCCCGGGAAGTGCTTTGTAGCGCCATGAGGTGTTCGTTGAGTTCGCTTAGCAGGCGTTCATACAGCCACTTTTCACGGGTCAGTGCGCGTGACTTGGCGGAAAGCGCTTTGTCCTCAAACTCCTTGAGCTCGGGGATAATAAACCGCTCGGCGTTTTTCAGCGTTTGACGGCGAATATAGTCAGCCGGTGCCTGTTGGGCCTGGGAGCGGGGTAGCTCTATAAAGTAGCCGTGCACCCGGTTGTAACCCACCTTGAGGTTGGCAAGGCCAGTACGCTCACGCTCACGTAGCTCCAGTTGAACCAGGTAGCTGCCAGCGTTTTCGGCCATGCCGCGATGTTCGTCAAGCTCGGCATCATAGCCATCGGCAATCACACCGCCATCGCGGATCACCACCGGCGGGTTCTCGATCAACGCCCGGCTCAGCTGGTCGGCGATATCCGGATAGGGGCGAATATGCGGACGCAAATTATCCAGCGTGCTGCCGCTTTCTACGCCACCTAACTGCTGCTCAAGTGCTGGCAACGTATTAAGGGCGTCTCTTAAGCGGGCCAGGTCGCGTGGGCGGGCACTATAGAGCGCGACGCGGGCCAAAATACGCTCTACATCACCCACATCATTGAGTGTGTCGCGTAGCGTCATGTACGCCGCGTCGAGGCTTAAAAGTGCCACCCCCGCCTGGCGGCCCTGCACGGTTTCACGCTGGCGTAGGGGGCGATTCAGCCAGCGCTTTAAAAGCCGCGACCCCATGGCGGTGGTGCAGGTATCCAGTACACTGGCAAGCGTGTTGTCCGTGCTACCGCCAAGGTTGATATCGATCTCTAAATTACGCCGGCTGGCAGCATCAATGACCACCGCATCATCACGGTTTTCAACGCTGAGTGCCGTTACGTGGGGCAAGCGCGAACGTTGAGTATCACGGGCATAATCAATCAGTACCCCGGCGGCCACTAGGGCGGTGGTAAGGTGGGCGCAGCCAAACCCACGCAGGTCCTGAACTTCAAATTGGTCGCACAGGCTGCGATTGGCGCTTTCCAAATCAAACAGCCACTCGCCCTGGCGACGCAAGCTGCGCTTCTGCGACCACATGTCGGGCAGCGTCAGGCTCTCAGGAACCAGTAGTTCGGCGGGTGAAAGGCGGGTCAGCTCGGCAAGCATTTCGGCTTCACTTTCGACTTCCAGCACGCTAAAACGCCCGCTGGATAGCTCAAGCCACGCAAGCCCCCAGCGGTCACTGCCGGGTGCCAACGCGACCAGCACGTTGTCGCGCCGGGCATCCAGGAGCGCCTCATCGTGCAGTGTGCCGGGTGTTACGATGCGCACGACTTGCCGCTCAACCGGACCCTTGCTGGTTGCCGGGTCACCAATTTGCTCGCAAATGGCCACGGATTCACCGGTAGCCACCAAGCGGGCCAGGTAGCCTTCGGCGCTATGATAAGGAACGCCCGCCATCGGGATGGGTTTGCCACCGGATTGGCCACGCTGGGTAAGCGTGATATCCAACAGCGCAGCCGCGCGCTTGGCATCATCAAAAAACAGCTCGTAGAAGTCCCCCATCCGGTAGAACAGAAGGACGTCAGGGTGTTCGCGTTTGATCTTTAAATACTGCGTGATCATGGGCGTATTGGGGGGGATGGCCTGTGACATGGGCGTCCTGATTGAGCGTGGCGTAAGCGCATTTCGCTTACGGCATGTTCATTAAATAAAAGCGTTAAATACGTTCTTTGAGCGATTTCGTTGAGAAAGCTAAACGCAGTATTCTACGCTGACTGATATCTTACATGAAGGAGCGACCATGACGCCCAGCATAACGAGCCTAAAAAATCTGGATTTGTCCCTGCTGGCGCAGCGGCTTGGAAAGCTTTGCCAGCAGTTGGATATAGAGGTGACCACGGCAGAGTCGTGTACCGGTGGCGGCATTGCCAGTGCGATCACCTCGGCTGCCGGCAGCTCGGCCTACTTCACAACGGGTTACGTGACGTATGCTAATGCGGCTAAAACGCGGCTGATCGGTGTCTCAGACGTTACACTACACACCCATGGCGCTGTCAGTGAGGCGGTGGTGAATGCCATGGTGGCCGGTGCCTGCCGTGATAGCGGCGCGCAATTGGGCGTGGCGGTCAGTGGTGTGGCAGGCCCCGGGGGCGGCAGCGATGAAAAGCCGGTGGGTACGGTGTGGTTGGCCTGGGGCGATGTTAATCACCAGGACGCCAAATGTTTTCATTTTCCCGGTGATCGCCAAGCGGTACGCGAGCAGGCCGTTCGCGAGGCGTTGGCAGGGCTGGTGGCGCGCCTGGATATGCTGGCTGAGGGTCAGGAAGAGAAATAATCGTTAAAAACCACGTTGAGGATTTGTTTAGCGACGAATTTTTGGCATAATACTGGTTAATTATACAGTCTGTGATGAGGGTGTTTGCATGGCTCAGGATGACAACCGTACGAAAGCGCTAAACGCCGCACTTAGCCAAATTGATCGTCAGTTCGGAAAAGGCACGGTAATGCGCTTGGGTGACGCTCCTCGCGTTGTGATGCCGTCAGTCTCCACTGGCTCGCTGGGGCTGGATATTGCGCTTGGCATTGGAGGGTTACCCTTTGGCCGAGTAGTCGAAATCTTTGGCCCTGAATCCTCCGGTAAAACCACCCTGACGCTTTCCGTGATTGCTCAAGCACAGAAGCAGGGCAAGGTGTGTGCGTTTGTCGATGCCGAGCATGCGCTTGATCCAAGCTATGCGGAAAAACTGGGCGTTAACCTCGATGATTTGCTGGTTTCCCAGCCGGACACGGGTGAACAGGCGCTTGAAATCACCGATATGCTGGTGCGCTCGGGCGGCGTTGACGTGATTATTATCGACTCCGTGGCAGCGCTTACTCCGCGTGCGGAGATCGAAGGGGAGATGGGGGATACCCACGTAGGCCTGCAAGCACGTTTGATGTCTCAGGCGCTGCGTAAAATTACCGGTAATATTAAAAACGCCAACTGTTTAGTGGTCTTTATCAACCAGATTCGCATGAAAATCGGCGTTATGTTTGGTAGCCCGGAAACCACCACAGGCGGTAACGCACTGAAATTCTACTCCAGTGTTCGGTTGGATATTCGCCGCACTGGCTCGGTGAAATCGGGCGATGAAGTCACCGGTAACGAAACGCGCGTTAAAGTAGTTAAAAACAAGGTAGCACCGCCGTTCCGTCAGGCCGAGTTCCAAATTCTTTACGGCAAGGGTATCTACCATGCCGGTGAGGTGGTCGACTTGGGCGTACAGTGCAACCTGGTTGACAAGGCAGGTGCCTGGTACAGCTATAAGGGCAGCAAAATCGGTCAGGGCAAGGCAAACGCGGCTCAGTACCTGGAAGAGCATCCGGCCATTATGGAAGAGATCGAAAGCCAGATCCGCGAACAGTTGCTTGCCAAGCCTGACCCCAAGAAAGAAGAGGCATCGGCTGCTGATGTTGCCGCCGATGCTGACGACGACCTGCTGTAACGCTTATGTTTGCTTCGTCACGTGATGCCACCCCACGCGACATCGCACTACAGCTGCTATCTCGGCGCGAGTACTCTCGCGCTGAGATAGCGCAAAAGCTAAAACAAAAAGCCGTTGCTACCGCTGACATTGAGGCGTGCCTGGATACCCTTGAAGAGCAGGGGCTTCAGTCAGACGTCCGCTTTGCTGAAGGCTTTATCCGTTCACGCATTATGCGCGGTCAGGGCGTGATACGGATTAAAGGCGAGCTGCGTCAACGCGGCATCAGCCAGGAAATAGTGGCAGAAACCCTCGCTACCGTAGAAGAGAATGAAGGTGTCGATTGGTTTGAACTGGCCAGTGATACCTTATCGCGACGCTTTTCCTCCCCCGGTGAATCCCCCAAAGAGCGGGCCAAACGAGAGCGCTTTCTAGCGTCACGAGGCTTCGATTTTGAACAAATTCGTTACGCGCTCTCTTGCCTGTAAAGCCTTCTTTCATCACTATTGTGGGTTATCGTTTTCTGACGTCTTTAGCTCTTAGCCATTAACTGCCGCTTTAGTCGTTAGACAACTGCGCTATAATGGCGTTTTTGCGACCCCAGCGGGTAGCGGCGACAGCGCCCTGGGGCATCATGCTTTATTGTTACGGATACCCTATGAGAAGCGCAGAGATTAGACAGGCCTTTTTATCCTTTTTCGAAGAGCAAGGGCATACCATTGTGCCCACAAGCTCACTGGTGCCAGGTAACGACCCGACATTGCTGTTTACCAACGCGGGCATGGTGCCGTTCAAAGATGTGTTTCTTGGTCGTGACCCACGCCCTTATGTGCGTGCCACCTCATCTCAGCGCTGCGTGCGTGCCGGTGGCAAGCATAACGACCTGGATAACGTTGGCTATACCGCACGCCACCATACGTTTTTTGAGATGCTGGGTAACTTCAGCTTTGGTGATTACTTCAAGCGGGACGCTATCCGCTTTGCGTGGACGTTTTTAACCGAAACGCTGGGTCTGCCTAAAGAGAAGCTGTGGGTCACCGTGCATATTAGCGATGATGAGGCCGAGCGCATCTGGAAAGATGAAATCGGCATCGACCCGGAGCGCTTCTCCAGGCTGGATGAAGATAACTTCTGGCAAATGGGCGATACCGGCCCCTGCGGCCCCAGCTCAGAAGTTTTCTTTGATCACGGCCCTGACGTATGGGGTGGTCCTCCCGGTAGCGCTGACGAAGATGGCGACCGCTACATTGAGATCTGGAATCTGGTCTTTATGCAGTTCGATCGCGATGCCCAGGGCACGCTGAACCCGCTGCCCAAGCCCTCTATTGATACCGGTATGGGGCTTGAGCGGGTAGCGGCCGTTATGCAGGGCGTGCACTCCAACTACGAGATCGACCTGTTCCAGAATTTGCTCCAGGCGGCCGCCAAGGCGACCGGGCATGCCGATATGGCAACGCCTTCGCTACGCGTTATTGCGGACCATATTCGTTCGTGTGCATTTTTAATCGCCGACGGCGTGCTGCCTTCAAATGAAGGCCGTGGTTATGTGCTGCGGCGCATTATCCGCCGAGCGGTTCGCCATGGTCACAAGCTGGGCGCCACCAAGCCGTTCTTCTATACGCTGGTGGATGCACTGGATGCCGAGATGGGCGATGCCTATCCCGAACTGCGTGAGGCGAGCGCCCAAATTGCCCGTATTTTGCTGAAAGAAGAGGAGCAGTTTGCGCGCACGCTGGACCACGGCATGGGCTTATTGAATACCGCGCTTGAGGAGCTTGATGGCAACGTGCTGTCGGGTGAAACCGTGTTCAAACTGTATGACACGTACGGTTTCCCGTTTGACCTTACGGCGGATGTTTGCCGTGAGCGCGGTGTGACGTTGGATGAAGTTGGTTTCCAGCGCGAGCTTGACGCTCAGCGCGAGCGTGCCCGTGCGGCCAGCCAGTTTGGCGCCGACTACAGCGCCTCTATTGAGCTGGATGGCGAAACCCAGTTTACGGGGTATGACCAGCTTGAAGATCAGTCCACGGTAACTGCTATTGTGGATAGCGAAGGCAACGCCCTTGTTGCGCTGGAAGTAGGCCAGAAAGGCACTGTCGTATTAGACCGTACCGCGTTTTATGGTGAATCGGGCGGCCAGGTGGGCGATACCGGCTACTTATACGTAGAGGGCGGCCGCTTCGAAGTTACCGATACACAAAAGCAGAACGGTCATCATCTGCACCAAGGCGTGATGATAGAAGGCACGTTGAACGTGGGGGCCAGCGTTCGTGGCGAGGTTGATGCCAGCTTGCGCTCTGCGACCATTCGCAACCACTCGGCCACTCACTTGCTGCACAAAGCCTTGCGCATGGTGTTGGGCGATCACGTGCAGCAGAAAGGCTCACTGGTAAATGCAGAACGTCTGCGCTTCGATTTCAGCCACTTCGAGCCTCTGAGTGCTGATCAGTTGGCAGAGGTGGAGCGTCTGGTTAACGAGCAGATTCTTGCTAATGCGCCGACGTACGTTGAGCAGATGAGCCTGGAGCAAGCCAAGGCCAAAGGGGCTGCGGCGTTGTTTGAAGCCAAGTATGCGGAAAATGTTCGCGTATTGACGATCGGTGCTGACGGCTTTTCGATTGAACTGTGTGGCGGTACTCACGTTGCACGAAGTGGTGATATCGGCTGCTGCCATATCGTCAGTGAAGTAGGTATTGCCTCTGGCGTGCGGCGCATTGAAGCCATTACCGGCGAGAATGCGTTGGCGTACTTCCGCGAGCAGGAAGCGCGCGTGCAGCGGTTGGGTGATCGCTTGAAAACCAAGCCCGAGCAGGTGGAAGCCCGCGTCGAGTCATTGGTCGAACGTAATCGCAGCCTGGAAAAAGAGCTTGAGCAGTTGAAGGCTAAGCTTGCAAGCGCTGCGGGTAGCGACATGCTGAGCCAGGCGCAGGAGATCGGCGGCGTTAAGCTGCTGGCGACTCAGTTGGAGGGAGTATCCGGTAAGGATCTGCGTGGCGTGCTCGACCAACTTAAAAACAAGATTGGCTCTGGCGTTATTATCCTGGGCGTTGCCGATGAGGCGGCGGGCAAGGTCAGCCTGATTGCAGGCGTGACTCAAGACCTGACCGAGCGCGTTAAAGCCGGTGAGCTGGTTAACCATGTCGCCTCGCAAGTTGGCGGTAAAGGCGGTGGTCGTGCTGACATGGCGCAGGCGGGTGGCAGTCAGCCAGAAGCGCTGGCTGGCGCGTTAAGTAGCGTCCCCGCATGGCTGGAAAACATACTTAGCTAATCACAAAGGCCGGTGGCAATTAACTGCAACCGGCCTTTTGCTAACTTAATATAATTACTTTCATCCCCCATTCCCGGACGAATAGGAAAAAACGGCATATGGCACTATACGTACAGAAGTTCGGTGGCACCTCGGTAGGTTCTGTTGACCGTATCAAAGCCGTGGCGGAAAAGGTCAAGGGCTTTCGTGACCAGGGCCACCAGGTCGTGGTCGTGGTCTCCGCCATGAGCGGAGAGACCAACCGGTTGACCGATATGGCCAATGCGCTTAATGATGACCCTGCCCCGCGTGAAATGGATATGCTGCTCTCGACCGGTGAGCAGGTAACGATTTCATTACTCGCCATGGCGCTCCAGCAGGTTGGCGTTGCGGCCACTTCGCACACCGGTGCCCAGGTCGGTATTCATACTGACAATGCTTACACCAAAGCGCGTATTCAGCGCATTGAAACCGAAGACCTTAAGGCTGACCTCGACGCAGGCAAGGTCGTGGTTGTGGCTGGTTTTCAGGGCGTTGATGAAGACGGCAATATCACTACGCTAGGACGTGGTGGCTCGGACACTACCGGGGTAGCGCTTGCTGCGGCACTCGGCGCCGATGAGTGCCAGATCTATACTGACGTTGATGGGGTTTACACCACTGACCCCCGCGTATGCACCAAGGCACAGCGCCTGGAGTGCATTACGGTGGAAGAAATGCTGGAGCTTGCAAGCCTGGGCTCCAAAGTACTGCAAATTCGTGCGGTAGAGTTTGCGGGCAAGTACAACGTTCCCCTACGGGTACTGTCGAGCTTTGAAGATGGCCCCGGTACCCTAATTATTGCAGATGCTGACCAAGACGAGGACTCCATGGAAGAACCGCTGATTTCCGGTATCGCGTTTACCAAAAATGAAGCCAAGCTGACACTGCTGCACACGCCCGATGTACCAGGTGTTGCGTCGCGCATTCTTGGCCCTATCGCTGATGCCAACATTGAAGTCGATATGATCGTGCAGAACGTAGCACCGGCGGGTGACTACACCGACTTTACCTTCACCGTGGCGAAGGGCGACTACAAGACCACCAAGAAGCTGCTTGAAGAAACGGTTATTCCTGACCTGGGCGGTGGTGAGCTGCGTGGCGATGACAATATCGCCAAGGTATCCCTGGTCGGTGTTGGCATGCGCTCTCACGCCGGTGTTGCCTCGAAGATGTTCCGTGTTTTGGCTGATGAAAACGTCAATATCCGTATGGTTTCCACCTCTGAAATTAAAATCTCAGTGGTGATTGATGAAAAGCATATGGAACTTGCCGTTAACGCGTTACACAAGGCATTTGGCCTGGATAAGTCAGATATAGAATCTGAATAACATTTCTGCCTTAAACCTTCTACGCTGAAGAGGTACTCGCTACTTGCTGGTGGTGAGCTTTCTTTCAACGGGAGGTTTAGTTGTCATGGAGTCAGAGGCATTGGTTAGCGCGCCGCTATGCCGCATAATGGCTTAGTGGCGCCTCTGGTGGACACAACCCGTTGTATAAAACGTCTGAGAAGGAGATCAGCCATGCTCATCCTAACCCGCCGAGTTGGCGAAACATTGATGATAGGTGATGAAATCACCGTCACAGTGTTAGGTGTGAAAGGTAATCAAGTGCGTATCGGCGTCAATGCGCCGAAAGACGTGGCTGTACACCGTGAAGAGATCTATCAGCGCATCCAGCGCGAGCGTAGCAGTGAAGAAAGCGAAGCAGAATAAATGGTCGCTTTTATCGCGCCCAATACAGGGCGTATCAACGGTAAGATGAAGCTGGCGCGAAAAAAATCGGCATAGGACTAGACAGCAGTCGCTGAAATCGGTAACATTCGCGCCGTGCTGTTGAGGAGAGGTGGCCGAGTGGCTGAAGGCGCTCCCCTGCTAAGGGAGTATAGGGTTTATAGCCCTATCGAGGGTTCGAATCCCTCTCTCTCCGCCAGCCGCACATTAGAAGATGCGCCCGTAGCTCAGCTGGATAGAGTACCTGACTACGAATCAGGGGGTCGGAGGTTCGAATCCTCCCGGGCGCGCCATCTTCTAACCTGATGTAAGGCGGAAGCCTATAAGTATTTCATTACAAGTATTTAAGCATAAGCTCTTCATCATGTTTAGTAATGAGTATTTACATCACTAAAGCGCCCGTAGCTCAGCTGGATAGAGTACCTGACTACGAATCAGGGGGTCGGAGGTTCGAATCCTCCCGGGCGCGCCAGATTCTAAACCCGTTCTCTTTTATGAGAGCGGGTTTTCTGCTTTCTAGCCTGACCAAGGCGGCTCGCGCTTTGGTTTTGGATCGTTTTAAGCGCCCCGCATTGCGAGGGCGCTTTTTTTTGGTCAATGCTCTTGCTTAGTGGCAGCTGACAGCCGCCTCAGGGTGCGCTGTGTCGATGACCAGGCTTTTAAGCAGGGTATCAAGGTCTGTTAGGCGTTTAACGCGCTGAAAGTGCTGGTTGGCTTCTTCATTGCCCTGGCGCATCTGTGCGAGCCACTGCTTTACCAGCGAGACCACAACTCGGTCGGGTAGATGCTGCCGCTGAAGGTGCGCGTACTCCTTGATCACGCTGGCACGCATTGGCCATGTGGTTTCAGGCAGTCGTTCGCCGGTTCGCTGCCAGTGCCGGATACGTGGCGCAAGCCAGGGGTCTGCTAGCGCGCTACGGCCTAACATCACATCTCTGCAGCCTGACAGGGTGCGCGCTTTCCAGTACGCCTCCAGCGTCCATATATCGCCATTGGCAACCACGGGTATCGATACCTGCTGGCGCACTCGGCCGATCCACTCCCAGTGGGCCGGAGGGCGATAGCCTTCATCACGTGTGCGGCCGTGAACAACCAGACGAGCGGCACCGCCTGCCTGGGTCGCCTGGGCGCAGGCGACGGCTAAGCGCCGGTCTGAAAAGCCCAGGCGGATTTTAGCGGTGACCGGAATTTGACCCTCAAGTGCTTCGGAGACGGCCTTCACTGCCTGGTAGACGCGTTCAGGGCGGCGTAGTAACGAGGCGCCTCCATCATGCCGATTAACCAGCTTGGCCGGGCAGCCGAAATTCAAGTCCACGCTGACAGCGCCTAGCGCTAACGCCTGGCGAGCATTTTCAGCCAGCGCCTTAGGGTCAGAGCCAAGCAGTTGCAAATGCACGGGAATGCCGCTGGCGGTCGCAACAGGGCGGTTGGTAAGCTCAGGGCAGTGCTTGTAAAACACTCGGGGCGGGAGACGCGTGTCGACCACGCGGACAAATTCGGTAACGGTCCAATCAAAGCCTGCCTCACGCGTTAATAAGTCGCGGGTGAGGGCGTCGATAACGCCCTCCATCGGGGCGAGGCCAATTTTTCCGTTTTGTAGTAAATTAACAACCATGACTTCCACTATGGCGCGATTGCGTTTTATGCTGGGTGTGGCAGGTTAGTGTATTACTTTGACGGCGCCAAGGGACTTTTAGAACCCTTTAAGCGTTAATTTATGCTCTACAACAAGAGAGACATTATGCAGAATGCAGAACTACTCCAGGAGGGGCTCGCAATTATGGGGCTTGGGATGGGCTTTGTTTTTGTTTTTCTTACTATTTTAGTCATTAGCGTTACGTTGATGTCAAAACTGTTGGGACGTTTTCAGCCGACGCCTGTGCCGACGTTGGCAGGTACAAAGCCTTCGTCTGCTCCCGCGTTGAGTGGCGAGGACGAGGAAGTGACTGCAGTTATCAGTGCTGCGGTGCATCGTTACCGCTCATTAAAGCGTCACTAATCGGTAATTTTTTAGTCAGCCTATCCCCTTATTTGCCTTTATTTTGTTAGTTTTACTACATATCAATAATTTTAACGTGTGAGCTACTGCTATGAATGAGACAAAACGCCCGCTGGGAATTACCGATGTGGTACTGCGTGATGCCCATCAATCACTGTTTGCGACCCGCTTGCGTCTGGACGACATGCTGCCCATCGCTGAAAAGCTGGATCGTGTTGGCTACTGGTCGCTAGAGACCTGGGGTGGCGCCACCTTTGATGCATGCATTCGTTATTTAGGCGAAGACCCATGGGAGCGCATCCGGGCATTAAAAGAGGCGATGCCCAATACGCCTCAAGCCATGCTGCTGCGTGGTCAAAACCTGTTGGGCTATCGCCACTATGCGGATGACGTAGTCGATAAGTTTGTCGAACGGGCCAAAACCAATGGCGTTGATGTATTCCGTGTGTTTGATGCCATGAATGACCCGCGCAACCTGGAGCGCGCGATTACAGCGGTTCGTCAGGTGGGTGGGCATGCGCAGGGCACTATTTCCTACACGGTAAGCCCGGTACATACCCTGGATAGCTGGGTCGATCTAGCGACCAATATTGCCGAAATGGGCGCAGACTCGCTGGCTATCAAGGATATGGCGGGGCTGTTAACGCCTTATACCGCATTTGAGCTGGTAACGCGGCTGAAGAAAAATCTGTCTATTCCTGTTCACCTGCATTGCCATGCCACGACAGGACTTTCCACTTCCACCATTCTTAAGGCAGTCGAGGCCGGTATCGATAACGTCGATACTGCGATTTCGTCCATGTCGATGACGTATGGACATAGCCCCACAGAGTCCGTTGTTGCGATGCTCAAGGATACCGACCGTGATACCGGGCTGGACCTTGAGCTGTTGGAAGACATCGCGGGCTATTTCCGTGAAGTACGTAAAAAGTACGCTGCTTTTGAAGGTTCGTTACGCGGCATCGATTCGCGCATTCTGGTAGCCCAGGTGCCAGGCGGCATGCTGACCAATATGGAAAGTCAGCTGAAAGAGCAGGGTGCGGGCGACAAGCTGGACGATGTGCTTGGCGAAATTCCTCGCGTGCGTGAAGACCTGGGATTTATTCCGCTGGTGACGCCCACGTCGCAAATCGTCGGTACCCAAGCGGTAATGAACGTGATGATGGGCGAGCGTTACAAGTCCATTTCCAAAGAGGTGCAGGCGCTGCTGAAAGGCGAATACGGCGCGGCACCCGCCCCCTTTAACACCGAGCTTCAAGCCCGCGTGCTGGAAGGCGGTCAGCCGATTACCTGTCGCCCGGCGGATAACCTTGCACCTGAAATGCAAAAGCTGGCGGCAGAGCTTAAAGAGAAAGCCGGAGTCGAGCAGGTACGCCTGGCAGAAGGCGAGTGTGAAATAGATGATGTCCTCACCTACGCCCTGTTCCCGCAAATCGGTCTGAAGTTTCTTAAAAATCGTGATAACGCGGATGCTTTCGAACCTGCGCCCCAGGCGGCTGGTAGCGAGCCTGCCAAGCCTCCGGTGGTTACTCAAGGCAGTGCGCCAGAGGCGGCACGTGGCCCTGAAACCTATACCGTAAAACTCAATGGCAAAGCGTTTGTAGTGGAAGTTTCTGAAGGCGGCGATATTGGCCAGGTGCAAGAGCAGTCGGCTGCGCCTGCGGCGAGCCCCGCCCCGGCGGCCAGCCGTGGTGAAGCCATAGAAGCACCGCTTGCTGGCAATATCTTCAAGGTGAATGTGCGCCCTGGCGACCAGGTAGCGGATGGGGAAGTGGTCATCATTCTTGAAGCTATGAAAATGGAAACCGAAATTCGCGCCAGCAGTGCCGGCACGGTATCGAAAGTCAATGTTAGTGAAGGCGACAGCGTAGCTGTTGGCGACGTACTGATTGAGCTTTAAGGGCCTCGGGAATGGATAAGCTAGTCACGTTATGGGAGGGCTCGGGGCTTTATAACCTTGAGCTTGGCCAAGTGGTCATGATCGGGGTCGGGCTGCTGCTGCTCTATTTGGCGATCCATAAGAAATTTGAGCCGCTGCTGTTGGTGCCGATTGGTTTTGGGGGGATTCTTGCCAATATTCCCGAAGCTGGCCTTGCGATTTCAGCGCTGGACCAGGCCATTGAGGTTGGCAAGCCTGCCGTGCTTCAGCAGGTTGGTGCCGCGCTGGGCGTAATGCTGGATCCTTTGGCAGGTATTGATGCGTGGCGTGAAACGCTCAAAGTAGTTGCCCATGGTGAGGTAGCGCCAGAGCAGCTGCGTGCCGCTAAGGATATTGCGACAAGCGTCGGTTACAGCAATGGCATGCTGTATAACTTCTATTCAGTGGCCATTGCATCGGGTATCGCGCCGCTGTTGATCTTTATGGGCGTGGGTGCCATGACTGACTTTGGCCCGCTGCTTGCCAACCCTCGTACGCTGTTTCTAGGTGCTGCGGCCCAGTTTGGTATTTTCGCCACGCTGTTTGGTGCTGTTGTGCTGACCTCCATGGGCATCATGGACTTCTCGCTGAACCAGGCGGCAGCGATCGGGATTATCGGCGGCGCCGATGGGCCAACGTCTATCTATGTGTCCAGCGTGCTTGCGCCAGAGCTATTGGGTGCTATCGCGGTGGCGGCCTACGCGTACATGGCGCTGGTGCCGTTAATCCAGCCACCTATTATGCGGCTGCTAACCACTAAAAAAGAGCGTCAGATAAAAATGACGCAGCTGCGCCCCGTCTCCAGGCTGGAAAAAGTGATTTTTCCTCTCATGCTGTTGATCCTGGTCGCGCTGTTTCTACCCGACGCAGCACCGCTTCTGGGGATGTTTTGCTTTGGTAATTTGATGCGCGAATGCGGCGTGGTAGAGCGGCTTTCGGATACCGCCCAGAACGCGCTGATCAACATCGTGACGATCGTTCTAGGGCTTTCTGTTGGCTCAAAGCTGATGGCGGAAAGCTTCTTGACGGTGGAAACCCTCGGGATTCTAGGGCTGGGTATTGTGGCCTTCGGAATTGGTACCGCCGCCGGCGTGTTAATGGCCAAGCTGATGAACCTAATGAGCCGTATGCCGATTAATCCGCTGATAGGTGCTGCCGGGGTATCCGCTGTGCCTATGGCGGCGCGTGTAGCTAATAAGGTCGGTCTGGAATCCAATCCGCATAACTTCTTGTTGATGCATGCGATGGGTCCAAACGTGGCAGGGGTAATTGGTTCTGCCGTGGCTGCCGGGGTAATGATTAAATATTTGGGATAAATAGACAGGATTGACGGGGAAGCAGAAGTGCCCCATGCACGGCTTACGGTTTACTCCGTAAGCCGTTTTTGGTTCAGGGGGCGGGGGCGTTTACTGGGGTAACGTCCAGCGTGCACTTTAGGCGATTTTCCAAGGGGGAAAGGTCGAACGTATGGTCGCGGGGCCAGCCAATGGTGAGCTGAACACCTTCGCCATCGTAGTTGACGTGTTCAATGGGGATGGCCTTTTCGTCGCACCAGGCGCGGGCGATAGCCTCGCTGGCAAAGGTAAGGCGTAGCGTGTAGGCGTCTCGCTCAATCACTTCACGCGTCGGTAAGGTTTCCAACGCATGGCTGATGGCTTGAGCGTAAGCCCGTGCCAGCCCGCCGGTGCCTAGCTTGGTGCCGCCGAAGTAGCGCGTCACGACACCGCCGATTTCACCCATTTGGCTGCCTTGAAGTACCTGGTACATTGGCCGACCGGCCGTGCCGCCAGGCTCGCCATCATCGGAAAAACCAATCAGTGTTTGCTACCCGGGCGGCCCAGCAATATAAGCCGTACAGTGATGGCTGGCATTGGGGTGAGCAGCTCTTTCCGCTTCAAGAAGTGCACTAAAAGCGGCCACATCTGGCGCATGGCATAGCCACGCCAGAAACTGGCTTTTTTCGACCTCTATCTCGGCGGTATGCCACTGCGAGGCAGCTAAATCAGGAACTTGATAACGCAATCAGTGCTCCATAAGGCCATAAGAATTGGCAGCAAGGTCGTTGGCACTATCCTGCGCCACACCCATTACCATTCCTAACACTTGAATATCGCGATTGTGCAAAAAGAGATCCGGCGCTTGGGTGTCGGCAGGCCATAAATGTACGCCAAAGCGACTGATCGAGAGCTGCTTCAACGCAACAGGCTGCTGATTGATGTGAGCGACGGCGGTTTCTTCGTGGGTATCGCATTGAAAACGCCGAATAATAATGACATCTCCATCAAACAAGTTGCAATCACGCATTCGGTTACCACGTATTTTTAGGGCGTAGGTATTGTGGCGCGTTCTGCGTGGTGCTGTTTTAAAGGCGCGTGCCGATTGAATGCCTTTAGGTGCGCAGGACGCGCTGCTCAATACGGTAGAACCGGCGTGAGTTGGTGCTGACATCGATATATTCATAGGAAATTCTCCAATGCAGCGCCCTTTCCCTAGGCGTTTAGTAGTGGCAAGCCAGCAGGTTGTTGGCATGTCTTTTCATACAGTGTTTTAGTATACAGCTGTTTTTGCATACAGTGGTAGTGCTGTTTTTATCCAGTGCCTTTGGCTATTCAAAATGCTGGTCCCGTCGGCACGCTTGGTGCATTCTCACGGCCGCTGCGATTGGCTGGAGATAACGTGGCTTTCCGTGTAGAGTTTTGGCTAACTATCAACCTGTTGGGAGACACCTTTGAGCCTGTGCCTGCAAGCACGACAACTAGCCTGTGAGCGTGATGGGCGCTGGCTATTTGAAGGGCTCGATCTCACGATTCGCAGCGGTGACATCGTTCGAATTGAAGGCCCCAATGGCAGCGGCAAGACCACGCTGTTAAAGCTGCTGGCAGGTCAACTGAGTGATTACCAAGGCGAGCTTTTCTGGAACGGCGCGCCACTTCGCAAGGTGCGTGAACATTATCTGGCCAACCTGCTGTATCTGGGGCATTCGCCAGGCATCAAGGCTGGGCTTTCACCGCTTGAAAACCTGGCCTGGTACCAGGCGCTAAGCGGCGAGCGGGGGAATGAATCGCAGCGCCTGAGCGCTTTGGAGCAAGTAGGGCTTGGCGGTTTTGAGGACGTATTGGCCGGCCAGCTTTCGGCGGGTCAGCAGCGCCGTGTGGCGTTGGCCCGGTTAACGCTGACGCGCCGTCCACTCTGGGTGCTTGACGAGCCGTTTTCCGCCATTGACCACCAAGGCGTAGCCGCGCTTGAAGCGCAGCTTTCAGCTCATGCTCAAGCCGGGGGGAGCATTCTGGTAACCACTCACCATGGGCTGAATGCTTCGCCCGCCGCTCGCTGTATTCAACTGGGGTAGACAATGACGCAGGGGCAGAAGGCGACCACTACACTACTTGAAACGCCGGTGCCGGGCGGGCTGTGGATCGCCTTTACCGCTACCCTGAAGCGTGATGTAACACTGATGTTCAGACGCCGCGGCGAGCTGTTCAATCCGCTGGTCTTCTTCGCGCTGGTGATAACGCTGTTCCCAATCGGCATTTCACCCGACCGCGCCGTACTTGCGCTGATCGCGCCAGGTCTTTTGTGGGTAGCGGCACTTCTGGCGGCGCTTTTGTCGCTGGATAGCCTGTTTCGCACCGATTATGACGACGGCAGCCTTGAGCAGATGCTGCTCGCGCCTCAGCCGCTAGCCGCGCTTAGCCTGGCCAAGGTGCTGGCCCACTGGTTGTTGACCGGGCTGCCGCTGGCACTGGTCGCGCCGCTTCTGGGTGTGATGCTGGCCCTGCCTCCGGGCAGCTACGCGGTGCTTGCGCTTTCGCTTTTACTGGGCAGTGCCAGTTTGAGCCTGCTTGGCGCGATTGGTGCGGCGTTGACCGTCGGTATCGCGCGAGGCGGTGTACTGCTGTCGCTGCTTATACTGCCGCTGTATATACCGGTGCTTATTTTTGGGGTCGGGGCGGTGCAGGCTGCTGTCATCGGTGAAGGTGTCGCGGCGCACCTGGCCATGCTCGGGGCCCTGCTGGCCGCGTCGCTACTGTTGGCTCCCTGGGCGATTGCCGCCTCGCTACGCATCAGTATCAACGGTTGAGGACAGAACACGCCATGTGGACCTTTATTCATAAATGGGGCTCTCCCAAATCGTTTTATGCAATGAGTGCAAAGGTGCAGCCCTGGTGCTGGGCAGTCTCCCTGGTACTCATTGCGACCGGTACGGTATGGGGGTTAGCCTTTGCACCCACCGAGGTGAATCAGGGGCAGGGCGATAGCTTCAGGATCATTTATGTCCACGTGCCCGCCGCCTTTCTTGCCCAGTCGGTGTTTGTTTCGATGGCGGCGGCGAGCCTTGTCTTCATGGTATGGAAGATCAAGGTGGCGGATATGGCCGCGACAGTTATGGCGCCGTTTGGGGCGGTGATGACGTTTGTGGCGCTTTTTTCCGGGGCGGTGTGGGGTGTCCCCACCTGGGGCACTTGGTGGATGTGGGATGCCCGACTGACCTCCATGCTGATTCTGTTGTTCCTGTTTCTGGGTGTGATCGCCCTGCGCAGTGCTTTTGCCCGTCGTGAGGGGGGATCAAAAGCGGCTTCGGTACTGGCCATGGTTGGGGTCATCAATATTCCGATTATCAAGTACTCGGTGGACTGGTGGTTTACGCTCCACCAGTCGGCGACCTTTACGTTGACGTCGCGGCCCCTCATGCCCACGGAAATGTGGCTGCCGTTACTGATCATGGTGCTGGGCTTCTACTGTTTTTTTATCGCTCTTACACTGATGCGTACGCGGAGTGAAATCCTGCGTCGGGAAATTGATAAGCGCTGGGTCAGGGATTTGATCAGGGAGGCGCGGTAATGGCATTTACATCGTTTGGCGCGTTCTTGGCCATGGGCGGACACGGACCTTACGTGTGGGCGGCCTGGGGCGTCACGGCACTTTTGATGGTTGCCTGCATCATTCATGCTCGTTTTGAGCGCCGCCAACTGGCCAGTGCTGTAAAACGCCGTGCCCGGCGTGGTGACCGTCATCCACCCCATCAAACGAGACATGCTGATGACACCTAAACGTCGCCAGAAGCTGGTGATCATTCTCGGCGCGCTGGCGCTAGCCGCCGTGGCGGTAGGCCTCACGCTCTACGCCCTGCGCGCTAATATCAACCTGTTCTACAGTCCGGTGCAGATTGCCCAGGGTGATGCGCCCATCGAGCGGACAATCCGTGCAGGCGGTATGGTAAAGGAGGGCACGGTTATCCGTGACCCGCAAAGCCTGAACGTCGAGTTCCTGGTAACCGACTACGTGGACGAGCTTGCGGTGGCCTATAACGGCATCCTGCCGGATCTGTTTCGCGAAGGGCAGGGCGTGGTGGTGGTAGGCAAACTGTCTACAGATGGGCGGTTTATCGCTGACAAGGTGCTTGCTCGCCACGATGAAAACTACATGCCGCCCGAAGTGTCGCAAGCGTTAGAAGAGGCAGGCTACTCGCCTGCTGATTATCAGGGCCAACCGGTTGAAGCAGCCAAGCGTGAATAGGTTGAGCCAATGTCCTATACCCTAGAGTCCGTGTCATGCTGGAGTGCCGATGTTGGTAAAACTGATCCCTGAGCTTGGGCACTTCGCGTTAATTATTGCCCTGCTAATGGCGGTATTGCAGGGCGTAATGCCATTAGCCGGAGCTGCCACGCGCAGGCCGCTTTGGATGGCATATGGTCATCCCATGGCCACGGGGCAGTTTCTGTTCATCGCGGTGGCTTATGTGTGCCTAACCGCCAGCTATGCGGTGGATGACTTCAGCGTGGCGAACGTCGCCAACAACTCCAACTCGCTGTTGCCCTGGTACTACAAGCTCAGTGCGGTGTGGGGCAACCATGAAGGGTCGGTGCTGTTGTGGAGCCTGATGCTGGCGGGCTGGGGGTATGCTGCTTCGCGCTTCTCAGGCGGCCTGCCTCGCGACATGGTAGCGCGGGTACAGGGTGTGATGGGCTTGATTAGCGTGGGATTTTTACTGTTTATCCTGCTGACGTCCAATCCCTTCGAGCGGCTTTTGCCCAACGTGCCTCACGATGGCGCGGACCTTAATCCGCTGCTTCAGGATATTGGCTTGATTGTTCACCCGCCGATGCTCTACATGGGCTATGTCGGGTTTTCCGTCGTGTTTGCCTTCGCCATTGCCGCGCTGCTGGGGGGGCGGTTGGATGCGGCCTGGACGCGCTGGGCGCGCCCCTGGACCAATATTGCCTGGGCCTTTTTGACGGTGGGTATTGCATTGGGCAGCTGGTGGGCCTACTACGAACTTGGCTGGGGAGGCTGGTGGTTCTGGGACCCGGTGGAAAACGCCTCGCTGCTGCCCTGGCTAACCGGCACTGCGCTGATCCATTCGCTGGCTGTCACCGAAAAGCGCGGCTCGTTTAAAAGCTGGACCGTACTGCTGGCCATTTTTACCTTTTCGCTATCGCTGCTGGGTACCTTTCTGGTGCGTTCTGGTGTGCTTACCTCGGTGCACGCGTTTGCCAATGACCCCTCACGCGGCTTGTTTATTCTGGTGCTACTGACGATCACCGTGACGCTTTCTCTACTGATATTTGCGCTGCGCGCGCCCCGCGTGAGCCATCATGCGAGCTTCAACTGGCTATCACGAGATTCGCTGCTGCTTATCAACAATATTCTATTGGTCATCATGACCGTGACTATTTTGCTGGGCACGCTCTACCCGCTGATTTTAGACTCGCTCAAG
The DNA here is from genome assembly GCF_014898005.1 of Halomonas citrativorans. Classification (NCBI taxonomy): domain Bacteria; kingdom Pseudomonadati; phylum Pseudomonadota; class Gammaproteobacteria; order Oceanospirillales; family Halomonadaceae; genus Halomonas; species Halomonas citrativorans. Next base: position 304,046 of record NZ_JABUYX010000002.1, read on the forward strand.
CTGGGTAAAATCAGCGTGGGCCCACCGTACTTTAATGCGCTTTTTGTACCGCTGACGGTTGTGATGTGTCTCTTTATGGGGCTTGGTCCGGTCGCTCGCTGGAAGAACATGTCGGCCAGTGAGCTGTGCCGTAAGCTGTGGCTTGCTGGCGTCGCTGCGCTGGTGCTGGGTATGGTGTTGCCGCTGATATACACCGGTGAATGGAACCTGTGGGCCTCATTGGGTATTGTGGCTGCGCTGTGGATCGTGCTGCCGATTGGGAAGGACATGTGGGATAAAACCCGCCACGGCGCCAGCCGCCTGGCGGGTTTGCGCAAGCTTTCCCTGGCGTATTGGGGCATGGTGCTCGGGCATGTGGGAATTGCAGTGACGATTATTGGTGTGGCCGTGGTGTCCAACTATGCCACTGAGCGCACGGTGCGTATGGCGCCGGGCACCGAGCTTGACGTCGCGGGCTATCAGTTCACGTTGACGGAGCTTAAAAGCCGCCGAGGCGCCAACTTTATGGCCGATACGGCCGTCATTCAGGTGCGCAATATCGAATCAGGGCATGGTTTTATTATGCGCCCTGAGAAGCGCTTTTATCTGGCAACGGGTATGCCCATGTCCCAAGTCGCGCTACGCCCCGGCTTGTTTCGGGATCTTTACGTTGCCATGGGTGAAGATTTGGAGGATGGCAGTTGGGCCATGCGTATTCAATATAAGCCTTTTGTACGCTGGCTTTGGTTGGGCGGTTTGTTGATGGCGTTAGGCGGCATACTGGCAATAGTGGATAAGCGCTATCGCCGAACCAGAACGGCCGACCGTGCCGACGTGGCCCGCTCGCCCAAAACGCAGGAAGCCGCGCTATGAGCCGTCGACTATGGCTGTTACTGCTACCGCTGGGTTTTCTTCTGGTGGCGCTGTTTTTATATCAGCGTTTGCAGCATGACCCGTCAGCCCGGAACTCGGCGCTGATGGCACGTGAGTTTCCGACATTTGAGGCCACCACGTTGCGTGATGAAGGCCGCCTGGTCGATCAAACGCTGCTCCAGGGAGAGGTCTCACTGGTTAATGTGTGGGGCGAATGGTGCCCGGCCTGCAAGCAGGAAATGCCCCAGCTTTTGGCATTGGCCGACCAGGGGGTTCGTATGGTCGGGGTGAACTATCGCGATACCCGCGAGAAGGGAATGCACTTTTTAAACGAGTTTGGCGACCCGTTTGAAGTGAATATCTTTGACCCTGATGGCAGCCTGGGCTTTGATCTCGGCGTTTATGGCGCGCCGGAAACGTTTCTGGTTGATGCCGAAGGGATAATTCGCTATCACCATAAAGGCGATATCTCGCCTCAGGATATGGCCGAGCGTATTTTGCCGGAGGTCGCCAAATGGCGTTAATACGTACCCTGGCCGTGCTCTTCCTGCTGCTGTTGTCGGCAAGCGTTGTGGCGGAGGGAATCGAACTGCGTGAGTTTGACGACCCGGTGCTGGCGCAGCGTTATCACGCATTAACCGCGTCCATGCGCTGCCCACTGTGTGAAAACCAGGCCATCAATGATTCGAACTCGCCTATCTCCGCCGATATGCGGGAACGGGTGTATCAAATGCTGCAGGATGGGCGCTCCGATAGCGAAGTGATCAATCACATGGTAGAGCGCTTTGGCGACTATGTTCTCTATAATCCGCGCCTGGAGAGCCGTACCTATCTTCTGTGGGGGCTGCCCATCGGGTTAGGCGTCGGGGGTGTTTTGATCGTGCTGCTGATTGTACGCGCACGGCGCCATGCGTCTGCCAAGGCGCTAAGTGCTGAAGAGCGCGCTCGGCTGGGTGCGCTGATTCAGCGCAGGAGATCCTCATGACGCTTTTATGGGTCGCCATGGCGATTATCATGTTGCCAGCGATTGTCTTGCTACTTTCCCCGCTGCGTAAGGCGCATGCGCTTTATGATCAGCAACGTGCATATGAAGCCAACGACACTTCGGCCGAGCAGAACGTGGCCATTTTTCAGCGTCGGCTTACCTCGTTAGAGACGGCTCATGCGCGTGGCGATGTTAGTACCGCGCAGTTTGAAGAAGGAACGCTGGAACTTGAGCGTAGCCTTCTGGAAGATACTGCCACGCTGGCCGTACGACCGCTACAATCGCCCCTTGCCGGGCGTTTAGCTGTGCCATTGATTGCCTTGAGTGTGGTGGCCATCAGTCTTTTTTGGTACCTGGAAGAGGGGGCCGAGGGTGATCTTGCCCTGTATGGCGTTCAGCAGGAATTACTCAACGACCCCGGCGCTACTCCAGACACGTATATTCGTCGTATGGAAGAGCAGGCCGCGCTTCAGCCGGGCAATGCCAACGTGTGGGCCTCGCTGTTTCCGCTGTATCGCGATACCGGCCAGGAAGATAACGCCATCGATGCGCTGGAACGGCTCATCGCGCTGGAAGGCCGGCTCCCTGCACTGCTCGCCCAGCTTGCGCAAATTCGCTTCTTTATGGCAGGGCGTGAGCTGACCCCGGATGTGCAGCGTTTGGTGAATGAAACGCTGGCTCAGGACCCACGCCAACCAACGGTGCTCGGTCTGTTAGGCATTCACGCGTTTGATAACGGCGATTACGAGGGCGCAATGGACCGCTGGCGCCGCGCGCTGGCAACGGTCAACGATCCGAACACGGCCGACTCGCTACGCGAAGGTATCCGCGCGGCCCAGGAACGCCTGGCCGATACATCCGAAACAGCGGCGGCTGATGAGCTCTGAGCCAATCACCGCTGCCGAAGTCGTTATGAATCATGTATTTTGAATACGTCTCATGTTTATAAATAATTTTTTGTAGGATTGGCATGCGCTTAACCTCTATCCGCCTTGTTGGATTCAAGTCGTTTGTCGATCCGGTCACGGTGCCCTTCGACGGTAATATGACCGCGATTGTCGGCCCCAATGGCTGTGGCAAGTCCAATATTATCGACGCCGTGCGCTGGGTGATGGGCGAGTCTTCCGCTAAAACCCTGCGTGGCGAGTCCATGGCCGACGTTATCTTTAATGGCTCGACCGGGCGCAAACCGGTGGGCCAGGCGTCTATTGAGCTCAAGTTCGACAATCGCGATGGCACCATGGGTGGCGTGTATGCCCAATACGCGGAGATCGTGGTCAAACGGTTAGTGACTCGTGACGGCCAGTCCAACTACTTCTTCAATGGCCAAAAGTGCCGTCGACGGGATATCGCCGACCTGTTTATGGGCACCGGGCTTGGCCCGCGCTCCTACGCGATTATCGGCCAGGGCATGATCTCGCGATTGATTGAAGCTCGCCCCGATGACTTGCGCTCAACGCTTGAAGAAGCCGCGGGCATTTCCAAATACAAGGAGCGCCGCCGCGAAACCGAAAATCGTATGCGGCGCACCCAGGAAAACCTTGAGCGTTTGGACGATATTCGCGAGGAGCTGGATAAACAGCTTGAGCGCTTAAAGCGCCAGGCCGAGGCGGCCAAACGCTATCAGGAGTTAAAGCAGCAGGAGTACCGGCTTAAAGGCGAGCTGGCACTGCTACGCGGGCGCACCTTGCGGGCAGAGCAGTCGCAGCAGGAGAGCCGGGTTCGTGAGCTGGAAATCTCAGTTGAAAAAGATGTGTTTGGCGTACGCCAGTGCGAAACCCGCCTGGAGCAAGCTCGTGAGCAGCACGATGAGCTGGCCGAGGTACTGGAGCGCCACCAGCAGCAGTTTTTTGAAACCACCACGCGCATTGCACGGCTGGAGCAGGATCAGGCTCACCGGCGTAGCCGTGAGTCCCAGCTAGCCAACGATATTGCCACTGCACGGCGCGAGCTGGATGAGCAACGCCTGGTGAGCGAAGGCGACCGAGAGCGCCTTGCGGCCATCGACGAACGCTTTGAGGATCTGGCGCCCGAACACGAAGTGCTGGAAGAGCAGCTGGACGCCCTGGAACAGGCCTTGGCCGATGCTACCCCCGCCATGGAAGCCGCCGAGCAGCAGTGGTCGGACGCCGAAAATCGCTGGCGCGATGCCAGCCGCGAAGCCGACCGCAGCCAGGACCAGCTACGCGATTTAGAGCAGCGTATTCAACGCTTACAGGCAGAGAGCCAGCGGCGGCGCCAGCAGCGCGGCGATTTGGCGGACTTGAGCGCGCTACGCGAAGAGCACGCTCAGTTCCAGGCACAGTTGGAAGAAGCTGAAGAGCGTTCCGAAGCCTTCACCCAAACGCGTGAACAGTGGCAGCAGCAGTACAGCGATGCCAAACAGCGTTATCAACAGGCAACGCTTACCCGTGATGATAAACGCGCTGAATTGAGCCAGCGCCAGGGTGAGCTGGCCTCGCTGCAAACCTTGATGGATGCCGCGCTGGCCGACCATGACCCGGACATGGAAGCAACCCTGGCAACCCACGGGCTAAGTAATGCCCCTCGCCTGGGGGAAACCCTCAGCGTGACACCCGGTTGGGAGACGGTCATTTCCTGGCTGTTGGCGCCCTGGTTGAATGCTCGCCTGGTCGCAAGCCACCAGCTTGCCGCACTGCCGCAGGCGCTGGCTACCGACTGGTGTTTGATTGATGAGCAAGCGCCCGCCGCTTCAACCCAGGGCCAGCGGCTGGATTCACTGGTAAGCGGCGCTGGTGCGATAGGTGCATGGTTAGCAAGTATTCACTACGTTGAGTCCGGCGCCGAGGCTGAGCAGCTTGCGCCCGGCCTTGCAGCGGGAGAAAGCGTTGTTAGCCGTGACGGCGTTTGGCGGGGGCGCGGCTGGCTGCATCAGCAGGCCAATGGCGAAGGCGTTGATGCCTTACTGGTAACGCGGCGCCGTTTCAAGGAGCTGGACGCCCTGCGCGAGCAGGATGAAGAAGCGCTGGCGCTGGCTGAAGAACAGTGCGAAACGACCAGTGAGACTATTGAAGCCCTGGAGCTTTCCCGTGAACAGCAGGCTGAGCAGGAGCGTGGCCATGCTGCAAGCGTTCAGCAGTTGGCCATTAAAGAGCGTAGCGCTGCCCAAAAGCTGGAGCATTTGGAGAGCCGGGCCACCGAGCTTGATGCGGAGCTTGGGCAACTGCAAGAGGATGAGGCAGCGTTAACGCTTACCCTGGAGGAGCAGCGTGCCCGCTGGCACGTGGCGATGGAAACGCTGGAAACCACTGCACAAGCACGCGAAGAGGCCAGCGAGCAGCGTGGCCGCCAGCGCGAACAGCGCGACCAGCTGACTCAGCAACACGGCCCGTTAAAAGCACAGCAGCAGACGTTGGCATTAGAGCGTGAACGGTTAACCGCTGAGCGGAGTAGTTTGCGCGCCCAGCAGACGCGCTCCAGCGAAAGCGAAGAGCGCTTGACGCTACGCATAGCAGAGCTAGAAGAGTCACGGGAAACGCTACTTGAGCCGGACGAGTTGGCCGGTGAAGAGCTTGAAGAGCTACTACATCAGCGTGAGCAGCAGGAGCGCCGCCTTAACGAAACGCGCCAGCAGGCCCAGTCGCTGACAGAACAGCTGCGCAATGATGAGCTGGCCCGCCAGCAGCACGAACGCAATCTTGAACAGAGCCGCGAGCAGCTTCAGCAGCGGCGTATGGATGTTCAGGCGCTGGCGCTAAAAGCGGCCACGCAAGATGAGCAACTGGCCGAACTGGGGCATGACGCCGATGCCCTGGCCGAGAACCTGCCAAGCGATGCCAGTGAGCAGGTTTGGCAGGAGCGTTTGGAAAGCACTGGCGAGAAGATACGCCGCCTGGGCGCCATTAATCTGGCAGCGATTGAGGAGTACGACCAGCAGGCCGAGCGACGCAACTATTTGGAAGCCCAGCACGCCGAACTGACCGAAGCGCTGGAAACCCTGGAGCGAGCGATCAAGCGTATCGACCAGGAAACGCGGGTACGTTTCAAGGAAACGTTTGATCAAGTGAATAGCGGTTTGCAGGAGCTCTTTCCCCGCGTGTTTGGCGGTGGGGCGGCCTGGCTAACGCTTACCGGTGATGATCTTCTGGAAACCGGGGTGGCGATCATGGCGCGTCCGCCGGGTAAGAAGAACAGCACGATTCATCTGCTCTCCGGTGGGGAAAAAGCACTGACTGCGCTTTCGTTGGTGTTCTCGATCTTCCAGCTCAACCCTGCGCCGTTCTGTATGCTCGATGAAGTTGACGCGCCGCTGGATGATGCCAACGTGGGTCGATATGCCAAGCTCGTAAAAGAGATGTCGGAAAACGTTCAGTTCATCTATATCACCCACAACAAGATTGCCATGGAAGCCGCCGAGCGCCTGATGGGGGTGACCATGCAGGAACCCGGCGTGTCGCGCCTGGTATCGGTGGGGATTGATGAAGCCGCCGCGTTGGTGGATTAGGCGAATTAAGGCAGAATTTTCTTAGCCTTCGCCTAGCTCACGCATCACTGCATACAGCCTGGATTTGGCTTCAAAGCCTACGCCTGGAAGATCGGGCAGGCCGACGTAGCCATTTTCAACCTGAATGCCGTCAGCGAAGCCACCAAACGGCTGGAAGACATCCGGATAGGATTCGTTGCCGCCCAGGTGCAAGCCTGCGGCGATATTCAGTGACATTTGGTGGCCGCCGTGGGGTACGACGCGGCGCGATGACCAGCCAAGCTCATCCATCACGTTCAGCGTGCGCATGTACTCCACCAGCCCATAAGAGAGGGCGCAGTCGAACTGCACGAAATCGCGATCGGCACGCATGCCGCCATGGCGTAGCAGGTTACGGGCGTCCTGGTGCGAGAACAGGTTTTCGCCGGTCGCCATGGGTAATTCATAGTGGTTGACAAGCTCCGCCTGAAGCGCGTAATCCAGCGGGTCACCGGCTTCTTCGTACCAGAAGAGGTTATAAGGCTTCAGCGCTTCGGCGTAAGCGATTGCCGTTTTCAGGTCAAAGCGCCCATTGGCATCTACCGCCAGGCGGCTGCCATCGCCAACGACTTCAAGCACGGCTTCGATACGCCGAATATCTTCTTCAAGCGGGGCGCCGCCAATCTTCATTTTTACCACGTTGTAGCCACGCGCCAGGTAGCTACGCATTTCGTCCTGCAGCCTGGTGTGGTCTTTACCAGGGTAATAGTAGCCACCAGCCGCATATACCCAGACCTTATCGTCGGCCTGGCCGTTTCGATAACGCTCGGCAAGCAACTGGTAGAGCGGTTTGCCCTCAATTTTGGCGACTGCATCCCAAATTGCCATGTCGATCGTGCCTACCGCGACCGAGCGCTCACCGTGCCCGCCGGGCTTTTCGTTTTTCATCAGGGTGTTCCAGATAGCAAACGGGTCCAGGTTGTCGCGGGCGTGATCAATGAGCGTGTCGGGGTTGGCCTCGGTGATTCTATCCAGAAAGCGGTCCCGCATGAGCGCTCCCTGGCCATAGCGCCCGTTGGAGTTAAAACCGTAGCCAATCACGGGTTTACCGTCGCGTATCACATCAGTGATGACGGCCACGACCGAACAGGTCATTTTGGAAAAATCGATATAAGCGTTGGCAATCGGGGAGGCAATCGAAACGGTTTTCTCGCGAATATCCACAATACGCATGGCAAGCTCCTTGGTGGTTAAGTGCTTAACCCTATGCGTGACAAGGGGGGCTGCCCAATGCTATTACTAGGTGCTCCCATGCTGAAACGGCATTGCCCCATGGAACTCGTCTGGTTAGAAGACTTTACCGCCCTTGCCGAGCACGGCAGTTTTGTACGTGCTGCAAACTCCCGACATATTACCCAGCCCGCGTTCAGCCGACGGATCCGCGCGTTTGAACAGTGGATGGGCGTTAGCCTGTTTATTCGCACCCCACAGGGCACCACGCTCACCGACGCCGGTAAACACATACAGGCCAGTGCGTTTGACGCAATTGGCCGACTGTACCGCTTGCGGGCTGAAGCACAGCAAATTGCCGGGGAAGCGACCCGAACGTTGCAGTTTGCAGCGACGCACTCGCTGTCATTTACGTTCTTCCCCCGTTGGATAAGAGCCCTGGAGCAGGGAGCGCCCATGGAGGCCGTGCGCCTTCACTCGGATACAATGTCCACGTGTGAGCAGTTGTTGTTACAAGGTGACTGCCAGTTCTTGTTAAGCCATCGGCATTGCGCTGTTCCCTCACGGTTATCGCCTGACCAGTTTGAGAGTATAAAGGTGGGCGAGGATTCGCTGATTCCACTGGTGGGAAAAGAATTAAGCAGTTCTCAGTGCCTGGAAGTGTTGCCTTACCTGGGATATACCGATGCTTCGGGATTAGGCCGTGTTGTTAACCACTGGCTTAATGAAAATGCCACTTCTCTTATAAGTGCACCTCGCTTTACCAGCCACTTGGCTGCGGTGTTGATGTCCATGGTGTTGGAAAATAAAGGCCTGGCATGGATACCTAAAAGCCTTTCAGAACAAGAGATTAGCGATGGAAGGTTGGTGCGTGCATTAGATGATTCGTGGGACATCCCGTTAGAAATACACCTGACCCGACCACGTGTATTAGCCAGCCACTTTGCGAACGCATTCTGGCAAAAGCTGTCCAACGGTTAAGCAAATAACTGCTACAACTGTTAACAAATTGAGTAGAAATAATAAAAAAATGTGTAAAAACGCTCAACTTATCTATATTGATCATTATAAAATTGTGGTTAATGCTATGGTAGGTTTACCTTGAACTAGTGTGGCTGAGCTGGATTAAAGCCTTTTGCTGTTTTTATATACAGTAGTGGCAGGTTGGTTGTTAAGCTCGCTTCGCTTTAAGGATTAAGTAAACATTAAGTAAGATAGATTCAGTACATATACACTAGGATTAAAGAGCAGATTCACGACCTGAATAATAGCAACTGAGTCTGATCACGATGAACGTCAATATTGCTTAGAAAACGTCAGGAACTGTACTTAGGAACTGTGCTTAGGAACCGTGCCATAACGTAGAAATCGCTAAAAAATGGCTCTATTTATAGTAACCGCGCTATGCTAGTGGTATTTATTTACCACCTGAAAGGTTTTCACTCAGGTATGGCGCTTTAGTAACCGGTTAAATGACCCATGGAATGTTCGACATGGAACTAAGAGAATGGTTAATCATTTTAGGACTGGCGTTGGTGTCGCTCATCGTAGTCGACGGTGTGCGACGACTCCAACGCCAGCGGCGCGTCCCTCGTCTGGACCAGGCGGTTAAGGACCTTCCCGAGGCGAAGCTAACCGAGCTGGATGATGAGGCTAAAGAAGCCGAAATTAGCTGGGAGCTTCCGAACGGTGGCGCACGTGTCGTTAAACCTGCGGACTATAGTGGGGTCGGCGCGAAACCCAAGTTGGAACGTCAAGACCATCCAGGGCCTTCCAGAGTGCTATCCGAATTTAGGCGCTCCTTTGCCAATGCGGTCCCTAAGCGTAAAGCGACTACTCCGCCAGTGGATACAGCAGCATCTGCACAGCCTCAGCGCCAGGCCGCTGCGCCTAAAGCACACCCGGCTGACATTGATCGTCGAGAGCCAAGCATCTTCCCGAATAGCGACGCTCCAGCGGACGTGAGCCAGGTTGAACCCCAGCCAACGGCACAAGCCAATCCTGTTAACACTCAGTCGGTAGACAAAACAGCGTCAGAAGCGCATGCGCCTATTGCCGAGCAAGTGCCAACCCAAAGCAAGCCACACACTGGAGAGCCGTCTATCTCCCTATCTACTGCCAACGAAGAGTCCGTTGCTGCGAAAGAAGAGTCAGTCGCGGTGAATGAATCCGTCGCGGTGAATAAGGAGAGCCCCGCTGAGCCGGTCCTCGCTGTTGAAACAGACGCCGATCCTGTGTTGCGTGCAGAGCCAGAAGATGCCGCTTCGGCCAGGGCGCCCAAGCGTCGTCAACTGCGTGAAGATACGGCCGGCGAGTATGACGAGCTGGATGATGATGCCGTTGATGAGTATCGGCTGGTTGATTTTGAGGGTATGGGCCGCTCGCTTAAACGTCGCCTGATACAGCGTCGCCAAGAAAAAGCCCGTAAGAAAGCTGAAAAGGCCAAGCGTGCTGAAGCCGCCGCCAAGCTGAAAGCAGAGCGCAAAGCGCTTGAAGCCGAGCAGCGCCGTGAAGCAAAAGAAGCTGCCGAGGCAGAAAAAGCCCGCATTGCCCAGGAGCAGGCCGAAGCTTGCGAAGCCGCCGAAATTGCTGCGGAAGCGCAACGGGCCGCTGCACGCCATGACGAGTCTGAACCTGCTTATGCGCATGAAACATCAGCGGATCAGTACGATGACTATGAAGCCTACGATGAAGCGCCGGTGCGTGGCTCGCGTGATAATGTCGTACGTGCTCACCCAACGCTTGAAAAAGCGTTGCGTCATGATGTGCCGGGTGAACATGCCAAAGAAACATTGACCAACGCCGATGAGGTGGTGGTTATCAGCGTGCTCTCCCGGGACCCGGAAGGCTTCGATGGCAGCAAGTTGCTGGATCTCATTATGGCGTGCGGCCTACGCTACAGCCGTGCCATGGGTGTGTTCCACCGCTTTGAAACAGAAAGTGACGACAGCGAACTTCAGTTCTCAATGATTAACGTGGTTAAACCCGGCACATTCCCTATTGAAGAGATGGGTGAGTTTGTAACGCCAGGGATCACCTTCCTGATGCCCTTGCCGGGAGCGGTCGACAGCTCTGCAGCCTTTGAAGCCATGGTGGAAACCGCTATGGTCGTGGTTCGCCATATGAGTGGCGAGCTGAAGGATGAAAATCGCAGCGTCATGACGGCTCAAACCATTGAGTTTGCCCGCCAGCGGGTGCATGATTTTGAACGCCGCCACCGCTTGCATCGCCACATGCAAGCCCACTAAGTAGCGCTTGCTGTTAAACACCCGCCTTCTTGCAGAAGGCGGGTGTTTTTGTTCCAGGATGTGTCTTTTTTGTGATTGATTTTAGCCCGTACGATGGAAACCAACGTTAATGAGTCAGCCTGACCCCCAAGTGCTGGAAGCAGTCACCCAGCTGCGCGCCGAGCTTGATGAAGCCAACTACCGTTACTACGTATTGGATGAGCCAACGTTATCGGACGCTGACTATGACCGGAGACTGCAACGCTTAAAGCAGCTGGAAGCTGAAAACCCAACGCTCGTCTCTCCGGATTCACCGACTCAGCGCGTGGGTGCGGCCCCTGCTGATGGCTTTCCTTCGGTCGCCCACGCCATCCCCATGCTCTCGCTGGATAACGCGTTTAGCGGCGACGACATCGTGGCCTTTGCTGAGCGCGTCGCAGAGCGCTTGGAGTGCGCAGCAGATGACGTTGAGTTTACCTGTGAACCGAAGCTTGATGGCGCTGCGGTATCGCTGGTGTATGAGCAGGGCGTGCTGGTGAGTGGCGCCACCCGTGGCGATGGCCGCACCGGGGAAGGCATTACCTCTAACCTGCGTACGCTGCGCTCGGTGCCTTTAAAGCTAATGGGCAAGCACATTCCTGAGCTTTTGGAAGTGCGCGGTGAAGTCATCATGCGCCACCAGGGGTTTGAAGCGCTTAACGAGCGTGCACGCGAGGAGGGCAGTAAGGTATTTGCCAACCCGCGTAACGCCGCTGCCGGTAGTTTACGTCAGTTGAACCCCGAGATTACTGCTACCCGCCCGTTGGAGTTTCATGCCTATCAGGCGGCGCGTCTGGAACCGGACATGGGCGACACCACGCATAGCGCACTAATGGATCGACTGGTAACGCTGGGCTTTCGCGCCAGCGCGGAGTTAAAAGTGCTGACCGGCTCGCAGGCGGTCGTTGAGTATTGCGAGCAGTTGGGTGAGAAGCGCGACCAGTTGGGCTACGACATCGACGGCGTGGTGATCAAGGTGAATGCACTGCGCTATCAGCGTGAGCTTGGGTTTGTGGCTCGCGCACCCCGCTGGGCAACGGCGTTTAAGTACCCCGCTCAGGAAGAGATCACCACGCTGAATGACGTTGAGTTTCAGGTAGGCCGTACGGGTGCCATCACACCAGTGGCAAGGCTTGAACCCGTTAGCGTTGCAGGCGTTACCGTTTCCAACGCGACGCTGCACAACGCCGATGAAATCACCCGCCTGGATGTCATGATTGGCGATACGGTGGCTATTCGCCGCGCAGGCGATGTGATCCCCCAAGTGGTCCGGGTCGATAAGGAAAAACGCCCAATAGACGCGCAGCCGATTGTGTTCCCCGAGCACTGCCCGGTGTGCGGTTCGGATATCGAACGCGTGGCAGGCGAAGCGGTAGCGCGTTGCTCGGGTGGGCTTTTCTGCGCTGCCCAGCGTAAAGAAGCGCTCAAACACTTCTCCAGCCGCAAGGCCCTGGATGTAGATGGCCTGGGCGTCAAACTGATCGACCAACTGGTAGAGCTGGATTGGGTGAAAACACCTGCCGACCTGTTTCACCTGACGGTTGAGCAATGGCAGAGCTTGCCGCGTATGGGCGAAAAATCGTCCATTAATCTGGTCAACGCGCTGGATAAAGCTCGTCATACGACGCTCGCTCGGTTTATCTACGCATTGGGTATTCGCGAGGTGGGTGAGGCCACCGCTGCCAATCTGGCGAGCCATTTTGGAACGTTGCAAGCGCTTCAAGCAGCCGAACAGGCAGCGCTTGAGGCGGTCAACGATGTTGGCCCCATTGTGGCGGCCCACGTACACACCTTTTTCCGCCAGCCCCATAACCAGGAGACCCTTGCTGCCTTGATTGAGGCAGGCGTCACCTGGCAGGAAGCCGACGTTACCCAAGGCCCTACACCGCTAGAAGGCCAAACCTGGGTGCTGACGGGCGCCATGGAAAGCATGACCCGTGACGAGGGCAAGGCTCGGCTACAGGCGCTTGGCGCCAAAGTAGCGGGTAGCGTTTCGAAAAAGACCACGGCGCTGGTCGCCGGTGAAGCGGCCGGTAGTAAGTTAACCAAAGCGGAACAGCTGGGCGTAGAGGTTGTGGATGAAGCCACCTTTATTGAGCGCCTTGCGCAGTGGGAGCAGAGCGAATGAGCCGTTTCATTGAAGTACCCGCCCGCATGTTGCCGCCGGAAACCCTTGATGCGTTGCTGGAGGCGTTTGTTACCCGGCAGGGTTATGACACCACCGATACCGGCACGGGGATGAAAGGGTGGGTCGACGAGCTGAAACAGCAGTTGGCGCGCAGTGAACTGATTATTGCCCATGACCTCAAGCTTGAAATGACCGAAGTAATGACCTTGGCGCAGTGGCGTTCCTTCGGTCGTGATCTGGCAGATGATGAGGAAGAGGGTGACTACTGACCGCGAATAATCGCGCTGATAATACGTCGCCCAGGATGAAGGTGGTCGACCAACTGAGCCTCAAGCGGCATGGGGTCATCAAGCAGTCGGGAGGCAATAAGCTCGGCGCATAACGGCGCACTGGAAAGCCCGCGGGAGCCGTGGGCGGTAGATATCCACAACCCTGGGTAGTGCTCACCCGGGGCGTTTGGCACTCGCGAGGCGTCTTTTGCCAGCACGGCATAGGCTGTCTGCCAGGCCGAGGCGTTGGGGACTGGGCCTGCATAGGGCGTTTTATCAGGGCTTGCCGCGCGTACCGCCGCACGTCCTTCAAGCGCCTGTGGAGTCAGGTGGGTGCCTGCGCTTTCAAGTTCTGCCACCAGCGCTGGAAGCGTTTGGCGAAGCTCATCAATATTGCGCTGGTGGTCGGTATCGGTCACGTCGGTAGAAGCATTGTTGGGCACGAAGCTTGCCCCAAAGGTAAGCACCCCTTCAATGGCGGGCGACACATAGCCACCGGCGCATACCACCCGCTCAGGGCCTTTTACGCCGGCGGGCAGCCTCACTTCACTGACCTGGCCGCGCACCTGTTGGAGCGGCAGGCTGGCCGTCTGAGCATACGTATTGGCGTAGTGAGCGCTTGCAATCACCACCTGGTCTGCACTTATCGTATTTCCATCAGCAAGTGCGAGCTGCCAGCGGTCATTTTCACGCGTAAGGGACGTAACATCGCCCTGTCTCAGCGTGATATTAGGCGTTTGGAGTAAGTGCTCACATAGCGCTTTGGGTCGCACCCAGCCTGCGTGTGGATAAAACAGGGCGTGTTCGGCTTCAATGGCCACACCGGCTTTCTCACTCAACCCTTGGGTAAGCGGCGACACCACGCTTTCGGGAAGCGCATGCTGCTCGCTAAAGCGCTGCTGGCGCTTGGTCTCTTTCGCGTTGGTGGCCAGTTGCACGACGCCGCAGGGCTGCCAAAGCGTTGGAACCTTGAGCTGATTAAGCCAGCGCTGGCTGTATAAAAGGCCGGAGAGATAAAACCGGCTTTGGTGGTTGGTGTCGGCCGCAAGCTTCACATAAAGCGCCCCCTGGCGATTACCCGAGCCGCCTGCGCCGGGTGTTTCGCGCTCGATCACCGTCACATTAACGCCACGCCTGGCAAGTGCTGCTGCCACGCTGCACCCAGCGATCCCTGCCCCGATAACCGCCACCTGCTGCGTGGGAAGAGGCGCTGGCGGCGTAAACCAGGGCGTTGCCTCACGGCGCTTATCGGTAGGCGGTGTGTCAATCATGCCTGCCAGTATTTCGCGCTTATGCCCGCAGCCCGGGACTTTTTTCCAGCTAAAGCCTGCCGCTTTCAAGCCCCGCTTAACAATGCCCGCGCAGGTGAACGTGGCAAAGGTGGCCCCCGGCCGAGAGCGCGCCGCCATGGCCTCAAACAGCTCGGGCTGCCACATTTGTGGATTTTTAGAAGGTGCAAAGCCGTCCAGAAACCAGGCATCGACCTGACCATCTAAAAGCGTCAGCCGCTCGGTGGTATCGCCATAATGCAGATCCAGCGTCACGCGGTCGCTCAGGTGCAGGCGGTGTACGCCGCTAACGGGTGAGGGCCACTGCTCGCAAAGCCGCTGTGAATAACCGGCAAGCGACGGCCAGGCGCGTAGGGCGCGCTCAAGCGATACCTGATCCAAGGGATACTTTTCTGTGGATAAAAAATGCAGCCGTGCCCCGGTTGGCGCGTGCTGCTCAAAGCAGGCCCAGGCACACAGCATATTAAGGCCCGTGCCAAAGCCGGTTTCCCCGATCACAAAGGCGCGCGTGTTTTCCCAAGCGGCAAATCGCTCAGGCAAGCGGTTGGTATTTAAAAAAACGTGCTCGGTTTCTTCAAGACCGCCCTCACGGGAAAAGTACACGTCATCAAAATCATCCGAGTGCGGTGAAGTGTCACTCCAGGTGAGTAATGGCGCGCTTAACGCCGTTAAAGGGGGTAAATCAGTAAGGCGTTGAGGCACGCGGATATCCGTAATGACTGAAGTGGTTAAAAAATAATCAATTTGTTAATCAGGGCGCTATCTCTGGCTTAGCGAAAAGCGTCCGCCGGGTTTGCACAGAGTTTTCCACAGGCTCTGTGAATTAGCAGGCGGACCCTCCACACTCGCCCTAATCGGTCAAGGCAAAACTTTCTTGAACGGCTTAACAATTACCTTGGCATAGACACCTGCAATGATGTATGGATCGGCGTCAGCCCAGCCCTGAGCGGCTTCCAAACTGTCGAATTCAGCCACCACCAGGCTGCCGCTAAAACCCGCGTCGCCGGGGTTTTCAGTATCCGCAGCGGGGTGCGGGCCCGCGAGCACCAAGCGACCTTCATCGCGTAGCGTTTCCAAGCGTGCCAAATGGTCCGGGCGGGCCGCCAGGCGGCGTTCAAGGCTATTCGATACGTCTTCACTAATAATGGCGTAGAGCATGGGGATAACTCCTTAAAAGCATGTAGTAAAGCGCCCTATGCAGCATTGACCGCATCTACATAAGCGCGCACCATGGCGAGCGTTTGTAAATCGTCCCACGCGCAGCGCTGTGAACACCAGGTCTTTTGAACACAGCACTTTATAACTGTTCGTGGTAGACATCCCTATTCTGACAAACTCGCCACATGACGTCATGCCCATGCCTCTACTTCCTGCAACGTTACTTCCTGCGGTGTTTGATGCCGATCAGCGCTACACGGCTGACCTGCATATGCACTCAACGGCGTCGGATGGCGCGTTAACCCCCACGGAGTTGGTGTCGCTGTGCGCAGCGCGTGGCCTTACCCACATGGCGCTGACAGACCATGACACCATGGACGGCATCGACGAGGCTGGAAAGGCGGCGGTACAAGCCGGGCTATGCCTGGTGCCTGGCTGCGAGTTATCCACTCGCTGGCAAGGCATTAACATCCACGTCGTGGCGCTGATGCCCGGTGGCCTGCAAGGTCCGCTGGTTGAAGGGCTTGAACAGCAGCGGCTGGCGCGTATTCAGCGCGCAGAAGTGATAGCCGAGCGGTTAGAGAAAGTGGGCCTTAAAAATGCCTTGGAAAAAGCCCGGGAGCAGGCAGGCAGTGACCGCCCGCTAGGCCGGCCTGATTTTGCCCGCGCGTTAGTGGCCGAGGGGGTTGTGGCCGATTGGGCCACTGCGTTTAAACGCTACCTTGGCAGCGGTAAAAAAGGCGATGTTAAAGCTCACTGGCCAGAAATCAGCGAAGTCGTCGAGTGGGTGGTGGCCTCTGGTGGCGTTGCGGTGATTGCCCACCCTTTACGCTACGGCTTAACCCGGCGTAAGCGAGGGCAGTTAATGGATACCTTTCAGGCCGCAGGTGGTGACGCGGTTGAATTGGTGAGTGGCCAGCAGAACCCGGATGTCACAAGGGACCTGGCTCGTCAAATGGTCGAGCGTGGGCTTTACGCCTCGTTAGGCAGCGACTTCCACTTTCCCGGCAGCCACGCCGCCCCTGGCAGCATGTGCATGGTGCCGCGCACGGCCGCGCCGCCCATTTGGCAGCACCCTCGCTTAGCGCATTTACGCAATGCCCCCGCTGGTCCATTAGCCGCTGCGTCAGCTATGGTATGAGTAAGCGTTTGATAAAAGCGAATACCCTAATGGACTGAAACGCGCCCACGGGCAGGAGCAGACAATGAGCCAATATTTCCAGATTCATCCAGAAAACCCACAAAAGCGCCTGATTGATCAAGCGATTGAGATTATTCGCAAAGGCGGTGTGGTGGCTTATCCCACTGACTCAGGTTACGCGTTAGGCTGTCATCTGGGCGAAAAGAAGGCTATTGAAAAGATCAAGTGGTTGCGCTCGCTGGATGACAAGCACAACTTTACGCTGATGTGCTCGGACCTTTCGGAAATTGGCACTTACGCCAAGGTAGATAATGCGGTGTTTCGGCTGCTGAAAGCGCATACGCCAGGACCGTACACCTACATTCTGGATGCCACGACAGAAGTCCCGCGCCTGCTGCTGCACCCCAAACGGCGCTCCATTGGCGTACGCGTACCTGATCACCGGATTGCTCATGCGCTACTGCAAGCGCTTGGCGAACCGCTAATGAGCGTTACGCTGATTCCGGTGGGGGAGGACCTTCCCATGAGCGACCCAGAGGAAATTCGTGACCGCTTTGAAGCGCATTTGGACCTGATTATTGACGGTGGCGCCTGCCACCTGGACCCCACCAGCGTCATCGACCTGCGAGAGCTACCGCCCAAAATTGTCCGTGCCGGACGCGGTGACACGGCTCCCTTCGCCAACTGACTTACCCACGCCATGCTCTGGCAGCTGCTAGGCATGGCGCGATCTGTTTATCTGCACTCCCGATGTAAATCTATCGTCACCTTTCATGCCAGTTATACTCTATTTTTATTATTTGAATGACCAATAAAAATAAATTAGGCTAAAAACGCCAAATGTTCATAATAATTTTTTATAAATTGAGTGGAATTCGCTTTCCGCCCGATCATCATAAAAAAATGGAGAGTGCTTAATGACGATGTTCCGTTATCGCAGTGCCGTTATTGCTTCGGCTTTCGCAAGTCTGGCAGCGTTACCTGTGTCTGTTAATGCTGTGGCCAGCGACAGTGCCGCTTGTGAGATGAATGAGTACGCAATGGGGCTTCGCTACCAGCAGCAGGCTGCCGAAGTCATCGCGTTGCAGCGGCAGGGGTTCGAGCTGGCAACGTACCGCTTGAAGGACCAGATAGCTGCCCATGGTGAAGACGCTGAGCTGGCTATCATTACCGATCTTGATGAAACCGTTATTGATAACAGTGCGTTATTGGTGCGCGATATGCAGGCGTGTCACGACTTTACGACTTGGGACACGTGGAAACACTGGGAGCGCGAAGGTGAGCCGAGCCTGATCCCGGGCGCCAGAGCTTTTTTGGAATTTGCTGATGAGCAGGGCGTTGCCATCTATTATGTCTCTGACCGCTATGAGGAAAACAAGTCGGCAACGCTAGCCACTCTGGAGACGTTAGGGTTACCCCAAGTGTCCGAGCAGAGCGTTATGCTGCTGGGGCCGCCCAAAGGCGAGCGTCGGGCCGTCGTGGCCGAGCAGTACGCGCTGGTGATGCAACTGGGCGATACGCTTCACGACTTTTCTGACGTGTTTGCTGGCGTTGAGCTGGAGGAGCAGAAACGGCTGGTAGATGAAAACGCTGAACGGTTTGGGCAGGACTGGATCGTGTTCCCCAATGCGACCTATGGCAGCTGGCGCAACGCTGAGCTTGATGTCTGGCAGGCTCCCTTCGAAGACAATTAAGCAAGACATTAAGCAGAGGCCGCCTGAACCGGCGGCCTTTTTCGCTTGAGGCGATTACATCTCTTCAGTCTGTTTCTCTTTGCGCGGGTCTTCACTGTTTTCATCCAGCCAGGTGCCACAACGAAGGCAGTAGAGTGCGTCTTTTTCGTGACGGTCGTGGCCGCATCCTGGGCACGCTTCATCGGAGTAGCGGTCTTCACGGATAGAGCGGATGACCTGGGCTGAAAAAATGCCGGTAGGCACGGCGATAATCGAGTAGCCAATCAGGATGAGAAGCACAGTAATCGCTTTGCCAAGCGCTGTGCCCGGCACGATATCGCCATACCCCACCGTGGTAACGCTGACCACCGCCCAGTAGATCGACATGGGAATACTGGTAAAGCCGCTTTCCGGCGACTCGATGGTATACATCAGCGCGGCAAACATGGTGACAACCATAAAAATACTGCAGAAAAACAGCAGTACCTGGCGCACGCTACGCTTTAATGCTTCGATCAGCAGTCGTCCTTCGCCCACAAATTCCATCAGGCGCAGGATACGGAAAATGCGCAGCACGCGGAGTATGCGAATAATCACCAGCGCATGAAAGCCGGGCATCAGCAGTACCAGCCAGGCTGGCAGGATGGAGATTAGATCGACCACGCCATAAAAGCTTTTCAGATAGACCGTGGGACGTTCAAGGCAGTAGATGCGTACCGCAAGCTCCACGGTGAACAGAATCGTAAAGCCCCACTCCAGGTAGTAGAAAAGCCAGCCATACTCCTGGGAAACCTCCTGAACACTGCCGAGCAGAATGACGGCGACGCTGCCCAAAATCATCACAATCAGCGCAATATCGAATCCCTTGGCAGTGGGCGTGTCGGACTCGAAAATAACGTGAAACAGCTGTGTGCGAAGCCCTTCCGCGGCAGGGGTCAGGTTAAAACTCATGGCGATCCTGATGAAATGAGCAATCACTTATCACAGTGATTAGGTCTATGGGCAAACGTGCTTGAATCTATCTAAAACAACGTGAAGGTTAGCTTAGCTCGCGTTGCAGCGCTAAACGATGGGAAAGCGTCAGGAGCGTTACGCCATAGGCAATACGGGGTTGACCAGCGTCATCTAGCGCTGTGGATAGGTGAGCCGCCTGGGACTTCATGTCCTCGGGCAGTGATGCGTGTTCGGCCAACCGGGTCAGCGCCTCATGGGTAAGGTTTAGGAACGGGCGCTGCTGGTTGTCGTGGTAGGCATCAAGGGCAAGCGTTGCCCGGTGTAGCCATTCAGCAGGTGTCGTGGCGTTAGGAAGCGGCCACTGTTGGGCGCGCAAGGCGTTACCCCGCGATGCCTTGCTGCTATCAGATGGGCGAAGCGGAACCTGTTCTGCTAGCGCAATCGCCAGCGACCAGAGCGCTTGCGGGTCACCGTTTTTAAGCTCCAGTTCTACTTCACAAATGGGCGTGCGGTAGCCACCACTTTCAATTTCGCCTTCATCCAGTACCAGCTCAATCTGGCTGCCCTGCCAGTCGAGCTGCCAGCTATATCGGGTAAAGTCGGTGCGCAGTATGGGGGCTAGATGCGTTAGTCGTTCTCTGAGCACTTTGTGGGCAGGCCCATTATTGACTGGCTCGTCACTGAAAGGGGGAAGCTCAGCGAGACCTGCCTGGTCGAGTTCAGCGCGTGCGACCGGCCACTCCCACTCCTGGCGGCTGGATAATCCGCCACCCCCCTGGCCCGCCGTTTTTACCGTTTGCAGCACGCGGCCATCAACTTGACGAAGACGCACTGCGATTCGTGCGTTGGCCATGTCATGGGTCGGTGTGTCGAAGTAGGTATTGGCTAAGGTCTGGATTAACGGTGTTTTTGTGTCGAGCAAAGAGTGGTGCTTGAGCGCCTCAATACTGGCTTGGGCAAGCGCAAGTTTTATCTCTACTTCGATTGGTGTTGCATTTTTCATGACAATAGCCACTCTTAAACGTGAAGTACTGGTTAAATTTTTGCTACCAATATGAAGTTTTCATGACGGCGGCGAGCGCACTCTTTATACTGGCGTTGCCATTTCCAGGCTCCCCCGAAAACAGGCTAAAAGGCTCTATGGTTACCTCCAACCCTTTTTCCGCGATGTTTGGCCGCTCGCCATTCCAGCCGCTGCTGGCCCACATCGTCAAGGCCAATGAATGCGCCGACCAACTGTTACCGTTTTTTGAAGCATCGCTTGCTGGCGATTGGGATACCGCCACTGAGCTGCGTGAAAACGTAACCCGTTTAGAACACGAAGCGGATGTGCTGAAAACGGATCTACGGCTCAACCTGCCCAGCACCATGTTTCTGCCGGTTTCACGGTCTGATCTACTGGATTTGATTAGTGTCCAGGACAAAATCGCCAACAAGGTGCGCGACATTACCGGCATTATGCTAGGCCGTAAAATGCGCGTGCCTGATGAGCTCGCTGATCCGATGCGCGATTATATGGCGACTAGCGTGGCATGTGTGGCCCAAGCGCGCCAGGCCCTTGAAGAGCTGATGGAGCTTTTAGAGTCAGGCTTTGGGCGTAACGTCGCGGATGTTATGAGCAACATGATCCGTGAGCTGCATAACCTTGAACACCAGGCAGATAGTCAGCAGGTGGCCATTCGTCGCCAGCTGTTTCAGCTTGAAAGCCAGCTACCGCCCGTCGATGTGATCTTTCTTTACAAGATTATCGAATGGGTGGGTGAAGTGTCTGACCGTGCTGAGCGCGTAGGCAGTCGCTTGCAGATTTTGACCGCACGCTAAGGGAAACCAATGCAAATTATTGCCCAGTACGGCGAGATATTTATTATTCTGGCCTGTTTATTTGGCTTTTTCATGGCGTGGGGCGTCGGCGCAAACGATGTTGCCAACGCCATGGGAACGTCGGTGGGGTCGAAAGCGATCACCATCAAGCAAGCCATCATCATTGCTGTTATTTTCGAATTTTTAGGCGCCTGGCTTGCCGGTGGTGAGGTTACCGCCACCATTCGTGGCGGCATCATTGATCCCAACCTGCTTGAAGCCAACCCACAGTTTTTGGTTTACGGCATGCTGTCAGCGCTGTTGGCGGCAGGCATTTGGCTGATGGTCGCTTCTGCCCGCGGCTGGCCGGTGTCGACCACACACTCCATTGTTGGTGCCATTGTCGGTTTCGCGGCGGTAGGTCTAGGCGTTGATGCGGTGGCCTGGGACAAGGTCGGCCAGATTGCCTCTAGTTGGGCTATTTCTCCGCTGATTGCCGGTACCATCGGCTATATGCTGTTTAAGTCGGTACACCACTTGATTTTCGAGAGTTCAGATCCGTTAGCGGCGGCCAAGCGCTATGTGCCGGGCTATATATTTTTGGTCGGCTTTATTGTTGCCATGGTGACGCTGACCAAAGGCCTTTCCCATGTTGGTCTGCATCTTAGCTTCAGCGAAAGCCTGCTGCTTTCGATTCTGATTGGTGTGCTGATCATGGGCCTTGGCATAGTAATGCAGCGGCGTATCAAGTACACCAAGAACGCCAATGACCACTTTGGCTATGCCAATGTTGAGCGTGTTTTCGGCGTGCTGATGATCTTTACCGCGTGTGCCATGGCCTTTGCTCACGGTTCCAACGATGTCGCCAATGCGGTGGGGCCGCTGGCCGCCGTCATAAGTGTCGTGCGCAGCGAAGGTATGATTGATAGCGCGGCGTTGGTGCCCTGGTGGGTGCTGGTATTGGGCGGCGCGGGTATCGTCGTTGGTCTGGTGACGTATGGGCGTCGGGTAATTGCGACCGTGGGCACCGGGATCACCGAGCTCACCCCTAGCCGTGGCTTTGCCGCAACGCTTGCCGCTGCGAGTACCGTCGTCGTTGCCTCGGGCACGGGCCTGCCAATTTCAACGACCCATACGCTGGTCGGCGCGGTGTTGGGTGTCGGGCTGGCGCGCGGTATGGCGGCACTTAACCTGCGCGTTATTGGCACCATTGTTGTCTCTTGGTTGATTACCCTGCCCGCCGGTGCAGGCTTAGCGATTGTGTTCTTCTTTATGTTTAAAGGCATGTTCGGCTAACGGTGTAACAGGCGGCGCCACCCGGCGCACGCCCGCACAAAAAGCCTCAAGATCAGCGGCACCTTCATGCAGATTTGCGCTAGCCGATTTGCAATAGAAGGTGCCGCTGTTTTTTGCGCTCTGGTAAAGTAGCGCGAGTAGTGTTGTAAACGTCGTTTTTTCTTTCACCTGCTGCCGGAGAGCGGCCCTTGGATAAGCATTTCCCCTTTGTTGATTGGTTTCGTAACGCATCCCCCTACATTAATGCGCACCGGGGGCGAACCTTCGTCATCTTGATTGAAGGCGAAGCCATGGCGTCTGGCCGTGGGGAGCAATTGATTCAGGATTTAGCCCTGCTGCATACCTTGGGCGTGCGCTTGGTGGTGGTATTTGGCACCCGCCCGCAAGTGCAGGAAGCGCTTGGCCAGGCCGGTGTTGAACCCATGCGCATTAACGGACGCTGGGTGGCCGACCGCGCCGTAATGACCCATGTAGAGCAGGTCGCGGCCCACCAGCGGCTTTGGCTTGAAGCACGGTTATCGCTTGGCCTGCCCAGCACGCCGCTTCACGGTGTAGAGCTTAGCGTGATTTCCGGTAACCTGGTCACCGCCAAGCCCTTGGGTGTTCGGGAGGGGGTGGACTTTGATCATAGCGGCGAAGTACGCCGCGTTCGGGCTGGCGCCATTGAAGGGCTGCTCGATAAGGGCTCGCTGGTACTCCTGCCGCCACTGGGTTTCTCAAGCACCGGCGAAGTGTTCGACCTGGACGCCGCAGAAGTTGCCCAGCATGCCGCCGTAGCGCTCAAGGCCGACAAGTTGATCCTGCTGGGCGAATCAGAAGGCTTACAGGATGAGGGGGGCGCCTTGCTGCGCCAGCTAACGCCAGGCGATGCTGAACCCCGGCTTGAGAGCGCGCTGCCCGGCAGCGAGCTTGCCCGCCACCTTCAAGCTGCGTGCAACGCTGCACGAGAGGGGGTGGCCCGCACCCACCTGTTGTCGTGGCGCAATCACGATGCGCTGCTGGGTGAGCTTTTTACCCGCGACGGCGTGGGCACCATGATTACCCAGCACCGCTACGAGCAGCTACGCCCGGCTAAGCTCAACGATATTGCAGGGCTTCTGGAGCTGCTTGAACCGCTGGAGCGCCGCGGCATGCTAGTGGCGCGCTCGCGTGAGCGTTTGGAGCATGAAATTGATGACTATATGGTTATCGAGCGCGATGGCATGGTGATTGGCTGTGCCGCGCTGCACGTGTTCCCTAACACCACAGTTGCCGAGTTGGCCTGCGTGGCCGTGCACGGTAACTACCGTGGGGGCGAACGCGGTGAACGCTTAATGGAAGCGCTGGAGCGCCGCGCACGCCAGTGCGGTGTCAGCGAAATATTTGTATTAACCACCCACACGGCCCACTGGTTTGTGGAGCACGGCTTTCAGACCGCCAGCCTTGAAGAGTTACCCCCTTTAAAGCGCGAAGCCTATAACCACGCACGTAAATCGAAGGTATTACTGAAAACGCTGAAAGTTTAGCTAATAACGTAGCGTGTGGTAAGCGCAGCGCACCCGCGGGAGCAGCGCGCAGCGGTGCCGGGGTTGAAGTTTGATGGTGCACTTGGGCGGCAAAGCCGCCCAGCTCTCTTGCATCTTTTGGCCTTTAACACCTTTTGGTTTTTAACACCTGTGCCGGGCTTACGTATTTAAAATAACCCCACCGTTCAGGTGTATCGTCTGCCCCGTCATGTACGAAGACTCTTCGCTTGCCAGGTACACATAGGCAGGCCCCATTTCGCTCGGTTGCCCGGCGCGATTCATGGGTACTTGCCCGCCAAACTCGGCGACTTTCTCATCGTCAAAGCTTGCGGGGATCAGCGGTGTCCATACCGGGCCTGGGGCAACAGCGTTCACCCGAATGCCGCGACCGACCAGCGACATGGCAAGCGAGCGCATTAAACCCTGGATAGCCCCTTTAGTGGCGCTGTAATCGATCAGTGTGTTGTTGCCTTTAAAGGCATTAATGGAGGAGGTGGCAATAATGGTATCGCCTTCCTCCAGATGAGGTAACGCTGCCTTGGAAAGGTAGAAATGGCTAAACAGGTTGGTCTGGAAGGTACGCGTTATCTGCTCGTCGGGGATCTCGGTCAGATCGCTCCAGTCGTACTGTTCGGCCGCATTGTTGACCAGAATATTAAGCTTGCCGAAGTGGTCCAGCGTTTTTTTAACGATGTCACGACAAAAGGCGGGGTCAGCTACATCGCCCTGTAATACCAGGCAGCGGCGACCTTCCGCTTCCACCAGGGCTTGCGTATCTTCGGCATCTTTAGGCTCTTTAAGGTGAACAATCACGCTATCGGCGCCTTCACGGGCGTAATGTACCGCTACCGCGCGCCCAATACCGCTATCACCGCCGGTAATAATCGCTACCTTATCAACAAGCTTATCGGTGCCTTTATAGCTATCACGAATAAATTCAGGTTCCGGACGCATTTCGTGCTCATCACCGGGCTGTTTATTCTGGTGCTGAGGAGGCTGTTTCTGGTCGCTCATGTGCAGTGACTCCTTGTTGGGACGTTAATCCTTCCTCTACGAAAAGCCGTGGCCTAATCGTATTTCTGCGTTACTTACACTAGCGCAAGGTTTTATCAAGAGCCAATTCAAGTGTGTTTGATTTATAAAAGATTGAATTGTTATAAAGTTCGGGGTTGATGGCTGAAGGGTTTTTTATAGGCTTGAGCTGGTATAGATGAGTTGTTTGTCCTTTTAATCTTTTTTATCAACCATGTGATGCGTTTGCTGAGGTTTGATATTTATTTAAGTAGATATTTAAAGGATGGGTTAGGTGTTTTAGACCCTGATGAACAAAGGTCATCAGCTTGAGAGGATGCCGCTATTCATGCCTGCTGGATGTGAGGGAGGGTAGCAGTGGTGGGAGGTTGAGGCGGATTGGTTGATGTTTGTTAAAGGCTGGTTTTTGCTTTTAATTAAATGTTTTTTGATATTGGTTAAATAGCGGTGCCGTAAGGGTGTGCCCAAGGTTATAAATTGACAGGGAGTGTTGGGTAACTATAGTGAAAAAGCCGATTTATATTAAACAACTATTTGGGTGGTGAGCTCGTTATCTAGTGCGTGTGTTTAATTGATTAGCGGTTCAGTTCGTTTTGTTTCAAGCCACTGTTTGTTAACTGCTTGTTAATAAGTGTTTGTTAGTGCGTGCTGGTTAACAAGTACGTTAACGCGTGAAACGACAAGGAGGAAGTAACAAATGAATGATTATGGAAAACAGGCTGACCCAGGTTCTTCAAATACCGACTCGCTCAAACAGCAAGGGCGCGACGCGGCACATGACGTAGGTGAAGCGGCTCAGCATCAGGCTGAAAGCTTTTACAATCAGCAGCGTGATACCGCCACCGAGCAATCGCAAAAATTTACCAGCGCTTTTCGTAAGATGGCTGATGAGTTTGATCATCAAGATCAGCCGTACTTCTCACAGCAGGCGAGAAAGTTTGCCGATACAGCTGATCGTTTTTCAGAAAAGCTACGCAACAAGGACTTAAACAGCATCTGCCAGGAAGCGAAAAGCTTCAGCGAACGTGAGCCTGCCTTGTTCTTTGGCGGGGCAATTGCGGCTGGTTTTTTGGTGACACGCTTCTTGCGTAGCTCAGGCAAGCATTCGCACTCATCTGGCGGTTCAAACCGTTATTCAAACGGCCCAGGTAGTTATGCTCATCCGTCATCGGGTGCTTATTCAAGCCATGAGTCTCCTACGCCTGAGAACCCGGAAGGTGGCGTGATGGGTGGGGCATCTTCGCGTGCCTCGGACCCCACACAGCAACGCTCAGCGCCTACGGCAACGCCCGGCGGCACGGCTGATACCACTACTGCTACGCCAGGTTCAACCAATAAGCCCGGTGACTCCGGTCGGCTGTAGCTGGCCTGTGTAGCCGCCAGCTGTGGATCAACCTGTCGCCAGGTTTAAAAGATTGAGTTGAAGGCCCTTAATCAAGGGCAAGAGAGGTTATGAATGGATTCAGATCACAATACGCCCCCACAAGGCGCGTCGGTCGGCTCGCTTTTATCGACGGTGATGCAGGAAATAACGTCGTTAGTGCGCAACGAAACCGAGCTTGCCAAGGCAGAGGTGTCGGAAAAAACGCATCAGGTCATGATCACCTTGGCGGCCATTGCGGTCGCAGGCGCGGTGCTTTTAGGCGGCTTTCTCACGCTGCTTGCCGCCCTTGTCTTTATGCTCAATGAGGTGCTTCCTCCTGATATGACGCCTTGGCTCTCTGCCATTATCGTAGGCGTGGTGGTATCGGTAATTGGCATCGTGATGCTTAAAAGTGGGCTTGCCAAACTTCAGGCGCGCAGCCTGGTGCCTGACCGCACGTTGCATAGCCTACAGGCCGACAGGGAGCTCGCCAAAGAGCATAGGCATAACGTCAAGGAGGATTTGAAATGAGCGATCACAGCCATAACGACAGCCACAGCGATATCCATAACCAGCGCGACCACCATGACCATCGCAGCACTGAAGAGATTGAAAAGGACATTCATCGCTCACGTGAACGCCTTGACGCCACGCTGCATGAAATTGAGGAGCGCTTCTCTCCTCAACAGCTGTTAAACAGCTCTTATGATTATATTCGTCATGGCGGTGCTAACGAGTTTGCATCCAACCTGGGCGCAACAATCAAGCAGCACCCGCTACCGTTTTTGATGACCACTGCCGGTCTTGGTTGGTTGATGCTTTCCCAGCGTCACCCGAACCATGAACGGCGCCATCAGCATGCATCTTCGCACCGCTATGCAGATGAACATGCGGTGAGCGGCTCGCCGGGAGTGCCGGTTCATGAAGGCACGCATACCGATGATGGAACGCCTATCTATAGCGGTACGCCAGGCTACGTTGCCGGTAATCCAGCACAGCATGGCAGTAGCAAAGGCCGTATGAGCAGCATGAAAGAGGGCGCGAAAGACAAGGCTCATCATATTAGCCAAAAGGCCAGAGATACCGCTCACCACCTTGGCGACAAAGCACATCATCTTGGCGAAAAGGCACAGCACATGGGAGGCAGTATGCGAGACACCACATCCCACCTTCAGCACGGCACGCGGGATCACCTGCACAACATGTCGGATCGCGCTCGCCACGCGGGCAGTCAATCCTCTGAGTTTATTCAGGAGCATCCGCTGGTGGTCGGTGCGCTAGGGTTTGCGCTGGGTGCTGCGTTAGCGGGGCTGTTCCCCACGACGCGTAAAGAGGATGAATACATGGGCGAATACCGCGACCGCGCCTTGCACAAGGCATCCGAAGCGGGCCACGAGCAGGTGGATAAAGCCCAGCAAAAGATTCATGAGAAAGCCGAGCACATGAAAGAAGATGCGCATTCTGACCACACGCATTCGACGTCCGGCCAGCCTTCAGCGTCTTATGCAACGCCGGGCACGCCATCAAGCAGTAGCCCCACAGGTCATGGCTCAGCTTCAAGCATTAGCGCAAGCACCACGGGCGCCACGCCGAATACGGCCAAGGGAGTCACCGAACCCGGCCTTGCAGGCTCCAGTACGCCCTCCGGTAATACGCAAGGCAACGACACCTTGACGCCGCCCAGGCGTTAATCAGGCAAGCAGACGCTCTTATCTTGTCGCGCAGTGCCCGGCCTTGGCTGGGCACTTTTTTATGGGCAGCATTAATGCTTTTTGCGCCCGAAGCCAGCCAAAGCGGTAGCGTTCACTCTCGCCGGGGGAGCGCATTCGAGTAGGTATTAAGATGCGCAAGATGGTCATCGGCGTCCTGCAGCGCTTCTAGCGTGGCAGGGCGGTCACGCTCGGCCAGCAGTGTGCAGAGCACTTCCGAAACGGCCAGCGCAGGGGCCAGAGTATGAAAGAAGCTGTAGCTCTCAGTGGTGCAGGAAACCGTATGCTCGGAAATACTCACCAGCGGTGATACCTCGCTATCGGTGATCGAGAGAACCGCTAGGCCTTTATCTTTTGCTAACTGCGCAAGCATTAGCGTATCGCGCGCGTAGGGGTTGATGGATATGGCCAGCAGCACCTCATCCGGTTTTGCACGAATCAGGGCATCGCCCCCCGTGCCAGCAGGCCCATCAAGATGTACCGAGCGCTCGCCCAATAGCGACATAACGTAATGAAAATGCCAGGCCACCGCATGGCTTGAACGTAACCCCAGCACATAGATTTTTTTGGCTGCCGCGAGCCTTTCGGCCATGGCGGTCAAGCGCTGCAGTGGCTCAGGCTCGCAAAGCGCGGCTATCTGGGTGCTTAACCCGTGCAGCATGTGATGCGCAATATCACTGCCTGGCGCGCTTACCGCCTGACCATCACGTTGGCGTACCTTGGCCGCAAAGCCATCGCTTCGCTGACGCACTGTTTGTGCATAGTGGGCGCGAATTTCGTTATAGCCCTGAAAGCCCAGCACCTTGGCAAGCCGCGTTATGGTCGCCGGTTGAACCGCCGCCAAGCGCGCCAATTCGCGCATGGACACCAAGGCCACTTCTTCCGGATGCTCAAGTAGGTAGCGCGCGGCCTGTTGCAGCTGTGCTGACATGCCATCGAACTGTGCAATGATCTGCTCTCTTAACGGATCACTCTGGGATACAGGACTTTTTGACGCAGAGCTTTTTGATATAGGGCTTTTTGACATAGCAGAGCTGCCTCTTGAATACGCCCAAGGGCTTTAGATGATTGCGCACGAGGGTAAGGGCGCTTTTCGATAAAACAATGATCCAATTGTTTTAATTTTTCAATTAAAGATTTGTATGTTGCATTGGCGCCCTCGGTCGTGTCACTCTTGTTCTAAATAGGGTGGTTGATGGTCATCTGAAGAGGAAAGGGCTATGACGCGTATTCTTCACCGCAGTATTGGTCAGGCGTTACCGCATGCGGCGTCAGCGCAGGGCGTTTATATCACTGATACCGAAGGCCGCCGCTACCTGGATGGTTCGGGTGGGGCGGCGGTGACGAGTGTGGGGCACGGCCATCCGGAAGTGCTGGAGGCCATGCGCGCCCAGATTGATAACCTCTGCTACGCCCATACCGGATTTTTCACCACGGATGCTGCCGAGGAACTGGCTGAGCAGCTGGTGAACCTGGCGCCAGACGGGCTGGATTATGTCTATCTGGTATCCGGTGGTTCAGAGGCGGTAGAGGCCGCGTTAAAAATGGCCCGCCAGTATTTTGTTGAAACCGGCAGGCCAGAGCGGCGGCATATTATTGCCCGGCGCCAGAGCTATCACGGCAATACCCTGGGCGCGCTTGCCACTGGCGGCAACGCCATGCGTAGGCAGCAGTTTCAGCCGCTTTTGCCTCAAACGCACCATGTTTCACCCTGCTACGCCTACCGTGACAAGGCAAGCGACGAATCTTTTGAGGCGTACGCCGCCAGGCTTGCCGATGAGCTTGAGGCCAAGATTCTTGAGCTGGGCCCTGAAAGCGTCATGGCGTTTGTGGCCGAACCGGTGGTGGGGGCGACCCTTGGCGCGGTGGCCGCTGAGGCCGATTACTTCAAGCGAGTGCGTAAAATCTGCGATCAACATGGCATCCTGCTGATTCTTGATGAAGTCATGTGCGGCATGGGGCGCACGGGCACTCTGTTCGCCTGCGAGCAGGACGGCATCACGCCGGATATTCTCACCGTGGCCAAAGGCCTGGGCGGCGGCTATCAGCCGATTGGGGCCGTGCTCTTGTCATCCGCTATTTATGAGAGCTTCGCCAACGGCTCCGGCCTTTTTCAACATGGGCATACGTATCTTGGTCACCCGGTCGCGGCGGCTGCGGCGAACAAGGTTGTCGAGATCATCGCACGGCCTGAAACACTGGCGAATGTAAACGCCATGGGCGCGCGCTTGCAAAGCGGCCTTGAAGCGGCGCTGGGTGCGTCACCTTACGTAGGTGATATTCGGGGTAGGGGATTGTTTCGAGGCATTGAGCTGGTGGCCGACCGCGAGCTAAAGACACCGTTTGATTCCGCTCGAAAAATCCACGCCAGGATCAAGCGCCAGGCCATGGCACGGGGCCTGATCAGCTATCCCATGGGCGGTACCATTGATGGCGTGTATGGCGATCACGTGCTGCTCGCGCCGCCGTATACGATTAATGCAGACGAGATTGATCTCCTCATTGAGCGGATTACCCAAGCGATTGACGCCGCAATAGCCGAATAACGGGCGCGAGAGCCAAATAATACAAGAGGAAATACACCATGAAGCAGTCCCCCTGCCCGCCGATGAGCGACGCCGATTGGCCAGAAGCGTTTACAGAGTTACGTGAAGGTTTTGCAGGCGCGATGAACGTCTACCGCACCATGGCACACCATCCGACCCTGCTAAACGCCTGGGCGCCGTTGCGGCAGCACGTGGTGAAGGACAATGCCTTGGGCCCCGAGTTAACCGAGGTGGTGATTCTACGTGCCGGTTTTCGCCTGGGGTCGGCCTATGAGTGGGCCCACCATGTCAGTCGTGCGCTGGCGCTAGGATTTTCTGATGCGAGGATAAATGCTATTCGTGGCGTGCCTGAATCAATTAACGGCGTTGATGGCCTGATTGTTAACGCGGTAGATGCGCTACTCGACAAGCGTATGCTGGCAAGCGATCAGGAAGAAACATTGGCCGAGGCGATTGGGCGTGAAGCCGTGATCGACCTGATGGCCATGGTCGGCTTCTATTCGGTGCTGGGGTATTTGCTCAAAACTTACGACACGCCGATTGATGAGGGTATTCAAGAAGAGGCGCGGTTGAACCCAGGCCTGTTTTCGCTAACGCCACCTTCAGCGTAACCAGCGAAGGTTGATCTGCTTACTTAAACCGCCGCTTTACCTCGACATTCAACCTGCCTTCACCCAGGCGCAGCGAGAGCTTCTGGCCGGGTTTGGTCTCCTCGGCGCGGCGCACGACCTGGCCCTTTTCATCCTGAGCAATGGCGTAGCCCCGGCCCAGTACGGCCAGTGGGCTAATCGCATTAAGCTCCCGTGCGGCGCTGGTTAAACGCGCCTGCTGACGTTGAAGCTGGCGCTGCATGGCGTTTTCCATACGGCGGTGCAATTGGCCCACCCGTTCGCTTTCTGCACGGTGCAGGCGCGCCATGTCCTGGCTCGCCAAGCGCTTGCCCAGCTGCGTTACGCTTGCCTGCTGCTGAGTAAGCGTTTGCTGCATAGCGCGATTTAAACGCTGGGCAAGGGTCGCCACGTGCTGGCGCTGGCGGTTTAGCTGCTCGCCGGGATGGCGAAGCCGTGCGCGCAGGCTATCCAGCTGCTGGCTATCGCGCTCCAACCGGCGCTGCATGGCGCGGTGAAGGCGGTGTTGCTGATCCACTAACTGGCGCTTCAAGGCGTGTTGGTCCGGCACCAGGCGCTCGGCGGCAGCGGAAGGGGTCGGGGCGCGAACATCGGCGGCAAAATCGGCAAGCGTGACATCCACTTCATGGCCCACCGCCGACATCACCGGCAGGCGTGAATGAAAAATCGCCCGTGCCAGGTGCTCGTTATTAAACGCCCACAAATCTTCCAGGCTGCCGCCGCCCCGTGTGATTAACACCACATCGCGCTCAGGGTCCAACCGTGCCTGGCGGTTGAGTAGCCCAAGTGCTGCGATCATCGCGGGGGCGGCTTCCTCGCCCTGTACGGGCACTGGAATCAGCGTCACATCTGCCAAGGGCCAGCGCGCCGCTAAAACGGCCAGCACATCACGAATGGCCGCGCCGGTAGCTGAGCTTAAAATCAGAATTTTGCGTGGCGGAAAGGGCAGGGGGCGCGTATTGGCAAACACGCCCTCGGCATCCAGCTGGGCTTTGAGGCGCTCAAAGGCGGCCAGCAGCTCGCCCAGCCCGGCCGCCTGCACGGCTTCGGCAATCAGCTGGTAGTCACCGCGCGGTTCAAACAGCGACACTTGCCCGCGCAGTTTTACCTGGTCACCATCGCGCATCGGCGCCGATACAAAACGCGCCCGCTGACGAAACAGCGCGCAGCGCACCTGGGCGCGGTCATCTTTAAGCGTGAAGTAGATATGCCCGGACGCCGGGCGGGAAACGTTAGAAAGCTCGCCTTCCACCCACACCTCGCCCACATCGCGTTCAAGCGCCTGACGGGCCTGCTTGTTGAGCTCGCTGACGGAAAGGGCGTGGGAGGCGTCTGGCATGGCAATCACCTTGGTTTACAAGAAATAAAAACGGTTAGTTTAGCTTACCACCAACGCAGAGTAGATAATTGGTCGCATGCTCACATTGCTGGGGAACCCCTCAAAACGCTATAATGGGGGATTAACTTTTCACGCCCCTTCTTCCCACATCAAATTGGGTGTTGCCGCTATGCTACGTATGGCCCAAGAAGCGCTTACGTTCGATGACGTACTTCTCGTTCCTGGCTTCTCCGATATCCTCCCCAAGGATGTCAGTCTCAAAACTCGCCTGACCCGTAATCTCTCGCTTAATATCCCGCTCGTTTCTGCTGCGATGGACACCGTGACCGAAGCGCGTCTGGCGATTGCGATGGCTCAGGAAGGCGGCATCGGCATCATTCACAAGAACATGACCATGGCCCAGCAGGCCACGGAAGTGCGCAAGGTCAAAAAGCACGAAAGTGTCATTGTTAAAGACCCGGTCACCGTTAGCCCCAAGGCCAAGCTTGAAGACCTTCTCGCCATGGCGAAAGAGAACGGCTTCTCCGGCTTCCCGGTGGTGGAAGGCGAAACGCTGGTGGGTATCGTGACCGAGCGTGACATGCGCTTCCAGCCGAACGTCGGCGACAGCGTGGCTGATATCATGACCCCGCGTGATCGGCTGGTTACCGTTAAGGAAGGCACTGACCTTGAAACCAGCAAAGCCAAGATGCGCGAACACCGCATTGAGAAAATGCTGATTGTAGATGACGCCTTCCACCTGCGTGGCCTGGTCACCTTCCAGGATATCGAAAAAGCCCGCACTTACCCGATGGCCGCTAAAGACAGCGATGGCCGCCTGTTAGTAGGCGCCGCCGTAGGCACCGGCCCAGAAACCCCGGACCGCGTAACCGCACTGGCGGAAGCAGGCGTTGACGTCATTATTGTCGATACCGCCCACGGCCATTCCCAAGGCGTTATTGATCGCGTTAGCTGGATCAAAGAGCACTACCCGGACATTCAGGTCATCGGCGGCAACATTGCCACCGGCGCCGCTGCCAAAGCACTGGCCGAAGCGGGTGCCGACGGCGTGAAAGTGGGCATCGGCCCGGGCTCCATCTGCACCACGCGTATTGTGGCCGGTGTGGGCGTGCCGCAAATCACCGCCGTTTCCAACGTGGCCGCCGCGCTTAAAGAGTATGACATTCCGTTGATTGCTGACGGTGGCGTACGCTTTTCTGGCGACCTGGCCAAGGCAATCGCCGCTGGCGCAAGCGCGGTGATGGTCGGCGGCCTGCTGGCCGGTACCGAAGAAGCACCGGGTGAAGTCGAGCTGTTCCAGGGGCGTACTTATAAAGCCTACCGTGGCATGGGTTCCATGGGCGCCATGGCGCAGAACCAGGGCAGCGCCGACCGCTACTTCCAGGATAAGGACGCCGGTGCCGAGAAGCTGGTGCCCGAAGGCATCGAAGGCCGCGTACCTTACAAAGGCATGATGAGCGCCATCGTTCACCAGATGATGGGCGGGCTGCGCGCCTCCATGGGCTACACCGGCTGCCGCGATATTCAGGAAATGCGCACCAAGCCGGAATTTGTCCAGATTACCGGTGCTGGCTTTAACGAATCCCACGTTCACGACGTGCAGATCACCAAAGAAGCTCCCAACTACCGGGTGAGCTAACCAGCGCTTTAAGTAACACGGCGGCGGGCATTGCTCCGCCGCTTGCTTTTCGGCCTTACCAGCAGCACCTCCACTGCTTACTCGAGATACCGCCATGAATGATATCCACGCTCACAAAATCCTGATTCTCGACTTCGGCTCGCAGTACACCCAGTTGATCGCCCGCCGGGTACGCGAAATTGGCGTATTTTCTGAGG
This sequence comes from Halomonas citrativorans, assembly GCF_014898005.1. NCBI lineage: Bacteria > Pseudomonadati > Pseudomonadota > Gammaproteobacteria > Oceanospirillales > Halomonadaceae > Halomonas > Halomonas citrativorans. The sequence continues at coordinate 338,469 of NZ_JABUYX010000002.1, forward strand.
TTCGCGCCTTCGATATCACCGAAGAAGAGATCCGCGAGTACAACCCCAACGGCATCATCCTGGCCGGTGGCCCCGAGTCCGTGACCGAGCTGGATTCCCCGCGTGCGCCGCAGTGCGTGTTCGAAATGGGCCTGCCCGTGTTTGGCGTTTGCTATGGCATGCAGACCATGGCCGAGCAGTTGGGCGGTAAGGTGGAAGGCTCCAACAAGAGCGAGTTTGGCTATGCGCAAATCCGCATCGATGCTGAAAACGCACTTTTCAAAGACATCAAAGATCACGTAGACACCGCGACCGGCAAAGCCCTGCTGGATGTGTGGATGAGCCACGGCGACAAGGTCGCCCAAGCGCCTGCCGAGTTCACCATTACCGCTTCCACACCCAGTTGCCCGATTGCGGCGATGGTCTGGGAAGAGAAGCAGTTCTACGGCGTACAGTTCCACCCGGAAGTGACCCACACCCTGCAAGGCCAGCGGATTCTTGAGCACTTCGTGCTGGATATCTGTAAAGCTGAAAAACGCTGGACACCTGCCCAAATCATCGAAGACCAGGTACAGCGCGTACGTGAGCAAGTGGGCGACCGCCACGTGCTGCTCGGCCTTTCCGGCGGTGTAGACTCTTCCGTAGTCGCCGCGCTGTTACACAAAGCGATTGGCGACCAGCTGACCTGCGTATTCGTGGATAACGGCCTGCTGCGTAAAGCGGAAGGCGACCAGGTGATGGAAACCTTCGCCAAGCACATGGGCGTCAAGGTTATCCGTGTAGACGCTGAAGACTTGTTCCTGGGCAAGCTGAAAGGCGAGAAAGACCCGGAAGCCAAGCGCAAAATCATCGGCAACACCTTCATCGACGTGTTCGATGAAGAAGCCAGCAAGATTGAAGGCGTCGAGTTCCTGGCCCAAGGCACCATCTACCCGGACGTGATCGAATCCGCCGCCTCCAAAACCGGCAAAGCGCACGTCATCAAATCTCACCACAACGTGGGTGGCCTGCCGGAAACCATGAAGCTCAAGCTGGTTGAGCCGCTGCGCGAGCTGTTCAAAGACGAAGTGCGCAAGCTTGGTTTAGAGCTCGGCCTTCCCTACGACATGGTATACCGCCACCCCTTCCCGGGGCCGGGCCTGGGCGTACGCATTCTGGGTGAAGTAAAGAAAGAGTACGCCGACATCCTGCGTGAAGCCGACGCCATCTTCATCGAAGAACTGCGCGCCTCCGGCTGGTACGAAAAAACCAGCCAGGCATTCGCCGTGTTCCTGCCGGTGAAATCGGTAGGCGTAGTAGGTGACGGCCGCCGCTACGAGTGGGTCATCGCCATCCGCGCAGTAGAAACCATCGACTTCATGACCGCCCGCTGGGCGCACCTACCCTATGAGCTGCTGGAGACTGTCTCCAACCGCATCATCAATGAGCTGGGTGGGGTATCGCGCGTGACTTATGATGTCTCCAGTAAGCCGCCTGCTACTATTGAGTGGGAGTGAAAACTGACAGCAAATTAATTCCACTCAATTTTTCTGCCCGCGTTAAGCGGGCTTTTTTTATAGCTATAATTATATTAAAGTTAATAAATGTATGGGAGGAAATATGGCTTATAAAAAGAAAACGACTAGAACTAAAAGAAAACAATCTAATTTATCTAAGATTTTATCTTCATCAAGGACAAGTTATGAAGCACGAATTAAATTTTTTGAAGAACTTAGCCCTATTGAGATACACCAAGGTGTACATAATATCGCTAATAATTTATTTTTTAAAAACGCAATTCGCCTTACAAAGGATATCCCTATAACTAGTTTTTTCGAGAAAAAAACACCAAATGCTAGTCTAGAAAAAAATATTGCTTGGTGTCTTGCATTAGTAGAAGTAAATAAGCTATCGATAATAAGTTTTATAGAGTTAGAAAAAAAATAGAAGAAGCAATTCTCAATAATAATTATGAAAATATTTTATCTTTATTAAATCTTGCTGATCAATCCTGTGGTAAATCATTTTGGTCTTTATCATTAAGAAAGGTTGTCAATTCCCGTATAAATAGCGGCTCTAATAATGATTCCAATACTAAATTAGAAAATAATTCAGAAACTGATTCTGGAGCGACTCCTTTACTTAAATATATTTTAAAGTACTCATCCGGATATGATGGTGAGCATGAAATATATTTTACAACCAAAAAAAATCATTTATTTGAACTTCGAAACTCTTTAGAGCAGTCGTTTGGAAATTTTTTAAACTATAAAATTTATGGGTTACATGTTGATATAGATTACGATTTCGAAGCCATATTTAACATAGAAAAGAATACTTCAATAATTGATGTTTTCCTTTTGTTGACTGATTATTTAATATATGCGGTTTATAGTAAAGATCCTGGAGTTTTCCCGGTTAAACAACTTGCTATTAGACTATATCAAGCTTTTAATACTCCTATATTTCGATCGCTAGCGACTTTATATATTGAAAATATCGACTGGAATGTATCTCCTTGCGAAGTCGATATTGTGGATATGTATAGCTCTGGAAAGTATGATGAAGTTATAAAGACGTATAGTAATGGCAGTAATGGCAGTAATGGCAGTAATGGCAGTAACGGTTGTAAAAATAGCTTTACATTTTATGATCTAGTAGCTAAGTCTAAGGCTAGGGATCAGACATTAAATGATGAAATAAAGTTTAGTCCGCTGATAATTGCAGCTAGCCAAATATATCAACGAGATAGCTTTTACTATTCATCTCTTCAATATCTATCTTGTGAAGCTCATCTGCTAAGAGGGATTAATTGGTTTAAACAGTTAGGTTTTTTCTTACAAAGAGAGTCGTTATTTGTTAGTAATAAAACATATAATATTTGTGACAAGTTGGTTCAAGCATTTTCTCCACTTGAAACACCCAGAAAATGTAATATTATGCCTTCTAAGGTAAGAGATGTGTATTTAAAAAAGTTTCAAGAAATTGTTCCCTATTCACCATCTTTAGCTTTACAAGAATTTAGTAATAATGGAAATAAATCTCACTTAGAAAATATTGAGATTCCAATTTCACGTAAATTAAAATATTTTGGGATATATGATTTAGATTGTCAAAAACCTAATTTAGCAATTGAAAATTTTAATAAAATTATAGAAAAAACGAAGACCTTATTACTTCAATTGAAGTCACTAAATTGTTAGTTGAATCATATATAAAATTAGGAGAATATATAAAGGCTTTGAAAGTTCTTATACATGAAGCTTTACAAAATGAAAGTTTTTTTTATATGTTTGACACTGAAGATTTAATTATAAAAGCAAAGTTTTCTATAAAAGAATCTTCATTTATAGAAGTTCCTATATTTTATTCTTTGCACTCGCGTCTTAATAACTCATCACACGACTCTGCTTTAAAATATGCATTTGATAATTTTTTAACAAAAAATAATTTTGTTTTTCCAACAGAGCTTTTTGGAAGTGAGTCTATATTTGGACAAGAAAAGCTCCACTATTTTCTTAGATGGGTATGTACTCCTGAGGTTATGAAGCTTTATTTAGCTTTTGATTCTCCACGACATACAGAAGAATGCAGGGTAAAAATTTGTCGTTATCTTATGAAATATGATGACAATGATATTATGCTAAGCGATGAGATAAAGGATATAAACCGAACTCATATAATGAGAAAAGCTGTTAGAAAAGTAGAAAATAGTCGCATATATGTAGATATGTCGAATTTGAACGGTCGTGATTCTCAAAAATTTAAATCTCTTTTTGAAAAATATATCGATCTAGCGAATGCTAGTAAAGAAGAAAAAACTGATGATGATAGTTTTTTAGATATTATTGATGTTATTAAAACAGAAATAGGAAATGAAAGAATTGATTACTGGCGCTACCTTTCAAGAATTCATCCACAAAATGTAAAGCAAAGTTTGAAGAACTCTACTTTTATGAGTTTAGCTAAAATGATAAGAGCTGAATTTACATATGGTGATAGAGGCTTAAATAATCATTTAAGTACTAGAATAAGACATGGTGTTTTACCAACTGCATTAAGAAAGCCATTGCTAGAAGAAGGGTTGTTTATATTGAAAAAAGATAAAGAGGATTTTTCTAAAACACCAAAATGGTTGTTTAGATATAGAGAAATAAGTGACAATGAAATAAATACTGTAAATAATGTGTTAGCTGTTTTTTCAAAAAAATATGAAGATATAATAGCGGAACTAAATGATAAAAGATTGCAGGTTAGTTTTCTTGGAGAAGAATTAGTACTTACAGGGAGGGTTTCGGATAATACTATCGCTATGTTTGATTATTCTGTTTCAAGTTTAGAGTCTTTCGCTTTACAGAAAGAGTTACCGATATCCCCAGGATTTAATGATTTTGTAAAAACAGCTACGCAATGGCTATGGGATCGTACAGATTGTAATTTAAGAGAAGTACAGAAGTACATTAGAACCGATTTTAAATTTAGACTTACTCAGTTGTTAGATGAACTAAAAACTTATCTTGCAAAGGAAACTATTCCTACAGGTGTTGTATTTGATTTTTCCAATGCCGTAGATAGAGCAAAAGCCAGCCTTTCTACCCAAATTGACGTTGTTTGTTCTTGGTTTGCTCATACCGATATTGACGAAGGAGATGAATATGATATAGATACTTGCGTAGATATTGCTAAATACTCAACAGATGTTGAGGTCTCATTATACAAGAATGTCGCCTGTACTTTCTCTGAAAGAAATTTGTTATATATGGTGGATGTTTTCTTTATTCTCTTTGAAAATGCCGTTTCAAAATCTGGACTTGAAAAAAACGAGTTGAGTATTGAAGTATTTGTGCATAAAACTGAAAGTGATGATCTCTTGATTAAGATAATAAACAAAACTTCAAGCGATATTACTTTGGAAGAAAGATCTTCAAAGCTAGAGTTTTATAAATTAGCTTATGGAGATGAGAGTAAAATAAATGATGTTTTACAGAAAGAAGGAGGTACAGGCTTGTTTAAAATATGGAAAATATTAGAAAAAGATTTAGAAACGCCTCATGCGTTAGATATCTATTTTGATGATGAAGATTTTTTTAATGTTGACATACTATGTGAGGTTGGCAAAGGGGTTAAGTTTAAATGAATATACTAATCGTTGAAGATCAAAAAGAAAAAAGTGATGATATTTGCTCTTTTTTAGAAAATTTTTTTTCTGTGTTTATAAATATTCAAGTTCGTTCTTCACTTCGTTCTGGCTTAAAGTCTATAATTAGTGAAAAATTTGATTTGGTAGTTTTAGATATGAGTATGCCTAACTTTGATCCTAGCTCAGAGGATCCGGTTGGGGGCACACCAGATAGTTTTGCTGGTAAAGAGTTTCTTGCGCAAATGGATCTTAGAGAACGTTTTGTACCTGTGGTAGTAGTAACACAGTACGCAACTTTTTCTAAAGGGCAAGTGGAACTTGAAGATTTAGATGCTGGTTTAAAAAATAGTTATCCAAATTTTTATCTTGGCGCAGTGTATTATAGCTCTGCAGATGAAGGATGGAAAAATGCCATGTCAGAAATAATTGGGGGTATTTAATGAGCTGCTCTGTTTTGATAGTCGATGATGGTTATGAAAAAACTCAAGTTATTTCAAAAATTGCAAAGGATGATTTGTTTTGCAATGTGGATTATTGCAATTCTATTCGTCAAGCTCTGCAGTTCATGAGTTTAAAACATTATCATATTTTAATTGTTGATATTCAGATACCGACTTCTTTAGGAGAGCCAATTAATGAAAAAGGAGGAATTGAGCTGGTTGAAATAATTGAGTTAGATAATAATATTTATAAGCCAGTATATATTATTGGAGTTACTTCCCATCATCACTCTTATGATAAGTGGGCTAGATTTTTTCTAGATAAAGGGTGGCCTTTAATATTAGGAATAGAAGATATTGAACGTATTAAAACAATAATAGCTAATAAAGTGGCTCATTATAAAGCTCCCGAGACTGTTAAGTGCTTTGATGTTGCAATTGTTACTGCACTTACGGCAGTAGAACTAGATGCCGTATTAAAGTTGGAGTGTGGTTGGGAAGAGTTTTGTTTAGATAATGACGAAAGTTATTATTATAGTGGGGAAATTATAAAGAAAAATGGGGATGTTGTTAATGTGTTAGCAACTAGTTGCTCTAGAATGGGAATTGCATCCGCATCTGCTACAGTTATGAAAGTATGTAATTATTTTAATCCTAAGAAAGTATTTATGTGCGGTATTGCAGCTGGCATTAAAGGAAAAGTTAATCTAGGTGATATTATGGTTGGTGACCCTTGCTGGGATTGGGAAAGCGGGAAAAATACGATCACTCCAAATGGTCGAACAGAAATGCGTAATGCTCCTCATCAAGTTGCTATTAATGTTGGTGACAGGACTAAATTTCAACGTATTTCCACACGAAGACTTTTTCTGGATGCTATTTTTAGTGGTTGGCCTTCAGATAAAAGACCAACTACCCCTTTGAGTTTAAAAGTTGGGCCGATTGCGACAGGGGCAGTAGTACTTGAAAACCCGATTGTTGTAGAAGACATTCAAAGTCAGCATAGAGAAACAATAGGAATTGAAATGGAAGGATATGGAGCTATGCTCGCTGCCACATTAGCTAATAAAGGTGGAGTCGATTGTATTATTGTAAAGTCAGTCTGTGATTTTGCAGATCCTGAAAAAAACGATGATTGGCAAGATTATGCCGCTTATACGAGCGCAACTATAGTTTATCATTATATAGTAGATTTTTTATAGCTTTATAAGGACTTTTGTTTATATGTTTAACTTTAAGTTGTATGGATCATTTAATATAGGTAATGATTCTATGCTGCATAATTTTATTTAAAATCTAAGTGTTTAAAAAATATAATTTAATTAAAAATAATAACCATTTCATAATTTAATTTGAATAAGATAGAACATCTTTTCATATGTCTTTGGAGCAGCACAATTAGATTCTGTCTAATTCCTCCATTTGCTGGCGTGATAAAGGCTGAAGCAGGAGTAAACGATCTGTCCGCCGACTTGCGCACGCAGATAAGGCAGCACCGCAGATGAATTGAATCGAGCCATGTGTCGCCCATCCTGCGGGCGTTTATTAATTTAATGCACGAGTGAGGCGTCTTTAATTTCGTTGGCTGGCCCACCGCTGCGGCATTTTGCGACAGTTGGCTAAAAGTCGTTGCTGTAACCGCTCGAGTAATGTTTGCTCGGTCCCTTTGTGAGCCGAGGGGCTCAGCGTAGCGAGTACACGGTCAATAGCCATTGGCATGCGTTCCGCAAGTTCAAACCCTTGCTTCAAGAAATAGCGGGGCTGAAAGCGTAGCGCGCGGGCTAGCGCTTCCAGATGCGAACGCTCAATGTGGCCGGGGCGATCCTCATTGTTGATGCGGAGCGCAAAACGGCTTGAAAGGCCGCTATAAAGTGTCGTGCTCATCAAGTCGTAGAAGGGGGCTAACCGGGGGCCTTCGTCGGTGTAGAGGAGGGCAAGGTTCTTGGCGTGGCTGTCATTGTTGCCAATCAATAGGTTGAAGAAGAGCCAGCCGATCAGGCGCTGCAAGTCCTTGGCTGGCGCGCCTGCTTGCTGAAGAAGTTCGCGGCAGCGGATCAGCCCGGGGCCGCCATCGTTTTCGTATTTGATGAGCGACGGGGTACCGGCCAGCTGGCAGAAATCCAGCTGGTGCAGGCGCCGTAAGTTGCCTTGTGCATTGGGAATGCGATCATACCTGCGTACCAGGCAGGCGCGGGTGTCGGGTTGGTAACTCGCCTCGGCGACGTCTAACCCAAGTTCTGCGGCCAGCTGCATACAGAAGGTTTCGTTGAGCGCAGTCGCCCAGACACCCTTGAGGCCTTGAATATCCGGTTTGAGTATATGGCTGGAAGGGGCCGAGCCTTCTGGTATGGTGGGGCTGCCGTCTGGCTGTACCATCAGCAGTAATTTGTTTTGAGCGCCAGCGAGTGAAATGCGCGCTTCGCCGCTCTGTGGCGAGAATAAAGAACCTGGTTTTCGCTGGTGTAAATGTTCCGCCACTGTTGTCCAGTGAGTAGGCAGGTAGTGCGGCAACGCCGGTGACTCGTCGGGTGCAAGCAGGGTAAAGCCGCTTGCCGTATCACCTCCGATAGCCTTCAGCAGGCCAAAAACGGTCGTGGTGTGATGGCGAAGCTCCAGGTGATGGCGAAGATCGCCTTCCGGTAGCAGGTTCTCAAAATACGCCACGACGTCATCACCTGCGTGAACCTGCTGTGAGAGTGGCAATAAGGGCGAGAGGCTTACCGCATCACGATACTCAAGCCACCCCGGAGCATACTCAAAACGTAGCGGTTGAGTATCGTACAACCATCCAACGTGCTTTTCGTCGTGATAAACCCTTAGGGTAGCATCACCCGTCATGACGCTTGGCCCCTTTACGTTTCACAACGACCTCAAGGCCCATCAAATCCAGCACGTCCAGTACCTTCTGTAATTGCAGGGTAGGCTTGCCGCGCTCCAGGTCAACGATGAAGCGGTTGCCGGTGCCCGCAAGGCCCGCCAGATCAATCTGCAATAGCCCTTGTTCGGCGCGAAGCTGGCGCACCAAATGGCCGAGATCTTCGCTTTGACGGATAGCTACCGGTTCTGTAAGAGAAGATACATTGCTGGGCATGTTAGTTCGCTCTGGATTACCGTTCGGTAACTATAGGCAAAATGAAGGTCTATCTCAATTGAAAAATTACTGCTCGGTAACTGTGGGGAGCTTTGAATATTGAAATCCATAATTATTACCGATCGGTAATTTAAAAGGGATGTAAAGCTGGTTACTAGAAAAAAGCGTCCTCTCTGTACTCAAGTACACGCATCGCTATCACCGCTGACAGCGGAATATGAGCAATATGCGCTCTAGGCTTCTGCCATGGCTGGTCTTGTGTGGGCGTTCGCCATTCGATCTTGTCTTTGAAGCCTGTGATGTCCACTTCAATAACGACGGGTACTTCTTCCAATGTGAAGTATCGGTTGGCAGAAAATGCGACGGCTTCATTGACGTTCAGATGAACGCAGTCCGCGCGGTGGTCGTTTCCACAGCGCGGCACGTAACCTTGTGATTGAGCCTTCCGCCAGTTCGCCATGGTTATAACGCGGTAAAGATGCATGGTTCGCTCCTTGAGTAAGTCAGGCTCCCAGAGCTTAAAAACCTAAAGTAAACTTTAGGTCAAGCTTGTTTTACTCATGGCTATCAATTTTCGATAGTGAGGGCTTGCTTGGGGGTAATCCGCCTCCGCGTAAAAAAAGCGCTCTGCGATGCTTGCAACAATCCAGTCAGTGACACATATCTACTCGAAGCGGCTCGCTTCTGGCGAGAGATTTTTGGCAGCGCCCTTGGAGCAAAAGAGGCAATCCACCTAGCCTGCTATGTGCTTTACTATCTACACCTGCTATTCACGGAGAAAACATCCATGGCCATTGGCGGCTTGATTGGATTGCTGGATGACATTGCTGCATTAGCAAAGTTGTCCGCCGCATCATTGGACGATGTAAGTGCCGCCGCTGGGCGGGCGACGGCGAAGGCGGCCGGGGTCGTGGTGGATGATACGGCGGTAACGCCGCAGTATTTGCAAGGAGTGGCCGCGGAGCGTGAACTGGCAATTGTGAAGAAGATCGCGCTGGGTTCGATCCGCAACAAGCTGATTTTTATCCTGCCGGCGGCACTGCTGCTAAACCATTTTTTGCCTGCGCTATTGCCGATCATCCTGATGGTGGGCGGCACCTACCTGGCCTTTGAAGGCGCTGAGAAGGTCTGGCACAAGCTTTCCGGCAAGCATGATGACGATAAGCCAGCGGTAGAGAAAGGGCCGGAAGCCGAGAAAAAGATCGTGAGTGGTGCCGTTCGTACCGATCTGATTCTTTCCGCTGAAATCATGGTGATCGCGCTTTCTACTGTTTCCCATCAAGGGTTCTGGTCACAGCTGGCTAGCCTGGTGGTGGTCGCGTTTGTCATCACTATCCTGGTGTATGGCGTGGTGGCGCTGTTGGTCAGGATGGATGATGTCGGCCTGAAGCTCGCTCAGCAGGAGAGTTCGGGCATGCAGAAACTGGGCCGTGGTCTAGTGACGGCCATGCCCAAGGTGCTAGCGACCATCGCCGTGGTGGGTACCATCGCCATGCTCTGGGTGGGAGGACATATCCTGATGGTCAATCTGGGTGCCGAGGGAACGGGTTGGTTCAATTCCCCCTATGCGTGGGTTCACCACATTGAGCATGGCATTAGCGGGGCAACCGGTGCCTTGGGCGGCCTGCTGGGCTGGAGCTTCAATACGCTGTGCTCTGCGGTGATTGGCTTTTTGGTGGGTTCGGTGGTGGTGGGTGTGCTGCACCTCGTTCCCTTCCAGAAGGCGCATTCGGCATAGGTGGGCCGCGACGGGCGTACCAAAGAACCAAGAGTTCAGTTATAAACGCTTTCACAGTTGTCGCGATACAGCGGGGCATCGGTGCCCACAGCTAATCGCTTGGTGTTGCTGTTGTAGTAGAAGCGACCGGACTCGGCGCCTGAAAGCGCATAGTCGCCGCACACCCCATACCCCTTGTTGACAGTCGCCAGGTTGGAAATTTCGGCCGGTGCTTGGCTATTAAGACGCTCCGAAATCGTCTCGGCGATGTGGGCATCACGCTGGGCCTCGGAATAGGCCTGGCCACCGAATATCAGGCCCGCAACGACGAAAATGGCGACGACGGGAATCCATAGGTTATGCATAGCGTGTCCAGTGAAAGAATATAAGCGTGCATGAAGTCTGCAGAAAACTATTTAGCGGGATAATAACTTTATCAGATTTGCGCAGAAAACCCCGTACTTTTAGTGCGGGGATGTCGAGCGCGTCGTATGACTACCTAAATTCATCAAGCCCAACGCAGCCAGCATCTTTTTCAGTTGAAGAGTCGGCCTTCACTATGAATTTTTCTAAACTTCCCATGAAATAAGACCATTTTTATTCATCTTTGTACTCCTGTATAAAATCCCCAGCACTCTTCGTTATAGAGCCTGTCAGCTTCTCATGAATAAGGCTGTCAGGCTTAAAAGCTGTAAAGCCGCCCGATTTATAAATATTGGGCCGTTCCGCAGAAGCGAAGAACCGGTTCGATTTTTTACTATTGGAGGCGAGATGATGAATAACGACGTCGCATTTACTATCAAGCGTATCGGCTTCGATGAGAATTATCGTCCGTCGGACAATACGCGTATCACGACCAACTTTGCCAATTTGGCCCGGGGCGAAAGGCGGCGCGAGAACCTGCACAATACGCTGGAAATGATCAATAATCGTTTCAATGCCTTGGTGCATTGGGATAATCCCGAAGGGCATCGTTATTGCGTCGAACTCGACATCATTTCCGTGAGTATGGAGGTTGGCGCAGGAGGCCATGAAGCGCCTTTTCAAATCATCGAGATACTCAAAACCAGTTTTCTGGACAAGCAAACCGGCAAGCGCATCGACGGTATCGTAGGGAACAACTTTTCATCCTATGTTCGAGATTACGACTTTAGCGTGCGCCTTTTAGAGCATAACAAGCACCAGTCGACTTTCAGTATTCCGGATGATTTTGGTGTTCTGCACGGCAACTTGTTTAAAAGCTTCGTGGACTCACCCGTTTACAAAGAGCATTTCGGGAAACCTCCCGTCATCTGCTTGAGCGTATCGGATAACAAGGTCTATCACCGAACCGATAACCAGCATCCCGTATTAGGCGTTGAATATCAGCCGAACGAGTCTTCGCTGACCGAGCAGTACTTCAAGAAGATGGGGCTTCAGGTCCGCTACTTTATGCCTGCTAATAGTGCTGCCCCGCTGGCGTTTTATTTTTCTGGCGACCTGCTCAACGATTACACCAATCTTGAGCTTGCCGGCACCATCAGCACCATGGAGTCTTTTCAGAAGATTTACCGGCCTGAGATCTATAACGCCAATGCGGTTGCGGGCAACGTCTATCAACCCAACTTGAAGAACCCGGATCATTCGCTCACGCAAATCGTTTACGACCGAGAAGAACGTAGCCAATTGGCCGCCGAGCAGGGGAAGTTTGCTGAAGAGCACTTCATCAAACCCTATCAGGCGATGCTTGAGCAGTGGTCTTCCAACGGCTCGCTTTAACCTAATCAAATGCACGGGATGATGACTCATGAGTAAACGCTTACCCACCTCGACGGCGGGCAGCCTGCCCAAACCCTCTTGGCTTGCCGAGCCCGAAACCCTTTGGTCGCCCTGGAAACTGCAAGACGAGGCGTTGATTGAAGGTAAACAGGATGCGCTGCGCGTGTCGCTGCAGGAACAGCAGCAAGCCGGTATCGATATCGTCAGCGACGGCGAGCAAACGCGTCAACATTTCGTGACGACCTTTATCGAGCATCTTAGCGGCGTCGATTTCGAAAAGCGCAAAACCGTGAGAATTCGCAATCGCTACGATGCGAGCGTGCCGACGGTTGTGGGCGAGATCAGTCGTCATAAGCCAGTTTTCGTCGAGGACGCCAAATTCCTGCGCCGCCAGACCGACAAGCCCATCAAATGGGCGCTGCCGGGCCCGATGACCATGATCGACACGCTGTATGACGATCATTATAAAAGTCGTGAGAAGCTGGCGTGGGAGTTCGCGAAAGCGCTCAATCAGGAAGCCCGGGAACTGGAGGCAGCAGGCGTCGATATTATTCAGTTCGACGAACCTGCGTTCAACGTGTTTTTCGATGAGGTGAATGACTGGGGAATCGCCGCCTTGGAAAGAGCCATTGAAGGGCTCAAATGCGAAACGGCTGTCCATATCTGTTATGGCTACGGCATTAAAGCCAATACGGATTGGAAAAAGACGCTGGGATCGGAGTGGAGGCAATATGAAGAAGTCTTCCCCCGGCTGCAAAAATCCAACATCGATATTGTTTCGTTAGAGTGCCAGAACTCCCACGTGCCCATCGAGCTGATCGAACTTCTGCGCGGCAAGAAGGTGATGCTGGGTGCCATCGACGTCGCCACCAACACCATCGAAACGCCGGAAGAGGTCGCCGCAACGCTTAGAAAGGCGCTTCAATTCGTTGATGCCGACAAGCTCTACCCCTGCACCAACTGTGGCATGGCGCCGCTTTCCCGCTCGGTTGCGCGAGGCAAGCTCAGTGCCTTGAGTGCCGGAGCGGAGATCGTCCGAAAAGAGCTTTGAATCCCGTGCCTGGCGCTAAGGGAGCTCATCAGCGGATACAGCTCATATCAAGAGTGGTTGACCTCGACAATCAGGTCTGGTGAAAACAAGGGCGGATCGAACTCGCCGGGATAGCCAGCGGGGTTGGCGATGATACGTGTTCCGCTCACATTGAGGTCCACGGGCTCGTGCACATGTCCATGAATCCAAAGATCCATGCGGCCCATCAGTTGCGGAAGATGGGAAGCAAAAGCCGGGGAGAGTACATCACCGCGGTAGCGTGATGGGATACAGGAGGACAGGGGCGCATGGTGGCTTATCACTACTCTTGGACCACTGAATGGCCGTGATAGCTCCCTTTCCAACCAGGCCAACGCCTTGGCATGCAAGCGCCGACTTTCTGCCGGGGTGAAAACTGCCCCGTCCGGCTGCTCGATGATTTGGAAGTCGGGCATCAGGTCCAGCGCCCTGGCTTCGGTGAGTGACGGATCGTAGTTGGGCTGCCCGGCATAGAGGGCAAAGTCAGTCCACAGCGTGGTGCCATGAAAACGTATACCGTTCAGGGTCAGCGTGCGATTGTCCAGCAGGTGGATGCCGAGCCGGGCGGCCTCATCCTCCAGTTGCCGCCGCAGAGTCGGCATGGCTGTGCTGTAGAACTCATGATTGCCGGGGACGTAGAGGATAGGCGTACCGGCAAAATGTTCCGCTGCCCAGCTGAGGCCCTGGACGCCTGCGTGAATGTCACCGGCCAGAATGACAATATCGGCATTGGACTGCGGCAGCGCGCGCGGTTCGTCGAAGTCTTCCAGATGCAGGTCCGATAGTATCCTCAAGCGCATCGTCAGTTCCCCTTTGCAGTGCCCCATGCATGCCAGTGTGCTCCACACGGATAACAAAAACTAGATCGTCAACCACTTCCAACTGATAGGCCGATAGCGTGGTTGGGCTGGTAATAATAGACTGGGCTGCGAATGTCCAGGACTGGGCTAATAGCCATCACCATTGCTCCGTTTGAGTCGGCGAAAGTTCAACAGCAAGCGGTGCCAGCTACTCTTCCAACTGACGATTCGCCGCCCTAACAAAAGCGGTGGGAGTTTGGCCAAGCACCTTACGAAACATACTGGAGAAAGCGGCTGGGCTGTCGTAGCCGAGTTCCAGCGCGGTGCGAGTAACGGAACTACCGGACAGCAGCCTGGGAAGGGCGGCCATCAGGCAGGCCTGTTGACGCCATACGGCAAAGGACATGCCGGTCTGCTGACGGAATAGGCGATTGAAGGTGCGCTGGCTGCGATGCATCTGCCGGGCCCAGTCCTCGGGAGGGCTGTGTATATGTGGCTGGCCGAGAAACGCTCGGCACAGGTTGGCTAGTTGAGGGTCATGGGGCAGGGGCGCAAACAGCGGCAGGGCCTGAGCCTGTTGCAGCTCGTATAGGAGTAGTTGCGCCAGGGCGCCGTCGCGGCCATTTTCATCATAGAGCGCGGGTAGATGGGCGGAAGCCAGCAGCAGGTGATGCAACAGGGGCGTCACGACCAGCACCTCACAACTGCAAGTCGTGCGTGGCGAGACACGGGGCTCGATATACAGGCTTCGGGTGCTCACCCCGTTCATACGTACTTGGTGGCGCTTGCCCGCAGGCAGCCAGACTCCGCTATAGGGCGGCACCATCCAGGTGCCGTCATCCGTATTGACTTCCATCACGCCTGTCATGCCATAGAGAAACTGGGCGCGGCGATGGGCATGAAAGTCAAGAAGCGTACCGGGGCTGTAATCAGTGCCGATGGCCACCATGGGCCGTGCCACGTGATCCACGTCGGATAAAAGAGTATTGAGCATAATCGTTATTCTGGCCGAAATGCGATGATTGTTGTCCAAAAATCGAAGGTCAGCCAGTTCTAGTCGGCATATTCTCCCTGCTGTTGAATTTCATCAGGAGAGTGGCGGTGTATAGCGTATTACTTCTTTGTGGCGGTTTGGCGGGCGTCACCACCGTGTTGTTCGGTTTCGGTGGTGGGTTTGTAGTGGTTCCCTTGCTGTATACCTTGCTGATTGCCGTCCATGGGCCAGATAGCGTGGCGGGTATGGCAGCCATGCATATCGCGGTGGCTACCTCGACGGCGCTGATGATCTTCGCGGCTTCAATGGCAACATGGCGTCATCATCGGCGACAGACCGTGCAGTGGCATCTAGTGCGTCCGCTGGTTGGTTATATCGCCATGGGCGCTGTGTTGGGCGCGGCGGTTGCCGTGTCGTTGAGCGGGGAGTGGGTACGCTGGGCGTTTATCGGCTATCTGGGTATTACGATTGCGGATGCTATTCTGCGGCCCGGTTTTCTGCGTCAGTCAGGGAGTGATGTGCGCCCTATGGGGCGTGGGGTAACGGCAATGGTGGGTACACTGATTGGTGCGGTGGCTGCTTTGCTGGGCGTGGGTGGCAGTGTAATGACCGTACCGCTTATGCGGCGAAGAGGCGCGAGCATGACGGCGGCCACCGCCATGGCCAATCCGTTGTCGTTGCCCATGGCAGTGAGTGGCACCGCGACATATGTGTTGCTGTCGGCAAATCACTCAGCGTTAGGAAACTGGTATGCCGGTTATGTGGATCTGCGTGCCTTGCTGGTACTTGCGGTAGGCTCATGGCTCGGTATCCGCTTGGCGTCAGTCTGGATCGGGCGCATTCCTGACCGTATTCATGCCAAGGTGTACCTGTTATTGCTGACAATGGTGCTGGTGGTGATGGTTTTTATGCATTGAATTGAGTCAGGCTGTGGCGATGAACTGTTTTATCCCAATGTGGTGACTCGGACAGCGCATCTGCTTTACTTCGTGATTAAAGGCCGATGGTAACAGTGGCGCTGGCGCTCTTAGTCGCACCACCTCAAAGGAAAAACTCCGCTATTGGCCGTTAGAGCAGTTCATTGGTGAATAAGCCAAGAGTGATATTGCTATTCAGCCATTAGGCACAGATATGCTGGTCTTTAAAAAGATAAAAGGGCCGTTCGTAACCACGAACGGCCCTTTGTGCGTCTATGCGTAATTGCAAAAAGGCTTACGTCTCTTCAACCCCATCCACAATAAACACGCGGTAGTCGGCACCCTGGAAACGATGCTGGCGAGCTTCTTGGTAGGCGTCGCTTTGGTACCAGGCGCGGGCGGCGGCCATGTCGGGGAAGCGCAGAATTACCGCGCCTTCCATGTCGCTGCCTTCCATTACTTCAAAGTCACCGTAGAAGGCGAGTGGCTTCGGGTCGTGGCCTTCGCGGGCGGCTTTGGCCTTGGTGGCGTATTGCTCCATTTCTTTCGCGTCGTGGGTGCGTTCACGCGTCAGTACAACATAAGCCGGCATTCCATTCTCCTTGGGTAATTATCAGGAAAGCTTCTTTAACAGCGCTTGGGCGGTGGCTTCGGATGAGCCGGGGTTTTGTCCGGTAATCAGCAGGCCGTCGACGAGCACGTAAGAACTCCAGTCATCGCCTTTACTGTACTCACCGCCGCTCTCTTTGAGCATATCTTCGACCAAAAACGGTACCACGTTTGTCAGGCCAACGGCGTCTTCTTCGCTGTTGCTGAAACCGGTCACTTTACGGCCAGCGACCAGCGGCTTGCCGTCGCTGCCTTTCACATGACGCAGCACACCGGGGGCGTGGCATACCGTAGCAACAGGCTTGTTGGCGGCAATGGCGTCTTCAATCAGGCGCACAGATGTAGCGCTCTCGGCCAGGTCCCACAGCGGGCCGTGGCCGCCGGGGTAAAATATGGCGTCGAACTCAGCAATATCGATATCGGCAAGCTGATGGGTGTTAGCCAGCGCCGCTTGGGCGTCGAGGTCCACTTGGAAGCGGTTAGTAGCCTCAGTTTGAGCATCCGGTACGTTGCTGTTGGGGTCGAGCGGCGGCTGGCCACCAGCGGGCGAGGCCAGGGTTAGCTCGGCACCTGCATCTTTACACGCATAGTAAGGCGCGGCCAGCTCTTCGAGCCAGAAGCCGGTTTTATTGCCGGTATCGCCAAGCTTGTCGTGTGAGGTAACCACTACGAGAATTTTCATGATTGAGTCCTTTGCAGGCTGAGAGGGCGGCTGGGGTCGAGGTTTAACAAAGCGTAGGTGGCTTTAAAGGCGGCATCCAGCGGCACCCGGTCGCGGGTAATTTTAGCGCGCAGGCTGGCACCCAGCCATAGCTGGTAAAGGGTGGTGGCTAGTTCCAGGGCACTGCTTTGAGCGCTAACGGATTGAGGCAGCGAGCCATCGGCAGCGGCGGCTTCGATTGACTGGGCTAACCTGGCAATAATGCGCTCAGTACCGTGTTGCAGCACGCGGCGCATGCGCTCGGAAAGATCGCTGACTTCGGCGGCAAGCTTCACCGCCAGGCATTTTCCGCTGGGGTCGCAATGGTGCTGGGTATCCCGCCAGTGCGCCCAGTAGCTGAGAAAACGCTCAGCGTGAGAAGCACCCGGCTGGGCAAGGCGTTCTTCAATTTGCGCGAGATAACCACTGAAGTAGTCTTCCAGCAGTGCTTCGCCAAACGCTTCTTTGGAGCTGAAGTAGTGATAAAAGGAGCCTTTAGGCACCTCGGCGGCTTTGAGAATCTCGTTAAGACCTACCGCCGAGAACCCCTTACCACCGATGATGACCTGGCCGGTGTTAAGAATGCGCTGCCGGACATCGCCGGTGACGGGTGTCATGTTCATAGCGACTAGCTTACGCCTGATTAGACCAGTCGTCTAGATAGGGCTCGCCGTTTCTACGACGATGGTTTCCACAGAGGCTGGAGTGGCCCGCCCACCGGGGCAGTCTCCGGCACGGTTACGGAAGCCACCCGCGCTTGTGCTGCCGAAAGCTCGGCCGGGTCGCCGCGCTCGTTCTCCGGGTTTTGCCCCGGCGGGTAGGCGCCGACCATGCAAAAATCGTCGTCCGCCTCTACGCAGGCATGACCCACTCCGGCGGGCAGTACCAGTATATCCCCCGCGTAAAGCATCACTTCTTGGCCATTGGGGCCGCCCAGCCGCGCTCTGGCTTGGCCCTGAAAAATGCCTAGCGCCTCGTGGGCGGTGGAGTGAAAGTGGTCAAAATCATATAAGTAGTAACGCCATGCGGGCGGCCAGCCGTGCTGTTTGAACATGTTTTCAAAGGTATCGGCCCGCGCTTCTGCGCTACTGAGGTCGAGAACCTTGCGGTATATCAGTACGGGTAGTGGGGAGTTGGGATAGCCGCTCTTTTCATCGCTATCAAAAGTGAGTGTTTCGGGCTGTGGGATGCTCACCGTGGCCTCCTTGCCTATGCCTTTTTGAGCTCGGTATGAAGTTTCAAGATTCTGTTTTCAAAGCTTTGTTTTCAAAACTCTGCTTCCAAGACTCTGTTTTCAAAGCTGTGCTTTCAAGACTGTGCTGCCGTTCTCTTGTTTGATCAGATACGCAGGGTGGGGCTTCTCGCTATCTTTGTGGGCCACCTAGCCTTTTGCTCAGTGATCAGCCCATTTCATTTCACCCACCCGCGTTGCTTGAAGTCCGCCATTGCAAAACTCCGTTGCTACACACACTGTTCAAGCATTGTTCGTTTTAGGCGTTTCTGCAATGTCGGGCTCGATGGGGGCGGAGGCATTCCGCGTGGGAGAAACGCTCATAGACTAAAGTTCAGCGCAGCGAATGGCTATAGAGGCGGCGTAACATGTTACGCTAGTTGGAGTTAGCACCAAGGTTTCTAACATACGGTCACTTCTCCGTTTCCCGTGTCGAGTTAAGGCGAATTCATGATCATTTCAAGCCCTTCTGATTACCGGCAAGCCGCCAAGCGGCGTGTTCCTCGTTTTTTGTTTGATTACCTTGATGGCGGCTCGGTCACGGAAAGCACGCTGCGCAGCAATGTGGAGGCGTTGCAGGCTATTCCTTTACGTCAGCGCGTGCTGCAGGGGGGCGGTACGCCGTCGCTTGAAACTGAAATTTTAGGCAGCCAGTGGAAAATGCCGGTTGCGCTGGCACCGGTGGGCGCCACGGGCATGTATGCTCGGCGCGGCGAAGTGCAGGCTGCGCGCGCGGCAGAAAAGGCGGGGATTCCTTATACACTCTCCACCGTTTCGGTTTGCTCGATCGAGGAAGTGGCGAAAAATGCCTACGGCGAGCAGTGGTCGCAGCTTTACGTGCTGAAAGATCGCGGCTTTATGAAAAACGCCCTGGAGCGCGCCTGGGAAGCAGGCATGAAAACGCTGGTGTTTACCGTGGATATGCCGCTGCCGGGGTCGCGCTACCGTGACCGTCGCTCGGGTATGTCAGGCCCCAATGCCAAGCTGCGCCAGTACGCTCAGGCAATCACCCACCCGCAGTGGGCGTTTGATGTAGGGCTTAAAGGCAAGCCACTGTCGTTCGGTAACATCGAGGCCTACACCGGGCGCGAAATGAACATGGACGACTACATGGGCTTTCTGGCGAAAAACTTTGACCCCTCCATTAGCTGGAGCGAGCTTGAGTGGATTCGTGAGAGCTGGAAGGGCAAGCTGATCATCAAAGGGTTGTTGGATAAAGAGGATGCGCGAGATGCGGTACGCATGGGGGCCGACGGTATCGTGGTGTCCAACCACGGTGGGCGCCAATTAGATGGGGCTATTTCTACCGCCCAAGCGCTACCGCATATTGCCGAGGCCGTGGGCGATGAACTGACGGTACTGGCGGATTCCGGCGTGCGCTCTGGGCTTGATGTGGTGCGTATGCTGGCGCTAGGCGCCCAGGGCGTTCTACTGGGCCGTGCTTACGTTTACGCCTTGGCCGCACGGGGCGAGCAGGGCGTTTCCCATCTGTTGGATCTAATCGCCGCCGATATGCGTGTCACCATGACGTTGATCGGCGCCAACTCGCCCGCCGAGATCAACTCAAGCCACTTGGATGCTGTGGTTAAAGAGATGAAAAGGAGCGAGTAGCACACGCGGACTGTTGGATGGCCCAACGTGGTGGCTTGGTAGCCACTTCCAGGCGAATGTTGGCTGATGATGGCGTCAATCGGTATCATATTACGAATGCTGCTATCATTAAGCCATCTTACCGCGAGCTTCTATGACCCAATCTAAAACGCCCTTCATTGTGGTACTGAGCCTGGCATTGACCATGATGCTGGGTCCGTTTTCCATGGATACGTACTTGCCGGCCTTTCCGGTCATTGGCGAGTCGCTGGGGATATCTCAGCAGGCCGTATCGTTAAGCGTTTCGGTGTATGTGTTCGCGATGGCTGTGGGGCAGCTCATTGGCGGGGCGCTTTCGGACCGCTTCGGTCGCCAGCGTGTATTGATGAGCGGGCTGGCAATTTTTGCGCTCGCAAGCATTGTCATCGGCATGGCGGAATCCTTGAACACTCTGCTTAGCGGGCGGGCCGTTCAAGCCATTGGCGCGGGGTTAACGCTGGTGTCGGTACCGGCACTGGTGCGCGACCGGGTGGCGGGCCGTGATGCCGCGAAGCTGTTCTCGATGATGGGTTTTATCATGGTGCTGGCGCCGGGTATCGCCCCGAGCGTTGGTAGTGCGATTTTGGCGGTGGGTTCCTGGCACAATATTTTCTTTGCCTTGGCGATTTACGCGGTGCTGCTGGTGCCGTTACTGGTGCGGGTGCTTTTTTCCGGGAAGGGTAAAGTGTCGCGATCGAAAAGCCCCAAAATGAGCCTGCTGGCGCGTTACAAGCTGGTGCTGTCGACGAAACCAGCTTTACCGTTTATCGCTTGGCAGGCCGCCTCCTTCTCCACCCTGATGATGTTCATTACCTACGCTTCCTTTATCTATCAGGGGCATTTTGGCCAGTCGCCCTCAAGCTTTTCGATGCTGTTTGCGGCTAACATCGTCGCGATGCTTTTCTTCAATATTTGCAACCGTGTACTGCTTTCCAGAATATCGTCGCTGCGTATTCTGCAGTTGGCAACGGGCTGCCAAGCGGTCGGCATTGTATTGTTAGTGATGGCTGCCTTTATGGAGTGGCCAATGTACGCTTTCCTGTTCGCCATGATGCTGACCATCGGCACAGTAGGGGCGATCTCGCCCAATATACAGGCCTGCTTTTTGGAGTTTTTCCCCACTAGCAGTGGTACCGCCGCCGCGCTTTTGGGCGCCGCCCAGTTCGGTATCGCCGGGATTTTGAGTGCCCTGTCTGCCATGCTGCCGCATACGCTTGAAGCGGTGGTGTTGGCCATGGCCGCCTGTGGCTCGGTCGCGTATCTGCTGCTTGCCCGCTCAATGATCAAAGGGCGTGCCGCGGTCGAGGCGTAATAAGCCCAACAGCGCCCCTTGCCAAAAGCCCCGTGTTATCCAGAACACGGGGCTTTTTTATTAAGCATCTGCTGAGCTTACTAATTGTTCGAAAAGTGCTTCTATGGCCTGCGTAGTCGGTGTTTCGTTGGCAAACAGGATGCGGTACATCAGAGGCGCTACCACTATTTGAGTGACCCGCCCTATATCCATCGGCTGCTCTCCTCTGGCAAGGCCGCGTTCGTTGATTACTTCGATCTGCTGACGCAAGAAGCCATCACATTTACCCGCGCTGGTATGGCCTTCTGTGCCTAGAACATCGCGGAGCATCGCCCTCCCTGGGGCTGATGACATCTCCTCAAAGTACTCAACAAGCCAGGCTAACAAGTCGCTACGCACACTTCCCGTATCGGCTGGCGGCTGCTCTGGCTGTAGTTGCTCGACGGCAACGTCGGCCAGTAACTGGGTAAGGTCACCCCAGCGACGGTAGATCGTCGAGGGGGTGACGTCAGCGCGTGTGGCGATGGCGGGTACCGTAAGCCCGGCCCGGCCTTGTTCTTGTTGCAGATCTCGAACGGCTTGATGAACGGCAGCCTGAATACGAGCGCTGCGGCCCCCTGGACGAGGAGTGGGTTTGTTGGTCATGTGTCCCTTCAGTACCTATTCGTCGGCACGGTTTCGTCGGTACGGTGCAATAAATCACTAAAGCAAAATATTTGCGTTAGCGATTTATTGAGTTTATGCTCTTTAAAGCTAATATTTTGCCTTTTGGGAGAGGTCATGTCCATCAACGTTTCTGATACTGTCCGCCGTTCCTCTAGCTGGAGTTTGTCTCCCGCCCGTACCGTTTTCCTGCACACAGCGATAATGATTGCCTTTTTAGCAGCATCGAGTGCGCCTACCCCGCTGTACCAACTTTATCAGCGGCAGTGGAGCTTTAGCGCAACACTGCTGACGGTGGTTTTTGCCACTTACGCGCTGGCTTTGCTTTTGGCACTGCTGGTGACGGGGAGGCTGTCCGATCATATTGGTCGACGTCCGGTTATTGCCATGGCGTTGTCGCTACAGATCATCGCTATGGTGGTTTTTTTGGGTGCGGCCGGGCCGGGTTGGCTGGTTGGTGCGCGCGCTCTGCAAGGCTTTGCCACGGGTATGGCCACTGCGGCAGTTGGCGCGGCGATACTCGATGTTAGTCGGGAGAGGGGGGCTGTGATTAACAGCATCTCACCGCTGCTTGGTATGGCAGCTGGCGCGCTAGGCAGTACCTCGTTGGTCGTGTTGGCGCCTGATCCGCTGCACATGGTGTACGTGTTGCTGCTGGCTATTTTTCTGGTGATGCTGGGCTTGATTTGGCTGGCACCAGAGACGGTGACATATCGCCCGGGTGCATGGGCAAGCCTGAAACCACGCATTACCGTGCCGCTGCAAGCGCGAAAAACGCTGTTATCTGTCACTCCTGCAAACGTGGCTGTGTGGATGCTAGGTGGTTTTTATCTATCGCTTATGCCATCGCTGATCGTTGACGTTACGCATGTGAGCACGCCATGGCTGGGTGGTCTTGTCGTCGCAGCGCTAACGCTCACCGGCGCCACAGCGGTTCTGGCGGCTCGCAAGCTGAGCTCTTTTACAACCCTCTTGTCTGGCGAACTTGCCTTGGTCGCAGGGCTGGTTGTCATTTTGGTCGGGGCTAACCAGGGAAACGCTGTCTTGCTGTTGGCCGGGTCGGTCATTGCGGGGTTTGGGTTTGGCGCGAGCTTCCTCGGGGCTGTACGCAGTGTCCTGCCGTTGGCTGAGCCCCATGAACGTGCCGCGCTGATGGGCGTGTTCTATATCGAAAGTTATCTGGCCCATAGCGTGCCCACGATGGCTGTCGGCTTCCTGGCGCAGAAGGCCGGTTTGCTGGCCGCAGTCAATATCTATGGTGCGGTGATCACAGCACTGGCCTTGCTCGCCATTATCCTGCTGCTTATGCAAGCGCGCACTTCAATGAAGAAAGGAAATCAAGCATGACTGCTCAAAATGTCTCTCCTATGTCTGCCGAGGAAATCCAGGCTCTGGCTACCAGCCTGGGGCTGCCCCTGAACTCTGAACGTGCGCCACTGATTGCGGGTGTACTGCATCACATACACACGGTCATTGCCCGGCTTGACGAATTACCTATCGATGAATCATGCACTCCTTCATTTGCCTTTGATGCTAGCCAGGGGAACCAACCATGCTAAATCCATTGAACCTGACACTGGCCCAAGCCAGTGCCGCCATCGCGGCACGCGAACTGTCGCCAGTAGAATTGTTGGATGCGGCCTTGGCGCGTATTGGTGCGCGAGAGCCAGAGATCAACGCTTTTGTATCTGTATGGGAAGAAGCCGCCCGTCAGCAGGCACTTGAGGCCGAGCGAGACATTCAACATGGCCGTTACCGTGGGCCGCTGCATGGCATTCCTATCGCGCTGAAAGACCTGTTCGATGTTGCTGGCCAACCCACCACTGCCAGCTCCCGTATTCGGGACGGACACCTGGCCGAGGCCAACAGCGCGGTAACGGATGCCTTGCTGCGTGGCGGCGCCATACTCTTGGGCAAGACCCATTTGCATGAGTTCGCTTTCGGCCTGACCACACCTCAAACGCGCAATCCGCTTGATCCACAGCGCACGTCGGGGGGCTCCAGTGGGGGCTCTGCCGCAGCGGTTGCTTACGGCGGCGCCTGGGCAGCCATGGGGACCGATACCGGTGGCTCGATTCGGGTGCCCGCAGCACTTTGCGGGCTGGTCGGGTTCAAGCCTACGTATGGCTTGGTCTCTCGCCACGGCACTATGCCCCTGGCCTGGTCGCTCGATCATGCGGGCCCTATGGCACGCACGGTAGAGGATGTTGGCCTGTTATTGCAGGCAGTGATGGGCTTTGATGCGCGCGACCCCGCTAGCCGTACTCCTCCTGCCGCTTTTGATACCAACGCACAGTCGAGTGTGCATGGGCTGCGTGTTGGTATCCCACGCAACTACTATTTTGACCACGTTGCGGAGCCAGTCGCCGCGGCTGTTAGGCGTGCGGCAGCGCATCTGGAACAACAGGGCGCCGTGCTGGTGGAGGTGGATATTCCGCTGGCTGACTACCTTATTCCGACTCAGTGGGGCTTGATGGTGGCCGAGGCAGCAACCGTACACGCCAAGGACATACGCCAATCAGCATCGCTATACGGTGATGATGTACGCACCTTGCTCGAAGCCGGACAACTGCTGCCAGCAGGCGATTACCTGAAGGCGCAGCGTGCCCGAGGCCTCATCGCTAAGCGCTGGGGTTCCCTGTTTTCAGACATCGACGTTCTACTGACACCCACCGTGCCCCAGACAGCAGCACGCTTGGAGCAGGAGACGTTTGATTGGGAAGACGGCAGCCAAGAGAGTGTCTCCGAAGCGTATGTGCGCTTATGCGCACCCGCCAATGTGACCGGACTACCTGCGCTGACGGTGCCATTTGGTAAAGATCATCAAGGGCTGCCCGTAGGCGTCCAGATTATGGGCAAGGCATTTGATGACGCCAAAGTGCTACAGGTTGGGCGTGCCATTGAGCAGCCTCTTTCCCCCATTTAACCGGCCTGTGTCTCTCCCTCGGCAGTGGGTGCGTGCTTACGCTTGCATGCCCCATGCCGCCCCAGCGGTATCATCATGGGTTTTCCCGTGACCGGGTCGTCGATAACGCGGCTTTCCAGGCCAAATACGTCGCGTACCATCTGTTCGGTAAATACGTCTTCCGATGGGCCAACGGCGTAGATGTTGCCGTTCGCCATGGCGACTAGCTTGTCGGCGTAACGGGCGGCCAGGTTCAGCTCGTGAAGCACCATCACAATGGTGGTGCCGCGCGTTTGGTTTAAGTCGGTGAGCAGGTCGAGCACTTCGATCTGGTGGTTGATATCCAGAAAGGTCGTGGGCTCATCCAGCAGTAACACATCAGTTTGCTGAGCAAGGGCCATGGCGATCCACGCCCGCTGGCGCTGCCCGCCGGAGAGTTCTTCTACGGCGCTGTCGGCCAGGTTAGCCATGTGAGTCGCGCTTAAAGCATCGGCCACGGCGGCTTCATCGGTAGCGCTCCAGCGTTGGAAAAGCCCTTGATGCGGGTGGCGGCCGCGGCTCACCAGCTCCAGCACAGTGATGCCTTCCGGCGCGATAGGCGACTGAGGCAGAAACCCCAGCTGTTGCGCCAGGCGGCGGGCGGGGAGCTTATGAATGGCGTTACCATCCAGCAACACGTTGCCTTGCTCCGGTGTCATGAGACGCGAAAGCACGCGCAACAGCGTCGATTTTCCACAGGCGTTAGCGCCCACAATAGCGGTTGTTTGCCCCGCTTGAACGGTTAGGCTCACGTCATTAAGAATGGTCCGTTCGCCGTAACCTGCGGTCAGGTGTTGGGCGAGAAGCGACGAAGCGCTCATAGGGTGCCTCTGCTTTTATTGTCGCGAGTAATCAGGTAAACGAGATAGGGGGCGCCTAATACGCCGGTCACAATGCCGACCGGATAGCGGGCAGGTAGTAAAAACTGGCCCGCGTAGTCTGCCAGAAGCACCAGCAGCGCGCCTACCAGTGCAGAAGGAATCAGCAGCGAGCCGTTGCGCCCCACCAAACGTGCCGCAATGGGGCCGGAAAGAAACGCCACAAACGCAATCGGGCCGGTCACCGCAGTGGCAAAGGCGACAAGTGCCACGGCGGTAACTACCACAGTAATTCGCGTGAGGGCTAAACGAACACCCAGCCCCACCGCGATATCGTCACCCATGCGCAGGGTTTCCAGGTCACGGTGGCGGCTTAACAACAGCCCGCCAAACAGTAGCAGGGCGATAAACAGCGGCAGTGCTTGGTCAAGCTGCATACCGTTAAGGCTACCCGCCATCCAGCGCAGTGCTTCCTGCAGTGACCAACTGGGCGCACGCATTAGAAGATACGCCGTGACGCTTTGTAGCATCGCGGCCAGGCCAATGCCGATGAGAATTAATCGAGTGCCAGTTACGCCTTGCTGCCAGGAGAGCCCGTAGATTAACAGCGCCACGCCTAGCCCAGCCGCAATCGCAATGATTGAAACCGCCGTGCCGCTGAGTGATAGCACTACAATGGCAAACACCGCGCCGGTGCTCGCGCCGGTACTAATACCGATAATGTCGGGGCTTGCCAGCGGGTTACGCAATAGGGTTTGAAAAGCGACACCGCCCAGTCCAAAACAGGCGCCTGCCAGCACCGCAACCACGGCCCTTGGTAAGCGTAATTCTCGCACGGTAAAACTGGCCCCGGGTACCTCAGCGCCACCCAGAATGCGCAGCACCGTGGTGAGTGGCGTAAAGGATTGTCCCAGCATCAAGGTCAACACTACGCCTGCCAGTAAACAGGCGGCCAATACCGCAAGTATCCGCCCCCGGCGCTTGGCGTGTGCCCGCCGCATCTGCCCGTAAGAACGGTGCCCATGGCGTTGAGAGGGGGATGAAGGCGTGGCGTTATAAGAGGGCGGGTTCATAGCGCGCCTACTTTGCGGTTGCGTACAATCCAGATAAACACGGGAGCACCGATAAAGGCGGTAACGATGCTCGCATCAAGCTCTGCAGGATGCGCTACCAGCCGGCCCACCACATCTGAAAACGTTAACAGCACGGCGCCACCCAAGGCGGAAAACGGCAATAGCCAGCGGTAGTCACCACCGACTAATAGGCGGCAGGCATGCGGCACCACCAGCCCGACAAAGCCGATGGGGCCACAGATAGCCGTAACCGGGCCGCATAGCAGTACTGCGCCCAACGCCGACATGGCTCTGGCGATGGCGACTTTTTCGCCCAGGCCCGCAGCGGCATCGTCGCCCAGTGCCAGCAGGTTGAGCTTGCGTGCGGCGAGTAACGTGATCACAAAACCTGCGAGCAGAAAAGGCAGCACGGGCATGATCTGGTCGTACGTCGCGCCGCCAATACCGCCCACCAGCCACGACTGCGCCAGCCCCGCAATATCGCCGCGTGGCAGTATAACGGCCGTCGCCAACGAGCTTAGCGCCGCCGTCGTAGCGGCCCCGGCCAACGCCAACCTGAGCGGTGTAGCGCCCCCGCGGGTCAGGCTGGCAATAGCGTAAACCGCCACAGCGGCAAGCCCGGCACCCAGAATAGCTGTCCAGATGTAGGTCGTGGTTTCATCCATCCCAAACCACGCGATTCCTATGACAATGGCCAGCGCCGCCCCGGCGTTAACGCCTAACAGGCCGGGGTCGGCAAGCGGATTACGGGTAAGCCCTTGCATAACGCCTCCTGATACGGCGAGCGCGGCGCCTGCCAGCACTGCCAGTAGAGTACGCGGCAAGCGGCTCGCCACGGCGGCATCACCAATGTTTTCTACCTGCCCGCTTAGCGCCGCCATTACCTCTGGCCAACCCACCGTGCGAGCGCCAAACGCCACAGAAAGCGTTAGCGCCAACGCAAGCAGCGCCAGCAGCAGTAGGCCTCCAGCAAGGCGCGTGCCTCGCTTATTACGTTGCCGGGTAACGCTAGCGGCTGGCGCAGCAACAACGTTACTCTGCGTGGCGTGCGGCTTCTGAGAGCAGGTCAGCATAATCGTCTAATAACCATGAAATCGACATGGGTGTCGGATTGGCCGCAGTACCCAGCGGACTATTGTCGAGCAGCACAATGGCGCCGTTTTCAACGACGGGCAGCCGAGAGGTCAACGGATGGGCTTCGAGCTGTTCAATCAGCGCTTGTCCGCCGTAGGTGACCAGAATATCCACGTCTGCCAGTTGGTCGATTAGCTCAGCGCTGATTTCGCCTGAAAACGTGCCCGGTGCCGAGTTGGCTTGAACGATCGCTGGCGAGACCAGCCCCAAGTCATGGAAGAATCGCACTCGCGCATCGTTATCGGTGTAGAAAGAGATGCGCCCCAGGTTGGTGGGGTCGAGGTGCGTCACGAACATGGCTGTTTTGCCTTCTAGTTCGGCATGCGCCTGGGCAGTTTCAGCAATTTGGCGTTCAAGGCGTTCAATCAGTGCCTGGCCTTCGTCGGCCATGCCCATGCCAGCGCTATTGAGAAGAATCATATCGCGCCAGTCTGTCGCCCACGGGCCTTCGGAGTAACCGATGACGGGGGCAATTTGGCTCAAGGTGGTGTAGTCCGCTTGGCTAAGCCCTGAATAGGCCGCAAGGATTACATCAGGCTGGCTGGCCGCAACGGCTTCAAAATCAATGCCGTCACCTTCATCGAACAGGGCGGGGGGCGTTACTTCAAGTTCTTCAAGCCGGGCTTCCACCCAAGGCAGCAAACCGTTGCCGTTGGTATCGCCAAAGTTGGCGGCAGCAAAGCCGACCGGTACAACGCCTAACGCCAGCGGCACCTCATGGTTCGCCCACGCCACGGTCGCGATTCGTTCCGGTTTTTCCTGAAGGATGGTGGTGCCAAGGGCGTGTTCGATTTCTAGCGGGTACTCTTGGGCACCCGCGAGGGTTGACCCTAAAGTAAGCGTTGCAACGGCCGCAAGGCCTAGTGCTTTACTGCTACGTAGCCAGGTCATTATGCTCTCCGGTTCAATTATGCAATCGCCTCCATTCGGGCAGGGCGAATGGAGGCGGTGGTATCAAGGCGACGCCATCATTGCTAACGCCTGTGCATTAGAACGAATAGCGCAGCGTCGAGGAGATGCTGGCTGGTTCGCCATAGACGCCGTAGCCACCGACATTGCTGTAGTACTTTTCGTCGAACAGGTTCTTGATGTTGACCTGAAGTGATAGGTCTTGATTGAACTGGTAGCGGCCAAAAAGATTGGCAAGCGTATAGCTGCCTTGCTCATACTCGGTAGGTATACCGGCGGGGGTGGTGAGGTCGCTAGCCAACAGGCTGCTCTGCCAGTTAACGCCGCCGCCAATCGTTAGCTCACGCTTTTGTGGCACGTTATAGCTGGCAAAAAGATTGAACAGCGAGCGTGGCTGATTGGTATTGAACGTGCCTTCTTTGGCTTTCGCGGTGAAGTGGGAGTAGCCGATCGTCATATCAAGATCATCAGTGACCGCACCACTTAGTTCCACTTCAAAGCCCTCACTCACTACGCCGCTAGCGGCGGAGTAGTACGTCTCGGTTTGCCCAGGAAGCCCCGGGTCTGCCGTGGCAACGTTGTCTTGCTCTATTTGGAAGACTGAGAAAGAGCCGTTAACCAGGCCATTAAGCCAGGCCGCCTTGAGGCCGGTCTCATAGTTTTTGCCTACCACCGGGTCCAGGTAGGCGCCACTCGCATCGCGGTAGTTTTGCGGCTCGAAAATCTCGGTGTAGCTGGCAAAGGCTGAATAGGTATCGTTGAGGTCGTATACGATTCCACCGTAAGGTGTTACTTCGTGCTTGCTCTGGCTATCCAGGCTACGGAATAGCGTCATTCCATCCCATTCGGTATAGCGTGCGCCGAGAATCAGCGTTAACGGATCAGCAAGTGAGAATCGTGAAGCGGTATAGACGGCTTTCTGACGAGTGCTTGATGCTTCAGAAGGGGTAAATTCGGACCAGCCCTCGTTAGGTGCCGAGCCACCCCAGTTGTTGAAGTCATCAACCGTGAAGAGACCATCAATGAAGCTGTTTTCGTAGTTGTTCTTCTGGTCGCTGTAGCTACCGCCTACGACCAGTTCGTGTTCGCGTCCCAATAGCTCGAATGGCCCGCTGACCTGGGCATCTACAGAGTTAACTTTCCGATGCCCCTTGTTCCATCCGGTATAGAAGCCGACGCCACTGCCATCCATTTGGTCTGGCAGCATTCCTTCCACGTAGGGATACGCCAGCTTGCCATCCATATCGGTTTTTTCGTGGGTGCCCACTACACGAGCCTGCCAGTCATTAGCAAACCGATGGTTGATTTCCGCGAAGACTTTTTCAGATTTGAAGTCGTAGTAGGACCAATCCGGCGCCACGCTGAACGAGCGTGAGTAATTGGTTGGCGTGCCGTCGCTGAACCACAGCGGTAGACCGCCCCATGTGGGTGAAGAGGTGTGGCTGTCCTGGTAATCAAAGCCCAACGAAAGCGTGGTGGCGTCGGTTACGTCTGCATCAATAACGCCGTAGCCGAACATGCTTCGCTTATCCTGACGGTCAAGGTGGGCACCCCCTTCTTCATAACCGCCGATAAAGCGCGCCCGCACATTGCCCGAGGCGGTTAGCGGTGTGGTTATGTCAACAGTGCTACCGCGTTTATCCCAACTGCCCAGCGTGCCAGAAACGGAGCCAGTAAATTCCCGGCTCTCAGCATGCTTGCGCACAAAATTAACCGAAGCGCCTGGGTTGCCCGATCCACTAACCAGCCCGTTGGCGCCACGTATTACTTCAACGCGGTCATAAATAGCCGTATTGAGCCGACCTTCACCAAAATACCAACGGTTATCCGTGTTTAGCGTAGGGATGCCGTCGTACTGAAAGCTGTTAATACGAAAACCACGGGAGGAAAAGCCGACACGATCACTATCGACATTACGCGTTGAAATACCCGTGACGTTACTTAATACCGCCTCGACGGTATCCAGGTTTTGGTCCTGCATTCGTTGTTCAGTAACGATGCTGATGGCTTGTGGCAGCTCTTTTTGGCTTAGTGTTAAACCGGTACCCGCGCTGGTGGTGCGGCGCGTATAGCCAACGTTGTCATAAAGGTTTTCGCCCGTGACCGTCACGGTTTCCAGCGCTTCTGGGCTAGCGGCGTCAGTGGTTTGCGCCGCAACACCTGTTGAAGCCAGCAGCGACGTAGACAAAATGGCGGTAAAGGTGACTTCTCGAAAGGATAGTGCGCTTTTAGTGAAGAGTTGGGTGGGCCTGGAGATAGAGCCAGCGAAGCGTGTCGTGTTTAAGGCATGGAGTAAAGGCGTTTTCATATAATCCCTTGCATCGCGCCTATGGGCGCTTGCTCGTTAGTATTATCAGTAATACAGAGGGATCATATAAAAACAGTTCTCATATGTAAATGATCATGAGAACGCTTATTGTTTGAGATGCTGACCTGTTAGACAATACTGAAGATACAATAATGCAAAGCGCAGCAAGCCAGCACCTTTCGCTAGTATGCTCTATTTGGGTTCTATCGAACCCGTTACTGGCTGTAAGTCGGCGCGGTTACTCTCCAGTGTCGCCAGCGCAATTTTATAGCAATCCTCAACATGGCTATTGCCCATATACTTCATCGCCGTAAAGCTGATGCCCCCCGCCACGGCGCTGCCGACAAAGGGTACATATTTAGCCACACCGGTGGCGGCTACTTTGACGCCCATCTTTTGAAGCAGCGATACCACCAGTTTTTTGGTGATGTACTTCCCGGCCATCTTGCTGCCGACATTGGAAATAGCGGTCATCACCATCACTTTTGATTCGGTATCCAGACCTTCGATTTGCTCGGGCGTTAAGCCGAATTTATCGTTTATTTTAGGAATGAGCCTTAGCAATATGGCAACGTCTGACCCGATATCCACGCCGGGAATGGGGATGATCGCTGTGCCAGCAGAGAGACTCGAGCTTCTTGTCACCATTGAATGGCATGTTTTTCTGATGGCTTCTAGCTCTTCGCGTGATTCGATCATTTAAAAGTCCTTTTTACGATGCGCTAACACCATTGTAGTCGATAGCTACTTGAGGAAGAGGGGCGCCTCGCCACGCTTCTACGCATCGTCGCCTCTATTTATCCACAGCCGTGCTCGCTGCAGGCAAGCGTGTGGTCGTATAGCGTTTGGATGATCTGGCAGTCGGCGGTTTTGCCACCCCGGCATTGCTGTACTACCTGGCGTAGCTCAGTAGCGAGCGCTTGCAACTTGGCAATGCGCGCTTCCAGATGCTGAAGGTGCCGAGTGGCGATGTCGTCAGCCGCGCCGCAGTCGGTGTCCGGGTGGTCTGAAAGTGCCAGTAATTCCTGAATGCTAGGTAGGTCGAGACCGAGGCTGCGGCCGTGACGAATAAAACCGATACGCGCAAGCGCTGCTTGGTCGTAATGCCGGTAGCCTTGCTCGCTGCGTTTGGCGGGTGGCAGTAACCCGAGCTTTTCGTAATGACGAATGCTTTCCGGTGAGCAGCCTGTGCGGGTAGCCACTTCACCAATGCGATACGTGTTTTTCATCGGCTTGACCCTGTAACGATTACAGGGTTTAGGCTAGCCCCTATTCCCTCTGTGGACAAGCAGGTGATGACATGACGCTGGTTATAGAGCTATTGCAAATTGCGTTAACGGCGGCCCCGTGGCTGCTGTTGGGGTTGGTAATTGCTGGGCTAATTAAAGCATGGCTGCCGGAACACGTGCTGCAGCGCTGGATGGGAGGGCGTGGCTTGGGCAGCATTGTGCGGGCGGCCGTCATTGGTATGCCCCTGCCGCTGTGTTCGTGTGGCGCGATTCCTACCGCTATTGCTTTGCATCGGAGTGGTGCAGGGCGTGGGCCCACGACGTCTTTTTTAATCAGCACGCCGGGGGTGGGCGTTGATTCCATTCTACTGACCAGCGTACTGCTTGGTCCGTTGATGGCCGTCGTGCGCGTCATCGGTGCCTTGGTAACGGCCATTGTCACCGGGCTGCTAGTCGGATTAACGCGTGAACCTGCAACTCCCGCCCCTGCCACGCTTGGCGGCTGCTGCGCTTCCTCCGGCTGTCATACGCCCACCACGAAAGCCGACGAACCCAGCGGTTTGAAGGCCGGGCTGCGTTATGCGTTTAGTGATCTGTTGGATGATATCAGCGCATGGGTGTTTGCCGGACTGTTGCTGGCGGGCGTGCTGGTAACGCTGGTGCCGCCTGATACGCTGGCCCATTACTCAGGTGGGCTGCTGGCGCTTGCGCTGATGGCCGTGGTGGGCATCCCACTCTACATTTGTGCGGCAGCGGCCACGCCGGTTGCCGCTGGGCT
Organism: Halomonas citrativorans; assembly: GCF_014898005.1. NCBI lineage: Bacteria > Pseudomonadati > Pseudomonadota > Gammaproteobacteria > Oceanospirillales > Halomonadaceae > Halomonas > Halomonas citrativorans. Next base: position 371,669 of record NZ_JABUYX010000002.1, read on the forward strand.
GCTGTTAGCGGGGATTTCACCGGGTATGGCGCTGGTTTTCCTGCTGGCGGGGCCGATCACCAGTCTGGCGACGTTAGCGATATTGCGTCGCGAACTGGGCAATGCAGCGTTGGCGGTTTATCTCGCCAGCGTGCTTGTCGTTACTGTGCTCGTAGGTTGGACAGTAGATAGCGTGCTGGGAGTGACGGGCTGGAACGTGGTCGATCAGGCAAGCGAGGTTCAGGAACTACTGCCTGTTTGGCTGGAGTGGTTGGCGCTGGCAGTGCTGGCTTTGGTGGCTATTCGCCCCGTGCGTAAGCGCTTGCTGGGGTTTTAAGCATTCACCGTTTGAGACAGCGTGATGAAGCAGCGACGGGCAGGGAGTACCTGCCCGACGCTTGGTGGTTAGTCAGCCTCTTGGGGCGTTGATGGCTGCTCGGGTGGTTCGGTGGATGTTGGCTCGGGCTCCTCTGGCTCAGAAGCGTTTGCTTCAGGCTCCTGCTCCGGTGGGGCGGGCGGATTATCCGGCGTAACCCGCCAAATCGCATTGGTCAGGTCATCGGCAATAATAAGCGCGCCATCCGGATCAATAGTGACACCGACCGGGCGGCCAAGTGCTCTGCCATCATCGGTAAGAAACCCACTGGCAAAATCAATCGGGTCGCTGTCAGCAAGTTGGCCGTTGCTAAAGGGGATGAAGCTTACCTTGTAGCCAACCGGGTCCGCGCGGTTCCAACTGCCGTGCTCACCTACAAAAACGCCCTCGGCGTACTCTTCGCCCATGGCGGGCGTAGAAAAAGCCAGGCCAAGCGGGGCTACGTGAGAGCCAAGGCTGTAGTCCGGTGCAATAGCGGATGCCACTTTTTCAGGATCTTCCGGGCGTACGCGAGGGTCAACATGCTGCCCCCAGTAGCTGTAGGGCCAGCCATAAAAACCGCCTTCCTGAACCGAGGTAATATAATCAGGTACCAGGTCCGGACCGAGTTCGTCACGTTCGTTAACCGCTGCCCAAAGCGTGCCGGTATCGGGTTGGGTGGCTAGCGCTGAGGGGTTGCGCAGGCCGGTGGCATAGGGGCGGTGCGCGCCCGTGTCGACATTGATCTCCCACACTTCGGCGCGATTAACCTCCGCCTCCATGCCCCGCTCGGTAATATTGCTGTTCGAGCCGATACCGACATAAACAAACTGCCCATCGGCGCTGGCGGTCATCGCCTTGGTCCAGTGGTGATTGATCGCTGAGGGCAGTTGCGCAATGACCTCTGGCGGCCCGCTGGCCTCTGTTTGGCCCTCGTCATAATCAAAGCGCACCAGCGCATCCTGGTTGGCCACATAGAGGTTGTTGTCTATCAGAGCCAGCCCATAAGGCGCGTTAAGGTCTTGGGCGAAAATCATCTGTTCGTAGCTGCCGTCGCCATTGTCATCGCGTAGCAGGGTTAAGCGGTCGCCGCCCTCTACAGCGGTGTTGCCTTGGTCCTTGATATACCCAGCGATCACATCCTTGGGCTTTAATGCCGGTGCATTACCGCCGCTACCTTCCGCCACCAGAATATCGCCATTGGGTAGCATGATGGTTTGCCGGGGCACCTTGAGATCAGAAGCGATCCTGGTGATGGTATAGCCCTCGGGCACTGTAGGCAGCTGGCCGCCCCATTCGGCGGGTTCGGGAACCGTCATGTCTGGCAGCAGCCCGCGCTGCGGTTCGGGAAGCGTGGGGTTAGGGCCGAAAGGCTGTTCTACATCAAAAGCATTAGCGCCGCTGGCAGCCAGCAGCAGTGCCAAAGGCGTTGTATAACGAAGTGCGAAATATTTCATGACGTTGCTCCGACGGTGCGCCGAGAAAAACCGATCCAGATCGCCGCGACGGTCAGTACGGTAACGATGATCGAAAGAATAAGGCCGGTGGGCATCATGGCCCAGGCATCACGGGCATGAACGAGCGCATTGATAAAGCCGAGTACCCAGATGACCAGCAAGAGCAATGGATAAACCAGCATAAGCCCGCGGCGATGCTCGGCACGAAACAGGCCGATAATCGCACATAGAAAAGCTAGGCCTGCGAAAACAAGCCCTCCAGCAATTAACCAGGAAGAAAACGTGCTCCACTGGATATGAAAGCTTTTCGAGTAAGCGTAATCACTTAATGTGGCGCCAAGAAAAAGTGGAAAAGTACTCGCAAGTAATAGGGCATGGAGCGGATGGATTCCGCTTAGATAGGCCGTCGGTGTAGACCTCGACATAGCACGTTCCTCCTTGATAAGTGACCCCAAAAAAAGCGTGGTCAGGCCCGTTTTCAATACGGACTTGGGGTGGGCAGCTTAATCGCTGCCAACCTGAGTATAGGTCACGTTTTACGAACCCAAAACTAACGGCGTTTACGCTTTCATAAACATACGTACAGAAGTCCACTATTCGATAACTGTCCAGTCTTAAATGTTCGTTAATTGACAATGTTGGCGTTATCGATGAACAAGATCATGGTGATTTCGTTCAATAATTGCGTCTTAAACTAATGTCTATATTTATTAAAAATATATTTATAATCAACTGGATATGGTTGTTATCTGATTGTGTTCGTTTTTTTATATTGTTTTTTTAAATACCCGCTATAGGATGCCAAAAAAGAAAACGAATTTTCAAAATAGAACATCCGGCTGCTTCAAAGAGTGACGAGTCGGTCAAACGGGGTAGCTGAGTGGCAATGCTTGAAACAATTTTTCTACACGAAATAGCCGGTACGGCCGTATTAACGCTGCTGGGGTGTGGAGTAGTCGCTAACGTACTGTTGAACAAAACCAACGCTAACAGTAGCGATAGTGTCGTTATCTTTTTTGGTTGGGGGCTAGCGGTTTTTTGCGCGGTTTATGTCGCCTACGACACCGGCGCGCATATAAATCCCGCCGTTACGCTTGCGTTGCTGGTAGGTCCAGCGAATGAGTATGCCCCCGGTATTCCTATCAACAGTGTGACCACCAGCGCCTACTTTACCGCTGAAGTTATCGGTGCCTGGTTGGGTGCAACCGTTTGCTACCTGGCCTATAAAAAGCATTACGATGCTACCGAAAACGCTTCAAGTATATTGGCAACGTTCTCTACAGGCCCGGCCATCCCGGCTTATGGATGGAATTTGGTCACTGAGATCATCGGCACGTTTGTGCTGGTGTTTGTCATTATCATGTTTGGTCATACGCCGTCTGGGCTTGGCCCGCTGGCAGTGGCTCTGCTGGTAGTATCGATCGGTGCTTCGCTAGGGGGGCCAACAGGCTACGCGATTAATCCTGCTCGGGATTTGGGGCCGCGTATCGCCCACGCGCTTCTCCCCATCAAGCATAAAGGGACGAGTAACTGGTCCTACGCTTGGGTGCCCGTGCTCGGGCCCGCTATCGGCAGTGTGCTTGCCGGGCTTGCCGCCTATGTTTATTAAAATCGCCGGGGTTATTAAATCGCCGGGGTTATTAAATCGCTCGGGTTTATTAAATCAGCCTGCTGATTTGATTTTAAAATAATCGTTTAACGTTAACGCTTGAGAGGCATTTCATGAGCCAGAAAAACTACGTCCTCGCTATTGATCAAGGTACCACCAGCTCGCGGGCGATGCTATTTGACCATGAAGGCCGGATAGCCAGCGTAGCGCAGCACGAGTTCGAACAGATTTTTACTCGCCCTGGCTGGGTCGAGCATTGCCCCCGCGAAATCATGACCAGCGTGCTGACCACCTTGACCGAGGTGATTAATAACAGCGGCGTCGATGTCTCCGAAATTGCTTCCATCGGTATTACCAACCAGCGTGAAACCACCGTGGTATGGGACAAACATACTGGTCAGGCCGTGCATAACGCCATTGTCTGGCAGTCGCGTCACTCCGCCGAAATCTGTGATGATCTGCGTGAAGCTGGCCACGCCGATATGATTCGCGATAAAACCGGCCTGGTGATTGACGCTTACTTCTCTGCTACCAAGTTGAAGTGGATTTTCGAGAACGTAGCGGGCGTTAAAGAGAAAGCCGAAAAGGGCGACCTGCTATTCGGTACCATCGATTCATGGCTGGTGTGGAACCTGACCGGCGGTGCCGTGCATGCGACCGATGTCAGCAACGCATCCCGCACGATGCTGTTTAATATCCGTGATCGACAGTGGGACCCGGAGCTGCTAGCGCTCTTCGGCGTGCCGGAGTCGATGCTGCCCGAGATTAAATCTAGCAGTGAAATCTACGGCAATGTGCTGCCTAAGTTTCTGATGGGCCAGGAGGTGCCGATTGCCGGTATCGCTGGCGACCAAAACGCCGCACTGTTCGGCCAGGCCTGCTTTAAACCGGGTATGGCGAAAAACACCTATGGCACCGGCTGTTTTACGCTAATGAACACCGGCACCCACGCCACGCCCTCCAAGAACGGCCTTCTTACTACGGTTGCTTGGGAAGTGGACGGCACGCTGGAATATGCACTGGAAGGCAGCGTGTTTGTGGCGGGCTCCGTTATCCAGTGGCTGCGTGATGGCCTGAGAATGCTGGGCAAGGCGTCTGATTCTGAAGCGTACGCCACGCGCGCTAAAGACAATGACGGCGTTTATATGGTGCCTGCCTTTACTGGCCTGGGCGCACCTTACTGGAATTCCAACGTGCGCGGCGCCATGTTTGGGCTTTCGCGAGGCACCCAAAAAGAGCACTTTGTGCGCGCGGCGGTAGAATCGCTTGCCTATCAAAGCGCCGATGTTCTCAAAGCCATGCAGGCGGATGCCGATATTGCGCTGACCGAGCTGCGCACCGATGGCGGGGCGATATCCAATAATTTTCTTGCTCAGTTCCAGGCCGACATACTGGGGGTGGACGTACTGCGCTGCGAAGTGAGCGAGACCACCGCGCTGGGTGCGGCTTATCTCGCCGGGCTCGCCGTCGGGTTTTGGAAATCACGCGATGAAATCGTCGAACAGTGGGCGTTAGAGCGGCGCTTTACGCCACAGATGAAAGATGCAAAGCGCGACGAACTCTATGCGGGTTGGAAAAAAGCCGTCAACGCGACCATGGCGTTTCACGTAGAGTCCTAAGCTCGACGCTGCAAGCTCAGATGTTTGACAAGCCCCCGGCCCAGGCCGGGGCTTTGCGTTAAAGGCATCGATAGCGCGTCGCTAATCACCGGCAAGTCGCCATGCCTTTTTCTTTACAATCGATTGTGCCTTCGGGTTTACTTGGATGTAGTTAATAATAAAGTGGTTATAACCATTAAAAAGCCCAAAGCTCGAGATGACCAAGGGAAGAAGCGCCTGAATATTTATGCCACCGTGGCAGTACATCGATTGATTTGCGTCAACCAGCGCCCGCTGGAGCGAGGGCATGAATAAAGCCGAACTCTATCACCAGTTAGCACCTGAAGCCTGGCATGAGAAGGGGTTGTCGAAACTCAATCAGCTTATCTGTGTGTTAATTCTGCTTGCCTCCCTTACCGCTATACTGGAAACCGAGTCGGCACTTCGAGCGATGGCGCCAGGGCTATTTACAGTACTGGAGGCTGTGTTTGTCGGTGCATTTACGATTGAATATCTGCTGCGGCTGTATGCGATAGGTGAAGACCCGCGTTATCGCGGTGTTACAGGGCGTATTCGCTATATTTTCTCGTTTTGGGCGCTGGTGGATTTGCTCGCCATTCTGCCTTTCTTCCTGGGTTTCATATCTCATAACAACGCCTTTCTACTGCGGCTGCTGCGTTTGGCGCGCATATTACGCTTGGCGCGATTGGGGCGGTTTAGTCAGGCGTGGTCGGCCTTGGCGAGCGCTCTTAAATCGCGCACCCATGAGCTGTTGCTAAGTGCCGGAGTGGCAGGTTTGTTACTGCTGTTTTCATCCTGCTGCCTATATGTGGTGGAAGCTGCCGCCCAGCCGGAAGCCTTTGGCAGCGTACCACGCGCGTTATGGTGGAGCATCGCTACCCTGACCACCGTGGGCTATGGCGATGTCACGCCGATTACCGCACTGGGTAAGTTTTTTGCAGGCCTAACCGCAGTGGCAGGCATCGGGATTATCGCCATGCCCACAGGCATTCTAGCCGCCGCATTTAGCGATGCGCTGCAAAATAAGCACAGTTCTTAAAGGGAATATCGGGCGTCAGGTTCAGAATGGCTGGATACTTTAGTTAATTCACTACTGACAGTTTTAGCCCTGCAAATACTCCCCCGGCAGGCGTTCGGCCAGAAAATCCATAAACAGCCGGGCGCGCTGGGATAGCGTGGCCTGACGGTAGTAGACGGCATTGACGGCCTGCATTTGACGTTCGGTATGATTGGGCAGTACATCGACCAATGCACCTGCCTTGCGGGGCGTGATGGTCATGAAGTCGGCTAGACAGACGATCCCTTCGCCTTTAAGCGCGAGCTCAATCAGCGTGCTGCCGCTGGAGGCGGAGAGGGCGGGCGTAATGCGTAAGTATTCACCATCGGCACGGCGCAGCGGCCAGCGATTAAGGTGGTCAAGCTGGCTGAAGCCGAGCAGGCTGTGGCGCTCAAGGTCTTCAATGCTTTGTGGAGTGCCCGCGCGCTTAAGGTAAGCGGGGCTTGCTAGAATACGAAGCGGGCTATGGCCCAGGCGCCGTGCATGCAGCGATGAGTCGTCAAGCTCTCCAATACGAATGGCTAAATCCACACGCTGTTCCAGCAGGTCTACAAAACGGTCGTGGGTGTCCAGCTGTAGCGTTATGCCTGGGTAGCGGGCGCGAAACTCACCAAGCACTGGCACAATGACGAACTGCATGAAGCTGGGCGCGGCGTTCACCCGCAGCCGCCCTTGAGGCTGGCCGTGGTGATCCTGAACCGACTCTTCCGCGGCCTCTACTGCGGTTAAAATGCGCCGGCAGTGATCTAAAAACGTTTCGCCCTCTTCGGTTAGCTCCAGGCGCCGCGTGGTTCGGCGCAGCAGAGTAGCGCCAAGCTTGCGTTCCAGGCGATTAAGCGCCCGGCTGACGCCTGACACCGTAATGCCCAACCGTTCGGCGGCGCCGGTGATCGAGCCGCTGTCCACCACGGTGATAAATGCCTGCTGCTCTTCAAGCGTGGTTTTCATGAGCGTTACTCGCACCTGTTCGGTTAACACATGTTTGTTGATTTTATATCAAAAGTCTCTTGCCAGGGGGCGGGTTTTTCCATGTCGGTGAGCATCCCATAATAGCCAACATTCAAGCCATGCAGGTGGGACTATCGCCCATCGACAGGTAAGGTCATCTATTGGGTAAGAGGTTTTTAACGATGAAGATTTTGTTAATCAATGGCGGTAAGCCGTTCGCCCATTCTGGCGGTGAACTCAACAATACTCTGCATGATGTCGCGTGGCGTACGTTAGCCGAGCAGGGCCATGAGGTTCGCGAAACGGTGATTGAACAGGGTTACGAGGTAGAGGCCGAGGTGGAAAAATTCCTCTGGGCGGACACCATCGTCTATCAGATGCCGGGCTGGTGGATGGGCGCGCCCTGGAGCGTTAAACGCTACATTGATGAAGTCTTCACCGCCGGGCACGGCTCGCTCTACGCAAGCGACGGCCGCTCACGCCAGGACCCTACCAAGCAGTACGGCAGCGGCGGCTTATTACAAGGGCGGCGCTATATGCTTTCGCTCACCTGGAACGCGCCGCTGGCCGCCTTTGATGAAGCGGATAACTTCTTTGAAGGGCGCGGTGTCGATGGCGTTTACTTCCCGTTCCACAAGTCTCAGGAGTTTGTTGGCCTGGAAGCGCTGCCCACGTTTATCGCCAACGATGTCATCAAGGCGCCGGACGTTGAGCGTGATATGGCGGCCTATGCCGATCACCTAGCGCGCCTGTTCAGCTAAACAATCTGCCCCGGCCTAGGTGGCATCTGCGCGTGTAGAAACAGGCGCTAGAAGCGCTCAAGCGATGAAGCAATAAACACGATGCACAGTGCCAGCAGGCCAAGTATTCCAAATGCATAGTGCAGCGAGATGAAGTGGGCGGTAAAGCCGATCAACGGCGGCCCGAGCAGCATGCCGCCATAGCCTAGCGTCGCTACGCTTGCGATGGCGACACCAGGTGGCGTATCGGGGTCATTGGCCGCGCGCGAAAATGCCAGCGGCATGATGAGCGCGTAGCCGATACCCAGAAAGAAGAAGCCAAGCAGCGCTGCCATGAAAGTGGCGGGAATGACGGCGAGAAGCACGCCGATGGTGGCTGAGCACCCGGCAAAGCGTGCCGCGTTGGTCGGGCCTAGCCAAGAGATCACGCTGCCACCGATCAAACGCATGATGACCATTGCCAGCGAGAATACGGCGTATCCTATCGCCCCTTGGGCGGTGGTCGCCGAGGTAACGGTGACCAGAAACAGCGCGCTCCAATCGGCGATGGCGCCTTCGCCGAGCGAGGCGCACAGGGCAATAATCCCGACCCAGAGGAGAACGCCATGAGGCAAAGGGAAGCGTTTTGCACCCGCCTGACGTGGCCGCGTTTCAGATTGCCAGCCGATACTCGCAAGCCAGATCATGCTCACATACATCACGATGCCGATAAGTAAAAAGTGGGTAAGCAGCGACAGTTCCAGGCTGATCGTCATATAGCCTGCCGCGGCACCGACACCCGCGCCCAGGCTCCACATGGCATGTAACGATGACATGACCGGCTTTTCGATAAAGCGCTCTGCCTCGCCCGCCCAGCTGTTCATGGTGACATCCATGGCGCCGTGGCCAGCACCGAACAGAAACAGCGCCGCCGCCGTTAGCCAGAGGTCGAAAGCGCAAGCGATCAACACGAGAGCAAGGGTATAGGCGGCTGCAATCGCGAGTGTGGCGCGCGCAGCACCGAAAGTATCCGAGGCTCTGCCCGCCAACGGAAACGAGATCAGCGCGCCGGAGGCCAGCACGAGCAGCAGCAGGCCGAGCCGCCCGCCATCCAGGTCGTGCTGCAATGCCACCGTAGGAATGCGCGAAGCCCAGGTGCCGAACAGCCCGCCATTGAGAAAGAACATGGCGGCTACCGCAAGCCAGACCCTGCGTGGACGAGACATGCAGCACCTCCTTTGCCAAGTGACCAACTTCCGTCGCGTCTTCCGAATTAGAACCAGCGGTTTTGCTTGCATCCCTACTGAATAAGCCGCTTTCTATCACTTGTTTAGTGGTCTTTTACTTCTTGAGTAAAGGGCTTGGCCGGCGGTTGAGGCTCACGCTGCGGGCGCTCGGCCATAATGCGCGCCAAGCGCTCAAGCGAGAGTTCCAGACGCTCAATCAGGCCTTCCAGCAAGACGCGGCGGTCGGCGGGGATATCGCCGTGGGTGGCAATGGCATCTTCCAGCCGTTTTCCCGCTTCACGAATGCCTTGCGGCGCATGGCCGGTCGCGCTGTCTTCAAAGCCGACCGCTAACGCGCGCAGCACATCTTGATGCGCTTCACGAATAAGTGGATGCGGCGCATCGTCAAGCCGGTCGCGCAGGCGCAGGGTGGCGGTGCCTAAATCAAGCCCGGTCAGGCCAAGAATAAACAGATGGCGCTGTTCTTCGGGCAGCATATCGTCGTGCTGAGCCAGGTGCAGCAGGCGGTCGGCCATATGGCCGCTGAACCGGGTTTCGGCGTCGCGAATGGAGCGCCGTCTAAGCTCGTGAATATCGTTGGATATTGCCTTGATCAGGCGCCGCCGCCTAAGCCGAGTTCCCAGCCCCGGCAGCAGGCGAAAGCCCATGACGACGCAGCTCAGGCCGATTACCACTGCAACGACCCGGTTGGCAAAGCTATCGAAAGCGAAGTCCATGCCGTTGCCGGGCATCGTCAGCAGGATATTGAAGATGGTAAAGGCCAGACAGTAGCCCATCGTGGCCGGGTTGGTCGCACCTAACAGGCCTAAAAATAGCGGTGTCCCGAAAATCAGCGCCAGTAGTGGAAAGCCGTTGGCCTGAGAAAGCAGCACATGGCCGAACAAAAACGCGCTGGGAATGGCCGCCAGCATGCCTTTGTAGAACATCATGGTAATCGCTATGGGGTTGTCACGGCTGGCAAAGAAGGCCGAAAACAGAGTGCCCAGCATCATGGCGATCATGGCACTCTGCCAGGCGGTCACAATCCAGAAAACCGCGAGCAGCGAGAACACAATCCCTGAGCGTAACGCATTGATACCCGCCGCCAGGTGGTCGCGATGCCAGGCCAGCGGAGACGAGCGCAATTGATAGCGCCCCGGGGAGGCGATCGCTTCGCGGGCATCAAGCATCACCATGGCGTGGCCAATGGACTCACGTAGCCCCAGACGCAGGCGGCGATCCAGCGGTGCCAAGCTGGTCTCGTCGTTATTTTCATGTACCCGATGGCGTAGCGCTTGAAGCGTTTTTCTGGCTTCTGCAACGCCTTTGTCGTGCTCGGCCTCACGAAACCCCTGAGCCACCTGACAGGCAAGCTCAAGGCTTTGTGGATCAAGCCGGTCGGCATGGTCGTGCATGAGTTGATGCAGCGCCTGCAAATTAGCCAAAAAGCGCAGCGTGCGCCGGGTGAGTACATGGGTTGCGCGCACGCGGCCAGGGCCTACCGGGCCTTCAAAGCGGGCCGCCTGACTATCGGATTCAAGAAGGGTTAACGGCCCTAGGCTGCCGCGCAGGGCCTTCTGCATGGCAGGAATGTCGTCGCTTGCCTCTAAGCGCAGGGCGGCATGCTCGAAGGCTTCGTTGATCACGCTGTCTGCTTGGGTCGCCAGGTGGGTTCCCACGTGGGATGGCCATAGCAGCGAGCTGACCAGCATTGCGCAAACCGCGCCCAGCCCCAGTTCAGCAAGGCGCGCCACTGCGATATCGAAAATCCCCGCAGGCGTGCTGCCGCTGGAAATGACCACAATCAGCATGGCGGTTACCGCAGCCATCAGGCAGCCGTAGGTGTAGTTGTTACGCCACAGCGAGCCGACATAGGTGCACAGCATGATCCAGCCGGTCAGAGTAATCAGCGCGGGTATACGCGCCTGAGCGAACAGAGCCATGATAACGATGCCCGCCACGGCACCGATAAAGGTGCCGCCCAGCTGGCAGATGCCTTTTTCAATCACCATGCCGCTCATCGGACGGATCTGGAGAAACGCCGCCGACATTAGCGCCCAGTAGGGGCGCTCCAGATCAAAAAAAAGCGCCACATAAAGCGCGAGCATCATCGCCAGGGTGGTCTTGATGGCAAATTTGACCGCCGTGGCGTTGGGCATTAGATACGTTTGAACGAACGGCGACATGGGTTACTCAGGCCGTTCATTTTGGGTTTCGGGAGAGCGCTCGGCAGGGCGCTTTGCAGGGCGGACATTAACCGTAGCCGTCATGCCTACGCTCAGCAGCGTTTCATCGGGAATGTCATCCAGGGCGATGCGCACCGGGATGCGCTGCGCCAGGCGCACCCAGTTGAACGTAGGCGAGACCTGGGGCAGCAACTGCTGGTTCAGGTTGGTGTTGCTGTCGGCAATGCCTCGGCCTATTCCCGCTACATGGCCATTGAGGTGCGTGTCGCCGTTCATTAAAACGACGTCCACCGGATCGCCGACGTTAATCGTGGCCATTTTGGTTTCTTCGAAATAGCCCACTATGTAGTAGGAGTTGGCGGCGATCAGCGCCAGCACCGAATTGCCACGATTGACGTAATTACCGGCCGAAAACTGCACGTTAAGTACATGCCCACTGACCGGCGCGGTAATCTGGGTTCTCTCCAGATCTAGCTGGGCGCTTGCTAGATCAGCCTCCGCCTGCTGAAGGTCGGCGGCGGCAATGCGCGAATTCACCTGGGCAACCTGCTGGTCTTCGGCGCTGATCGCGCGGCTGTTGCGCAACTGATTGCGGCGACCTTCTTCGGCCCGATTGAGCTCAAGGGTTGCCTGGCGGTGTTCCACCGTTGCCTGGGCTTTATCTACTGCCGCTTGATAGCGCGCATCGTCGATTTCGAACAGCGTATCGCCCTGGGCAACGTAATCGGTATCGGCCACATTAAGGGTGCGTACCCAGCCGGAGACATCGGGGGCAATGGTGACGACTTCAGCATGCACGCGGGCGTCGCGTGTCCAAGGCGTATAAAGGTAGTAGCGCCATAGCCAGGCACCGGCGGCAATGGCAATCGCGACAATAACAAGGGTGATCAGAATACGTAGCGAAGGGCGCATTAAGGGTCTCTCTTAAGGGCTTTCAAGCAAAATGGTGAAAATAAAGGTGGTGGCGGCTGTGAAGATGACAAAAAGAGAGATGTCGAACCATGCCTCGTACCACAGCGGAGTCTGCCCGACTATCCAATGAAGCAAGGAGCGAGTCACTAAAGTCGCGACAAACCCAATCAATGCGTAAATCAGTAAGGGGCTGAGATAAATGCCGCCAAAGGCGATTTCTTGAAGACCCATAACATCCTTGATGTGGCGTTAAGTCATGTAAAGAGACAAGCGCTGGGTGAGTTATCTGATCGATGCCAGATGGTTTACTCTTATAGCATAGAGAGCTTACGTTGATTTTGCCTGACGGCGATAGGTCGAGAAGCGCCTTCGCGATGATCGCCCACCCCCGGGGAGTGGGCTTTTCTGAGTCGTTCTAGTCTAAGTCGTTCTAGATAGCCTAGCGGTCTCGTTCCAGACTCTGCACCGTTAGATCCAGCGTCTTGTACATATTCAGCCGAGCGGAAAGGCCAATATCCGGATGATTCAGGTCATTGGCGCGTTCTGACGGTAAAATTGGTGCGGTCAGATCATCGGCATCAGTCGGCTCGAAATCGTACTCTTCTCCGATGGTCATGGCGCCGCGGCGGAGCAGGATGCGTAACTGCGCTGGCGTGAGTTCTGGATCTATCGACATCATTGCGGCCAACAGGCCGGCCACCAGTGGGGTTGCGTAGGAGGTTCCACAGTGGGCTTCGCCTTGCTCGCCCTCTATCAGGGAAGATCCGCGCACACAGGCCGCCGCAGTGATATCCACGCGCATATCGATATTCGATGCTTCACGTTTGATCACGTAACGGGGATCTTCCACCGGGACGTCCTCATCACTGCGCTCATGCCCACCCACCACGAACAGCTGCTCGGTCACGAACGAGGAGGGCAGCCGATAATCATCACTCCCAGAAAATGATGATGCGTTGCCCGCTGAGTTCACGACCACCACATCTGGATGTTCTCGGCGCAGCCATAAGAAGAACTCTTCAAGCAGTTCCTCGTAACCGCTCATGGCGATGCCTGAGCGCACTAATGAATCAACCTCGTCGCCGTTAATGTCGGTAGCGCCTACCCGGTGGATGCCCCAGCTCCAGTTGAGCACTCGGACACCGTCTTCCACAAGGTTCACCGAGGCGGCGACATTGGCGGTAATGCCTGCATCTGAATTGCGGTCCACAATCACATCAAAGCCAGGGCCTACCTCGTCCAAGCCGCGTAGAAAACCACTGTTGCCGCCTTCATTCCAGGCCGCGGCCAAAACGCCGGCAACCGTGGTGCCGTGCCCATCGGGCGTGGCGGCATCGCGTGCATAAACACAGGTTCTTGACGAATCTTTACGGCAGTTGCCCAGGTAATCGGCAAAATCCGGCGCATCAAAGTCGACTTCTCGTTCAATGACGCCGATGCGTATGGGCTGCGTCTCGATATCCCCGTTCTGGCGCGGTAGACGCCGCTGGTAATAGTTCACTGCATCCAGAAAGCGATTGGATGCCCACTCCTGGTCATCCGCCGCAGGTGGGCTGTTCGCCTCACTCTCATTGCTTTCTTCTGCGCCGGATTCTTCGACGACGACCGCATCGATGCTGACCTCGCTGCCTAACCTGAGTACTAACGCATCGCGCTCCTCCAGGTTGTCGACGGGTAAGCGCAATTGATAGGTATTGAGCGGCGGGATCATGCCGACGACTTCAGCGCCGTATTTTTCTGCCAGCCGCTGGGCCTCCTCAGCACCGTCGTAGTCTTCTTCAATGATCAGACTGATCAGATCCACGTAGGTGGTAATGTCATCCATGTTCTTGGCGGTCTCTTGATCCGTGGCCGCCAGCACATGGCTGCCTCTGAGGCTGACCCAAACCGGATTGCTGGACTGTTCGTGCTGCTCGAACCACAGAGGACCGCTTTGCACATCGGCGCTATTGATGCGCACCCGCACTCGATCTCCATCGTGGTCAAGGCCTTCTGCGTGAAGTGGGGTGCCGTTGAGCTTCACTTGAAAATCGGTGTCATGCAGCCCGCTGACACGCAGGCAGAATTCTTGAATATCCATCGCCAGCAGATTGCCACAGCGTTGCAGTTGTTCAACTCGTAAAGGTTGCTCACCCTGTGAAGGCTGCTCAGCAGCTGCGCTAGTCGCTATTAACACCAATGTCAGCGCAGCAACCAGGCGGCCCGCGCCACAATATTTTACTGTCATACTCATGCTCCAGACGGCATTCAACACAATGGCATTCAACCCAATGGGTATTCGATTGGCTGCACGTAGCATAAACGTATTCGCTGAATGGAACATGAATACGCTGTCCTCCCAGCAGCTGCATTCGTACGACACTTAATGCTCAACTTACCTTTATGGTTGCCGCGTACGTTATGCTAGTCATTACTTTGCTAATGATTAATCCGCCCCCCAAGGAGTTTTAGCGCACATGATTGAAGCAAGAGGACTCACCCGCCTGCCACTGCGTAACGTTGCCTTTGTTGCCTGCTGGTGTCTGTTGGCTATTTCACTCATAGGGCTGTCCTTCTCGCTTATATGGTTATTGGGTGTAGTGGTGTTTGGTGGCCTTGTATTGCTTGGGTTACATGACGTGCGCCAGCGTAAGCGCACGGTGAGCCGTAACTATCCTGTGCTGGCGCATATTCGGTATTTTCTGGAGTCGATTGGCCCGGAAATACGCCAGTACTTTATTCAGTCGGATTTGGATGAACGGCCCTTTTCCCGCGAGCAGCGTGCCGTGGTCTATCAGCGCGCTAAAAACGAGAGCGACAAGAAGCCCTTTGGTTCGCTTCGGGATATGTATCAGCCGGGCCATGAGTGGATTAATCACTCGCTGCTTCCCCATACCATTGAAGACGCTGACTTTCGCGTTCAGGTGGGCGATCGTCGCTGTAGCCAGCCCTACTTTGCCAGCGTGTTTAATATTTCGGCGATGAGCTTTGGCTCGCTCTCCGGTAATGCCATCGAGGCGCTGAATGCCGGCGCTTACAAGGGTGGCTTTTATCACGACACGGGCGAAGGCTCGATCTCTCGCTACCACCGCTTGCATGGCGGTGATTTGGTCTGGGAAATAGGCTCCGGCTACTTCGGCTGTCGCCATGAGGACGGCACGTTTAACGCCGAGCGCTTTGCCGCCAACGCAGCGGATGATCAGGTTAAGATGATCGAGATCAAGCTTTCTCAGGGCGCCAAGCCAGGCCACGGGGGCATATTGCCCGCAGCCAAGGTAACCGCCGAGATTGCTGAGGCAAGAGAAGTGCCTATGGGCCAGGATGTGATTTCTCCTGCCGCCCATTCAGCGTTCGCAACCCCGCTGGAGTTAATGAGCTTTATTGGCCAGCTGCGCACGCTTTCCGGCGGCAAACCGGTTGGCTTCAAGCTGGCGATTGGTCACCCCTGGGAGTGGTTTGCGATCGTTAAAGCCATGCTGGAAAGCGGTGAAAGGCCGGATTTTATTGTGGTGGATGGCGGTGAAGGCGGAACCGGCGCTGCGCCGCTTGAGTTTATCAACCGTATGGGGGTGCCGCTCACCGAAGCTGTAACGCTGGTGCACAACACGCTGGTGGGCGCTGGGCTTCGCGAGGAGATTCGAATTGGCGCGGCAGGCAAGATTACCTCCGGCTTTAATATTGCCCGCACCATGGCGCTGGGGGCCGATTGGTGTAATGCGGGCAGGGGGTTCATGTTTTCTCTAGGGTGTATCCAGGCGCTCAACTGCCACTCCGATAAGTGCCCAAGCGGCGTGGCTACTCAGGATCCCAACCGCAGCCGCCATTTGGATGTTGCCGACAAAACAGACCGCGTATACAACTTTCACCGCAATACCTTAAAAGCGTTGGCGGAAATGCTGGGTGCCGCCGGGCTTAGCCATCCTAGTGAGCTGGGGCCTGAGCATATTATTCGCCGGGTGTCAGAAAATGAGATTCAGTCGTACGACCAGATGTTTACTTTTTTAA
The DNA here is from genome assembly GCF_014898005.1 of Halomonas citrativorans. Classification (NCBI taxonomy): domain Bacteria; kingdom Pseudomonadati; phylum Pseudomonadota; class Gammaproteobacteria; order Oceanospirillales; family Halomonadaceae; genus Halomonas; species Halomonas citrativorans. Next base: position 387,720 of record NZ_JABUYX010000002.1, read on the forward strand.
AGCCTGATGAGCTGCTCACTGGAAAATGCGAACACACGGTTTTTAAGCAGTACTGGGAAGATGCCCGGTCAGACTCATTTTTGCCCTCTTCCAGAATTGCCCGACTGCGGCTTACCAAGCTGGAGTAAAGCTTAGGCGTAAGGCACGTTAGCGCCGCCTGGGTAGGACTAAAGCCTGACTAAGCTGATAAGACGGTCAGGCTTTGGCTTGCTTGATCCACATAGGTAGGCTGTAATTCGTTTCACCACTGACACGGATAAAACAGTGTTACCTACTGAACGTTGGTGGACAAACGTCGGCTCACCTCAATGGATAAAGTAATTATGAAAGCACACGGCTCGTGGCCTACATGGATAGTGCTGGTAATAGCATTGGTATTTTCCAGCCTCTGCACGGCGCAATCTCAGGGAGAAGAAGACCAGGATAGCCGTTGGTTCGCGATTAGTACGCTAAATGAAGGGTTGGATGAGACGCCTGACGACGTTCGACGCGCAACCCCGCGTGAGTCGATACGCAGTTTTTTGAGGTTAACCAACGAGGAAAAGTTTGCCGAAGCGGCACACGTATTGAATCTTAATGACCTGTCAGCGGAAGAGCAGCAGAGCCAAGGCGCGTTGTTGACCCGTCAGTTAGCCGAAGTATTGCGGCGCGGTGAGTGGATGAATGCCTCAAACCTTTCCGGTCGTCAGGACGCCGCTGTTGAAGACCCTACCGGGCAAAACCCCCTGGCGGGCCAGCCGCGCCGAGATATTGAGCTTGCGTCGCTGAAAATAGAAGGCCAGGACTACGATATTCGCCTGGGGCGCTACCGGTTAGATGACCAGGATCCGGTCTGGCTGATCATGCCAGACAGCATCACCTATATCCCGGATCTTTATGAAGAATACGGTCCTTCAATGCTGGAAGAGTATGTTCCCAGCAGCTTAAAGGCATCGTTTGGGATGCTCAAGATATGGGAATGGATCGCCATTCCGATTTTTCTGTTGGTGATTACCTTCGTGGGTTGGGGAAGCTACCACTTGGTTGAGCTGATGGCACGCTTGCTGCCGAGCGGGGCACGAAGCATCTTCGCTGCGCGAATTAAAGGTCCGATGGCCTTGATCATGATGTCGTTGGTGACCCAAACGCTGCTCGACTACGTCGTATCGTTTTCCGCTGTCGCCACAACCACTTTTCGGATTGTATTGATCGCCATACTGGCCTGGAGCCTCGGTACCATTGCGCTTCGCCTGATAGATACCATTATGCTGCGCATGACGCGCCGCCTGGTGGGGGAAATTGACGACACCAAACCCAAGGATGAGCGTAAGCTTTTAACCTCGTTATACGCCTTACGCCGGGGCATCATTCTGCTTACGGTAATCAGCGTTTCGATTTATGTTTTAAGCAAGATCCAGCTCTTTGAAACGTTGGGGTTATCGATTTTAGCCTCGGCGAGCGTCTTGGCGGTACTCGTGGGTATTGCCGGGCAAACGGTGCTGGGCAATATCCTGTCTTCCTTTCAGCTGTCGCTTGCTAAACCGATTCGTATCGGCGACCTGGTGATGTTCGAAGGGCAGTGGTGCTATGTAGAGGGCATTTTCTATACGTTTATCCGTTTGAGGGTATGGGATGATCGGCGGCTGATCGTGCCGGTCACCTACTTTACCTCCAAACCCTTTGAAAACCTCTCGGTTAAAAGCGCCAAAATATACCGCGGCCTGGAGCTGATTCTTCACTTAAGCGCCGATATTTCAGTGATCAGAGAAAAGTTTCTGGCTGTTGCCAAGGAAGAGGACAGTGTGGTCGAGCACCATAAGCTGCTCTGCTATGTCACGGGGCAGACTGCCACGGCCCAGACCATTACCTGCTATTTGATGACGTCTGACCCGCTTTCCGGCTGGACCGCGGAAATGAATGTTCGAGAAAAGCTGATGACATTTATTCGCGATCAACATCCAGAGTGGTGGCCTCGCGAAGTTATGGTGATCAGCCATAACGATGTGGCCAAAGGTGAAAGGCCCAAGAAGGCTGCGTCAAAGGCAGATGCCGAGCAGAAAGAGCATTCAGACGAGGACCAGTCTGAGCATGAAGAAAGCGCGGATGCAGCATCCGATTCATCAGACGAAGAACGTTCCGACGAATCAGAAAGCTCGGGCGAGACAGAAAGCGCGCGCTATACAGATGAGTCGGAAAGTTCTAACGATACGGACAGCTCAAATAAAAAGCCCGCTTCGTAAGGTCAGGGGCGGCTAACGTCTTGGTATAAATGCCGTATTTAAACGTTACCGCCCGCTGGTTTGAATACGCCAGCGGGCGGTAAGGCGCTTCTATACGGGGAGGCTTTGCTGCTTAGGAGAAGACGCGGAAGCGTTCTTCGTCATTCATATAGGTCTTTTCACCGAACGGCGCTTCATGAGAGCCGAAAGGCATCTGGGCACGCAGCTTCCAGGAAGACGGTAGATCCCACGCTTCAAATACGGCGTCGTCGATGATGGGATTATAGTGCTGCAGGCTGGCGCCGATATCGGCTTCTGAAAGCGCTGTCCACACGGCAAATTGGGCGATACCCGTAGCGTGCTCTGACCAAACAGGGAAATTGTCAGCGTAGAGCGGGAATTTGTCTTGCAGCCCTTTGATCACATCCTGGTCTTCAAAAAACAGGACGGTGCCCGCGCCGGCGGCAAAGCTATTAATTTTTTTCTCGGTAGGCTCAAAAGAGTCAGCCGGTACGATCTTGCGCAGCGTATCCATGACTAGCTGCCAGAACTTGTCGTGCTGTTCATTGAACAAAATCACCGCACGCGAGCTTTGTGAGTTGAACGAGGTAGGCGCCTGCTTGACGGCTTCCTTGATCAGCGCGGTTACTACAGTCTGGCTAATGGGGATATCTTTACCGATGACATATTGACTGCGGCGCTGCTTGTAAATATTGATCGCGGGGTTGGGCATAACGCGTTCCTTAGTTTCGGGTATGGGGCTTCGAGGAAACACCCTACCTCGAAATAGCCAGTAGCAATCTAATACACAATCAATTTAGAAACCATGGATAAAACTCAGCGCTTTCAGTGAATAAAATCTACTAATTTACACCGAGGTTCAGCCGATAAGATCAGGTAGCGCCTCAAGGCTGAAGCGCTGTCTGTGTTCGGGGTGAACACGTGCTACTTCTTAAACTGCCGACACACGGTTGCCTGGGCTAAGGCGCTGGCTGCTTCTCATTTTCGGCTAGTTTTTCCTGTGCCAAGCGCTTGGCTCCAGCGATATCCTGCTTGCCAGAACCCAGGCGGGGAAGGGTATCTACCGTTAGCCAGTAGCTGGGTAACATCATGGGCGATATGCTATTTTCCAGCATCGCGGCCCTGACCGTTTTAGCATCCAGCGGTGTCTCGGATAGCAGCACAATTCGCTCGCCTTTACTTGCATCCGGTATGTTGACCGCCATGATGGCCGTGTCCGGGTCGTTCAGCGTGGCTTTCACGGCCTGTTCTACTGCGGCAAGGCCGACAATTTCGCCGCCGATTTTGGCAAACCGCGAGTAGCGGTCAACGATGGTTAAAAAGCCATCCTCGTCTAGATAGCCTTTATCGTTAGTCACGTACCACTGCTGATGGTCAATTTCGCACAGCGCAGCGTGGGTGCGTGCCGGGTCATTCAAATAGCCCTGCATGACCTGGGGACCGCTGATCAGAATCATGCCCGCATCACCCGTGGAGAGCTCTGCAAAGCTTTCCGGGTCAACAATCTTGAAGCTCGTGCCGGGCAAGGGCATGCCCACACTTCCTACCTTGGCGCCACGCTGAACCTGCAGATAGTTGATATCCAGTGCGTCGGGCAGGTTGACCGCCGCCACGGGGGAGGTTTCCGTTGCGCCGTATCCCTCGTAAATCAGCTTATGAAACTTAAGCTGGAACGCGCTGCGTACGCTGTCGTCGACCTTTTCCGCCCCGGCCACCACCACTCTTATGCTATCCAGCATCAGCGGATGAACCTTGGAGCTACGCGTAAACAGGCGCAGGAACGTGGATGTGCCGCACATGATGGTCGCTTGATACTTGGCTGCTGCTTTTGCGATACCCACGGCATCGGTCGGGTCGGGATGACACACCAGCGGTAGACCTTCAATCAAGGGCAAGAACTGGGTAACCGTTAGGCCAAAGGCGTGAAACAGCGGGAGTGAGGCCAGCATGACGTCGTTATGTTCAGTGTTCAACGCGTCGGAGGTCTGCTTCACGTTGGCCATCAGGTTACGGTGGCTGAGCATTACCCCTTTCGGCTGCCCCTCGCTGCCGCTGGAAAAAAGAATGGCTGCGGTGGCTTCGGCGTCATGCGCTCGGCAATAAAGCAGGCGCAATAGCCCCGTAGGTAGTAGGCGCACTGAAAGCCAGGTAAACAGGCGCTCACCCCGACCCATTGAGGCTTGCAGCGCTTCCAGGTAGACAACATTCTGCTTGGCAAGCAGCTCGGCAATATTCAGCCCGCGCTGTTCAAGCTTTTCGACAAAGCGCTGCGAGGTATAAACGGTTTCAATCTCCGCTTGTGCCAAGGCAGACGCCAGCGCCTCCTGGCTTGCGGTGTAGTTGAGGTTAACTACCGTTTTACCCGCCAGTAGTGACGCCATATTGGCAAGTACGCCAGCGCTGCTGGTGGGCAGCAGCAGGCCAACGTTTTGCGCTTTGCTTTGCTTGCGAATACGTTTGGCCATCAGAATGCTGGCGGTTAACGCCTTCGCGGCACTCAGCGGGCGACTGATGGTGTCAGCCAGGGCTAGTTGGCCGGGGCGGCGCTTGACGCTGCGTATCCAGGCATCCGGCAGGGTATGCAGGTTTTCCATCGAAAGCTGCCAGGAGCGGGTAGCCTGCTCGAAAATGCGCCGTTTAAGCACGTCCGCCGGGGTCTCTTTAGGTAGCGTGCGGCCAAACACCACAACGATTGAGCGGTGCAGCGGCGCATAGCGCAGCTCTTTCAATTTGCTGGAGGAGTGCGAGAACTGGCTGCCCCATAGTCCGCGCAGATAAAACGGAACGATTTTGACGTCGGGGTTGGCCATCTTGCAGGCGCGCTCATAGCCTTTGCGGAATTCGCCCAGTTGTCCCGTGCGGCTGATGGCGCCTTCCGGAAACAGACACACCACTTCACCGGCGTTGAGCTGATCGGCGACCGCTGTCAGCGCCTGCTCGGCACCAACGCCGCGTTCAATCGGAATACAGCCCAGCGCTTTAAAGAACCAGCGTAGATACCAGCGTTGATAAATGCTTTTAAGCATCACAAAGCGTACCGGCCGGGGGCTGGCGATCTGCACCATGGCCCAATCCACCCAACTGATATGGTTGCCCAGTAGCAGCACGCCACCCTGGGCGGGCATGTTTTCCAGGCCGTGAACATCCACCCGGTAGCGTCGGGTAAGCAGAAAACCGAGTAAAAAGCGCACCAGGCTCTGGGGCAGCTTAACGATGGTGTAGCCGCCACCGATCATCGCTACGCTGGCAATCAATAGCAGTAGATAGTGGCTATCCACGCCCGCTAAAGCGAATAGCGCCGTGAGCACCAAAAAGCCCAGCATGGCGAGGTTTTGAATCCAGTTATTGGCGGCCAGCACGGTACCCAGCTCATTGTCAGCGGCATGGAACTGGATTAGCGCATTGAGCGGCACGATAAATAGCCCACCCATCAAGCCGATAAACACAAAGTTCAGCGCCTGACCAAGCGGCGACGTGAGGAGCGGCAGGCACCACAAGCCAACGGCCACGCCCAGGGCACCAACGGGAATCAAACCCGTTTCAATCCGATTGCGGGAAAGCTTGCTGGCGAGTACCGAGCCCAGTGCGATGCCGATACCGCTGGCCGCGAGAATACCTTGAAGCACCAGCGTGTTACCGATGTCTAGAGCACCTTTGGCATAGGCGGGGAAAGCCGCCAGCAGCACCTGGCCGACCGACCAGAACGTGGCCAGACCAATAATCGAAAGCTTTAATACGGGCTGCGATGCCACCAGGCGTAGATTGTCTTTTAGAGCGCTGCCTTTAATGTAGCGCTGCCAGGTAAGCGGCGTGCCTGGCGTGGGTGGGGCATCCAGTGACAAGCGGTAAAGAGCCAGCACCTGAATCACACTATTAACCACCAGCAACCAGCCTAGCGGGGCAATTTGGCGCAACAGTTGGTCAGGGGATTGGTTCGCAAGAGGTGTCCAGGTTTCGAAGAAGGCGGTGAAAATCACTGTGCCGGCCAGAATAGCGCCGATGGTAAGCGCCTGGATAAGGCCATTGGCTTCTGCCAGACGCGGCTTACCAAACAGGGTTCTGACCATGCCGTATTTGGCCGGGGAGTAGAAAGCTGACTGAATCGCCAGAAGTAGCGTCATGGCGAAGGCGAGCCAGAACCAGCCTTGGTAGTAAGCGGCGGTAATACCCAGTGAAATGGCCACCGCTGCCCACGCCGAAAAGCGTAGAATGCGCACTTTGGGGTAGGTATCGGCGACATGACCGGCAGGGCTGAACAGCATGATAAAGGGCAGCAGAATCAGCCCGTTCACCAGCGCCGTCAAGACTATCTGGACGGTGCCATCGTAGCTTTTGAAGATTGTATTTTGAATCACAATCTTATGCCCTAAATCCATAAAGGCATTGAGAAAGATAGCGATGAGATAAGGCCAGGCACCTGGCGTGCGGAGCAGTCGTTGCATGGTTCGTTAGCCTTGTTTGCGTCTCGAAGTCATCGGACTTTCCTTTATAGCTCTGGTTTACGCAACCTTTTAAAGATGAGTTGCGTTATTTGTGCGGTAAAGTATCGTTATTCGATACTTTACGCCAGGAGGTCGCTGTGTCTCAAACCGACTCACTGCTTAATACTTTAAAGCGCCAACTGCGAATGCAGGGAAAAACCTACGCCGATGTGGCTCAGTGGCTTGGATTAAGCGAAGCCTCAGTTAAGCGGCTTTTTGCTGAACGCAATATCACGTTAGCACGCCTTGAATGCATCTGTGAGCAGCTCAACCTTGAATTTGCCGAGCTGGTGCAGACCATGCAAACCGAAGAGCGCCGCCTGCAAGAGCTTACCCAGGCACAAGAGCAGAGTATTGCTGACGACCCCAAGCTATTCTTGATTGCCGTTTGCGTAATCAATGGTTATAGCTTTGCTGAGATTCATCATCAGTATCAGCTAAGCGAAGCGGAATGCACCCAGCAACTGCTTAAGCTTGAACGGCTTGCCCTTATCCAGCTGTTGCCGGGTAACCGAATTAAACGCAGAGTAGCGCCTAATTTTCGCTGGCGGCCTGGCGGCCCTATTCAGCAGTTCTTCCAGCAACATATTGCCAACGACTTTTTTCGCTCACGTTTTGACAGCGAAAGCGAAAAGCTGCTGGTCCTCAACGGCCTGCTCTCCCGGGCGGGTAACGACGAGTGGCAACAGATCATGCAGCGGCTGGCCAAGGAGTTCCATGAACTCTGTGAACGGGAAAGCAGCCTGCCCATCACTCAGCGCTTTGGTACTACCTCGGTGCTCGCGGTGCGCCAGTGGCAGCATGGGTTGTTCAAGGGCTATGCGCGTAAGCTTCCGCAACAATAGAGTGATGAAGGCGAGTGGGCAACAAGCAACGACGGCGTGTTAGTACGTACTGACGCGGTCAGGTAAACTGCCCACCTTTTATCGTTGCCTTGTTCGCAGAGACTCATCATGACCCGTTATCTTTTCAGCAACCGTAGCTTTCTTTATGAATAGAACCGCGTTTAAAGCCCTGGCCTGCCCGCTTGATGGCGACCCGCTGACTCAAGCCGAAGGCGCTTGGCGCTGCGCGGCCGGGCACAGTTTTGATATTGCCAAACAGGGCTATGTGAACCTTTTGCCGGTTCAAAACAAGCGTTCAAACGACCCAGGCGATAGCAAGGCCATGGTGTCTGCCCGACAGCGTTTTCTGAATGCCGGGTATTATCAGCCCATTGCAGACGCTATCAATCACGCTGCCTTGAGCGGCGCGCCGGAAGATATGCCGCTTAGCTGTCTGGATGCCGGTTGTGGTGAGGGCTATTACTTGCGCCAGCTGGCCCAGGCGGCATCTGATAATACCCAGCTTGAGCTGATTGGCCTGGATATTTCCAAATGGGCGGCCATGGCCTCGGCCAAACAGAGTTTTCATAAAGAGCAGGGTCGTCAAAAAGACCCGTCTGCCACTTGGGTAGTAGGCAGTAACGCTAACTTGCCTGTGCAATCTGCCTCGCTGGATAGGCTGCTATGCATGTTCGGCTTTCACGTGATGAGCGAGTTTGCCAGGGTGCTCAAGCCGGGGGGGATACTGTTACAGGTAGAAGCAGGCGCAAATCATTTGCGCGAGCTGCGCGAAATCATTTATCCAACGCTCAAGCCTGAGCGCAGTGGTGAGCAGTTAGTGCCGGAAGGATTCACTGCGCAAGTAGCTGAAACGGTCAGTTACTCGCTCACACTGAATGGTAAAGAGTCCATTGCGGATCTGCTGGCCATGACCCCGCATCTTTATCGGGCAAGCGCTGAGGGCCGCGAAAGAGCGGCAGCACTGGAGACACTCACCGTGAGTGTTGATGTGCGAGTGAATAAATGGATTAAAAACGCATAGAAGAAGGGCAGGCAAGCCGTGGTTGGCGGCTTGTTTGGTTTGGTTACAACTTTACTGAACCCAAACGCAACAAGGCCCGCCGAAGCGGGCCTTGTCAGTCAGACCCTAAGGTCTGAACAAACACTTAATAATAAATATTAAGAAGTTTGCTTGATGTTAGAAGCCTGAAGGCCTTTTTTACCCTGGGTAACGTCAAAAGAAACGCTAGCGCCTTCTTGAAGGGTTTTGAAGCCGTCAGACTGAATTTCGGAGAAGTGTGCAAACAGGTCGTCGCTGCCGTCAGAAGGAGCGATGAAACCGAAGCCTTTAGTGTCGTTGAACCATTTAACTGTGCCAGTTGCCATGATTAAATCCTTTCGCGCATATGCGCTGTAATGATGTTCCTGGTATTACCCAGATTAAGTAGCGGGTGAAACAAGGAATACAATATCAGGCTTGCCGAAAAAGATCGTACACTTCTGAAACCATGCTGCTTGCTAACCAACTGACGCTACAGTGTCACGATTGGCGTCGCGCGTCAAAGGCTTTTTGTATTTATTTTCCAGGCCGAGGCAATATTTCCTTCTTTCTTATCCGCTGACGGCTTGCCGTGCGCTAAGTATTTAATACTAATTGCTTAATGACTCCGCGGGCCCATGGTGAGCTGCACTAGTGCCCCAGCGGCTGCTAGCGCACTGGCGCTTACAGCAAGTATCCAGACAGGTAGCGCGCTGGAAAGCATAAGCCCACCAGCTGCCGCCCCAATAGCGCTACCCAGGTATAGGGCTGATTCATTCAGCGCCACCGCGAGATTACCATCGCCATGCTGTTGGCGAACGCGCATTAGCGCATTATTTTGCGGTACCTGTAACGCCCAGCCAACGGCTCCCCATAAGCTGATAGGCACAAGCGCAAGCCATGGGTGCAGGGAGGCGGCGACTGGCAGGCTAATCAGAGAAACTGCCAATAACAGCATAATCACCAGCACAACCCTGGAGCCTTGGCTTTTATCCACAATCGGGCCAATTAAAAAGCTGCCCAGAATCCCGCCGACGCCCCAAACCCATAGGTAGAGCGCGATAGACGCGGTTTCGCCGGAAGGGGATGCCGCCATAAACGGAGCAATAAAGGTATACATGCCAAGGCTTGCTATGGCACCCAAGAGCGAGACGGCCAAAATGGTCAGCGTGGCGGGGTGCTTCAAAATAGGCAGCTTGCGCCACAGTGAAACATAAGGCGCAGCGGGAATGTCGGGTAGCTTAAGGTAAAGGCCTGCCAGGGAAGTCGCGCCGAGCAGTGCAATCAGCCACATGGCTGATGTCCAGCCCAGTTGCTCGGCGAGTAACAGACTAAGCGGCACGCCAAGTACCGTGCCGCTTGCCATGCCGCCCATAATGACCGCGATGGCTTTGCCGCGCTGCGCTTCAGGCGCCAGCGTCGCTGAGGCCGCAATTCCCAATGCCAGATAAACCCCGGCTCCCACGCCCGCCAGCGCTCGCCAAGCCACTAGCATTGCAAAGCTTGCGGCCAGCGCACTTGCCACATTCGCCACAACGAAAAGTGCTAGCGCGATAATTAACCCCGTTCGCTGCTGATTGCCTGGGAGCAGCGCAACTGCGATGGGCGAAATCAGGCCATATGCCAGCGTAAACGCCGTCACTAACTGTGCCGCCATCGCATCCGAGACTAGAAATGCAGAGGTGATCAGGGGAATAAGCCCTGCGGTGACATAGGACGCCATACCTAATGAAAAGGCGCCCAAGGCAATAAGATAAATCGATAGTCGAGAAGAAAACGCCATCAGGCTCTCCAGTCAGGCTCATTATGTACTTGTTAGCGTGTGTTGCTGACCGCTACCAAGTGGTGAAGGCGCTATTCTGGAGAGGCTTTAAAGGGGGTACAATTTAACTATTTATACTATTACTAAAGGCAATAAGATGGCGCTGGAACGTTCGTTAAAACGCACCCGCACAGAGCTAGGGGAGTTTTTACGCAGCCGACGTGAGCAGGTAACACCGGAAGAGGTTGGCTTGCCCGTGGGCAAGCGGCGCCGCACGCCGGGGTTACGCCGTGAGGAGGTGGCAGCACTCGCAGGGGTAGGCTTGACCTGGTACACCTGGCTGGAGCAGGGTCGAGATATTCGCGCCTCGGCGGATTTTCTCGACCGTCTTGCGCGCACGCTAAAGCTCGATGCCATTGAGCGACGTCATCTTTTTTTACTGGCGCATCAGCGTCTTCCCGCTGAACCGGGGAAAACCTGGTGCAGTGTACCGCCGCTGGTACATCGCCTGATGAACGACTTGCCCACGCGGCCTGCGTACGTGTTGAATTTACGTTGGGATGTGCTGGCCTGGAACCACGCCGCAGCTCGTCTGTTTGGCTTCTCCGAGCATCCTCCGGAGCAGCGTAACCTGCTATGGCTACTGTTTATGGATACGGCTACGCGCGCTCTTTTCGACCCCTGGAAAGCGCAGGCACGGCAACTGCTTGCCAGCTTCAAACGTGATGCGGCCCGTGCGCCTGAAGACCCGGCAATCAATCAACTGATCAAGACCTTGGTGAAAGTGGATCCGGATTTTAAAGCGTGGTGGGCAGGGCAGGATATCCACGGGCCTTGTCATGGCATTCGCCATTTTCATCTAAAGCCGTTAGGAGCGATCGATTTTGAACATACCTCGCTGATCGTCGATGAAGACCGCCATCTACGGCTGGTCTACTACGCCGCTCGCGACACCGTTCAAGACGAGGCGTTTGACCACTGGCTTCAGGAAGGCCAAACGCCAGTGGCATGATTAGCGGTTCGTGGCTGGCTCCAGTACCCAGCCGTCTGATGTGGCGCGCAGATAATCGGTCAGTGCCAGGTGGCGTAAGAAATCCTGGTCATGAGAGACCACTACCAGCGCGCCAGGGTAGCCTCTCAGCATACTTTCGAGTGCCTGTAGCGAGGGCAGGTCGAGGTGGTTGCTGGGTTCATCCAGCAGCAATAGCTGCGCGGGCGGGTCGGCATAAAGCGCGCACGCCAGCGCTACCTTGAGCTGTTCACCGCCGCTTAGCTTTGCGCAGGCAACGCTAATTTTCTCAGCCGTAAGCCCAAGGTGTACCAGCCGGGTTCGCAGCAGGCTGACAGGTGCCGCTCGGTTGGCCGCTTTTAACTGCTCTATAGCGCTCTGGGTTTTATCCAGTTGGGCCAGGTGTTGATCGAGATAGGCGCTTTTGACATGAATACGGCTTTCGCCTGTTTGGGGTAGAAGTTGCCCCGCCAGGAGTTTAAGCAGTGTGGATTTACCCGAGCCGTTGGAACCAACAATGCCTAAACGCTGCTGTCCTTGCAGGCTGAGGTTAAGCTTTCCTGCAACGTAAGAAAGCGTGATATCGGTTAGTTCAGCAATCATCCGCTTGGCAGGCTGCACGGCAATGTCATGTAGCGCGATATTAGCATCTTCAGCAAGCTGCTCCCGCGCTTGCTGGATAGCGCTTAGGTGCTGGCTGTGTGTTTCTGCCTGCTGGCGGGCGAGGCGGCCGACGGAAAGTTCGCTGCGCGCCTTTTGGCGATCCAGCAGGATTTTTGCCTGATTGGCATCGCGCCGCTGGCGGTTGCCACGTGCCTGACGCCTTTCCTGACGTTCCTGCTGCTGATTCAGTGCGCGCTCTGCACGTTTTTTGTCTTTTTGATGGTGTTCAAGGTTCGTTTGAGCCGCTGCCTGTTCACTCGCCTTTTGTTCGGCGTAAAAGGAATAATTACCGCCGTAACTGCGTAGTCCAAGCGGCGACAGCTCCACGATACGCGGCAGGTGAGCAAGCAGTTGTCGGTCATGGCTGACAACCAGCAGCCCTTTGGGCCAATGGGTCAACTGCTCGATAAGCGCTTCCCTGCTCGGGCCGTCCAGGTGATTACTGGGCTCATCCAGAATAAGAAAGTCCGCCCTGGATAACAGCACGCCGATCAGGGCAACGCGCATGGCTTGGCCGCCGCTCAATGTCGCGGCCGGGGCTGTCGCGTCAAGGTGTGCAAGGCCACTGTGCTCTAGCTCTCGCTGTAAGGTCTGGCGGATATCCCAACGATCACCCAGCGCATCAAAGTCGTCTGGATGTGGGCTGCCCGCCTCAATACGGGCAAGTGCTGCTAAAGTGGTGCCTACGCCTGCCAGGTCGGCTAGCGTGCCGGAGGCTTCTTGGGTAACGCGTTGCGATAAATAGCGCACTTCGCCAGTGCTCATGCAGCGCCCCGTTGAAGGTGCGATTTCGCCCGCCATTAGCCTGGCCAGCAGCGTTTTACCCATGCCGTTACGCCCTACCAGGCCCGTGGGCGTGGTGTCGAAGGTTTCCGTTAACTCGGAAAACAGAAGGCGACCGTGGGGTAGCGTATAAGAAACGCGATCGAGCGAGATAAACGTCTTCGTCATCGGATGTACCTATCAATGCCTGACATTCCCCTTTTAATAAGGGACGGAGAACGTGGCCGTCGAAAACAGGACGGCGGCATTAATAGCGCATTGGACGAATACCTTTAATAAGAGAGAGGGCCTCTAGCCTAGTCAACTTATGTTGCTTTTCCAAGCCTTTCGCCGCGCTGCAGTGGGTTCAGGTTCGGCGTAAGCTGGCTCTTCTTTAAACAAGCTTCCATGGTTCTGTTGTATATAGAGGTTGTATTTTAGCTCCGGCTACTTAGAGTGACGTTTTCAGTTGACGGGCTCTATTGAGCCCTTTTGGTAAAGGTGAATGCATGACGGCACTGTTGAAAGGGTATATGCGTTCTTCGTTGATCTTACGGGTCACGATTGCACTGTTACTGGGGCTGGTCGTTGGTTTGTTTGGCGGTGACGCAGTCGCCACCTGGCTTGGCCCGGTGGGTGATCTGCTGCTGCGCCTACTGACGTTTCTTATCGTGCCTATCGTGCTGTTTACCCTGATGGTGGGTATCAATCGGTCGCGCGAGGGGAGCGTAGGGCGCGTGGGAGGCAAGGTGTTTGCCTACTATCTCGTCTCCACGGCGCTGGCAATTGTCGTGGGGCTGAGTGTGGCCTCGCTGTTCAGCCCAGGAAGCGGCATGACGCTGGATGAAAACGCCAGCTTCACGGCACCGGAAAACCCGGGCCTGGTCGATGTCGTTCTCGGTATCGTGCCGAGCAACATTATCGGCGCCTTTGCCGAACAGAATCTGCTGGGCATCATTTTTACTGCGCTGGTGTTCGGGTTTGCGCTGTTGAAACTTCGCCAGCAAGCCACCCAGCCAGGCAGTGCCGAGCGCTTGTATGAAGTAATCGAAGGATTGAACGACGTCACGCTCAAGGTCATGGCCGGCGTGCTGCACGTGGTGCCCATCGGTGTGTTCGCCATTGTGGCCGAGACGGTCAGCCAGCAGGGCCTGGAAACGCTGCTGTCGTTGGGCGATATGGTGATGGTGTTGTATATCGCGCTGGCCCTGCAGCTTTTAATCTACTGCGTGATCATGCGCCTGTTCGGGGTAAAGCTTCGGACCTTCTTTCGTGAAGCGCGCACGCCCATGGCCACTGCGTTTGCCACCCAGAGCAGCTCCGGCACCTTGCCGTTGACCATCAATGCGGCACGGCGGCTGGGGATTTCGCGCAGCGTGTACGGGTTCAGCCTGCCGCTGGGAGCCACTCTCAATATGGACGGCGCGGCGATTCGCATCGCGATTTCCGCCGTTTTCGCCGCCAATGTGATCGGCGCGCCGCTCGATTTTGTCAGCATGGTGCAGATCGTGCTGGTCGGCACGCTGGTTTCGGTAGGTACCGCTGGCGTGCCCGGGGCGGGGATCATCATGATCGCCACGGTGTTTGCCCAGGTGGGGCTGCCCATCGAAACCGTGGTGCTGCTGACCGCCATTGATGCTCTGGTAGGCATGGGCGCCACGGCGTTGAACGTGACCGGCGATTTGGTAGGCACCACGGTGATCGCCCGAAGTGAAGGTGAGCAGCTCAGCGAGACGCCTGTTGAAACAGACGAGACTTCCGCCACGGTCATCAGCAAGGCGTGAGCGGCTAACCTACAGGAGTATCCGCGATGAAGGCACACGAGCAGATCTATCTGAACCGGGCCCTGGCGCTTGCAGAAGAGGCGCTTGAGGCGGGCGATGAGCCCTTTGGCAGTGTACTGGTCAGCGCCGAGGGAGAAATTCTAGCGGAAGACCGCAACCGCATTGCAAGCGGTGATGCCACTCAGCACCCCGAGTTCACGCTGGCGCGCTGGGCGGCCCAGCACATGACGCCCGAGGCGCGTGCCAACGCAACGGTTTACACCACCGGCGAGCACTGCCCCATGTGCGCGGCCGCTCACGGATGGGCCGGGCTTGGTCGCATCGTTTATATCAGTTCATCCGAGCAGTTAGGACGCTGGCTGGCGGCTCTGGGGGTGGCACCGTCGCCGATCAAGGCCTTGCCTATCGGTCAGATAGTACCGGCGCTTGAAGTAGAAGGCCCCATCGCCGGTCTGGATGAAAAGGTTCATGTCCTGCATCAGCGCCGCCACGCAGGCTAAGCTTTCGCAGGCTAGGCTTTACGAGAAAGTGGCTTACGCTCGCCTAGTGGTTTTTTCGTGCAACCCCTAGTAATTAAATACCGCCCAAACGAAACAGCCCGAGCCATTGGCTCGGGCTGTGGGTAACGGGGTAAGCGTTCCTAATGCTTCAGAATGACATAAAACGCGTGAATGACGCCTGGAATAAAACCAAACAGTGTCAAAATGATGTTGAGCCAGAAATGTCCCTTTAGGCCAACTTCAAAAAAGACGCCTAATGGCGGCAAAATAATCGCGAAAATCATCTTGATAGGATCTGTTGCAGTAAACGCCATAAAGCCTCCTTTGCTTAATCGATACGTTACTCCTTGCAAGTGTAGACGCAGGGTTCACACTTAGCGAATGCGTCCACGTTAGTTAGACTTAACGTTTAGGTTGTGGTTCATCCAGAGTTACGCCGAATTATCAAAAAACCGATTATCAAAAAAACGATTATCAAAAAAAGGGAAGGGAATCCATGTATAAACTGTTGCCGCCGTCGCTAATGCTGACGGGTCTCGCGGTCTCAAGCCCCCTTTGGGCGCAAAACGAGCCAGCATCGGTACAGGCATTGCCTACGGTTGAAGTAAGCGCACCGCGTTTGGCGCGTGAGCTTTACGCAACGCCGGCGGCGGTTTCCACCGTGGACCAGGAAACCATCGCCCAGGGCCAGCAGCGTGTTCGGCTGGATGAAACGCTGGTCGGTGTGCCCGGCGTTTTCATTCAGAATCGCGACAACTTTGCCCAGGGCCAGCGGATTGCCATTCGGGGCTTTGGTGCCCGCGCCCCGTTTGGGGTGCGTGGGATTACGGTGATGGTCGATGGCATTCCCTATACCTTGCCCGATGGTCAGGCGCAGCTGGACGCGATTGATCTGGATAGCGCCGAGCGTATCGAAGTCATTCGTGGGCCTTCGTCGGTGCTTTACGGCAACGCCGCGGGCGGGGTGATCGATGTGACCACCGCCGATGGGCGCGAAAACCCGGGTACGCGCCTGCGGGTGGAGGCGGGCAGCGACGGGTATCGTAAGGCGTCCCTGCAAACCGGTGGTTCGCAGGGCGACTGGTCGCACAACGTCAGTTTTTCAGCGCTCAATGTGGATGGCTACCGCGATCAAAGCTCAACCGAGAAATACCTGCTCAATGCCAAGCTGCGTCGCGAGCTGGGTAGCGAGCGGGCGCTGACGGCGATTGTGAATCTTCTGGAAAACCCTCGCTCGGAAGACCCCGGCGCGCTGAATGCTGGTGAAGTGGCAAGCGGTCGGCATCAGGCCGCGCCGAATTCGCTGGCGCTGGACGCCGGGCAGAATGTCGATCAGCAACTTATCGGCTTGCAGTACGAGGATTTGTCCGCAGGGCCAGGTGAGTTCTACCTGAAAGGCTTTATCGCTCGGCGTGATTTTGAACAGCAACTGCCCTATGTGGGCGATAGCCGTATCGGCTACCAGCGTGACTATATGGGCGCGAGTGCCGAGTATCATCATGAAATCGCCCTGGGCGAGCTGCCGTTAAGCTATGTGGCGGGGGTGGACGTGGCCCGTCAGGACGATGATCGCTTCCGGCGCGACGTCAATGCTCAGGGCGGCGTAGGTGAGCAGGTGGCGGATGAAACCCAAACGGCAACCTCTACCGGGGTATTTGCTCAGGGTGATTTGGGACTCACCGAGCAAGTAACGCTTTCCCTGGGCGCGCGCTTTGATCGTGTTGATCTGGATGTGGATGATCGGTACTTGGCCGATGGTGATCAAAGCGGCGAGCGTACCTTTAATGAGTGGAGCGGCTCCGCCGGGCTAAGCTATCGCTATCGCCCTCAGCATCAGGTGTATATCAACACCGGCACTGCGTTTGAAACGCCGACGTTCTCCGAGTTCGCCAACCCGGCTGGCGGTGGGTTCAACCCGTCCATTGAGCCGCAAAAAGCCTGGAATCGTGAGGTGGGTACGCGGGGATATATCGAGCCGCTGGCCATGGATTACGACCTCGCCCTGTTCTCGGTGCGCGTACGCGATGAGCTGGTACCTTTTGATGAAGGTGGGCGTACCTTCTACCGGAATGCGGGCGATACCAACCGCGATGGCCTGGAACTTTCCCTTGGCTGGCAGTTAGCGGACCAGTGGCGTTTGAACAGCGCGTTAACCCTGGCTCGCTATGAGTTTGACGAGTTTGCCACGCCCAGCGAGCGCTTTGACGGCAATCGCATCCCCGGCTTACCCGAGCAGACCTGGGTCAATCAGCTAACTTGGGAGGGGCTGTCACACCGCTTTGCCACGCTTGAAACCCAGTACGTGGGTGACATGGTGGCCGACAATGCCAATGAAACGGAGATTGACAGCTATTGGCTGGTCAACCTGCGGGTAGGCGATGGCTGGCAACTGGGTGGCGATACGTTGTTAAACGCTTACGTGGGCGTGCGTAATCTGTTTGATGAAGACCACTATGCCAACGTGCGCTTGAACGGCACCTTTGGGCGTTTTTATGAGCCGGCGCCGGGGCGCAGTGTTTACGGCGGTTTGGAAGTACGCTTTTAAGCTTTCAGAAAATAGTTTTCAGAAAATAAAAGTGGCAATAAAAACGGGCAGCCTTTGGGTCTGCCCGTTTTCGTGTCGGTCGACTATATCGGTCGGTAAGCCTTACTCGGGTAAGGCATAACCGATCACGTAGTCACCCATCAAGGTACCAAAGGTTCCGTGACCACCGGCCGTTACCACAACGTACTGACGGCCATCGGCGCCGGTATAGGTCATGGGCGTGGCCTGGCCACCTGCAGGCAGGCGAGCTTTATAAAGCTCTTCACCGGTGGTGATATCGTAACCCCGCAGGTACTGATCCAGCGTGCCCGACATAAAGGTAACACCGCCTGCGGTGGTCAGCGGGCCGCCGAGTGCCGGAACACCCACGGGCAGGCCAATCGGCAAGCCAAGGGGCATGCTGTCGCGGGTGGTGCCGTTACGATGTTTCCAGACGACTTCCGCACTTTGCAGATCGATACCCGTTACATCGCCCCAAGACGGTGATTGGCAGGGCAGATCAAAAATCGACAGCAGCGGGCCTAGCTCAACAGCATAAGGTGCGCCGGCGTTGGGCTGAAGGCCCTGTTCGCTGGCCGAGCCCTGGCCCTCTTCCACTTCGTCACGCGGAATCAAACGTGAAACAAAGGCGAGGTACTTGGCGCCGGTGAACAGTGCCTGACGTTCAGGATCGACCGCGACGCCGCCCCAGTTCATTACGCCGACGTTACCCGGGTAAATAATGCTGCCTTCCAGCGACGGCGGCGTGTACTGGCCTTCATAGCGCAATGAATTGAACTGAATACGGCACATCATCTGATCAAAGGGCGATGCGCCCCACATATCGCGCTCGGTAAGCGGCGGTGGCAATAGGTTCAGCGCTGAGCGTGGCTGTGTTTCTGCCGTCCAGTCACCCTCTACTGCGCCTTGAGGAACGGGGATTTCTTCAATCGGGACAATGGCTTCACCGGTTTCACGGTTGAGGACATACAGGCTGCCTTGCTTGGTCGGCTGAATCACCGCAGGCTGGGTGCCTTCATCGGTTGCCAGGTCAATCAGCACGGGCTGGGCTGGCATATCCATATCCCAAAGGTCGTGATGAACAAACTGATAGACCCAAGCCACCTGGCCTGTTTCGAGCTCAAGCGCGACCAAGCCCGCACTATAGGTTTCATCGTTTTCGGTACGATCCGCGCCGTACTGGTCGGGCGTGGCGTTACCCATGGGCAGATAAACCAGGCCTAGCTCTTCATCAACGCTGATCGGCGGCCAGACATTAGGCGAGTTGCGGGTATAGGTTTCCCCGTCTTCGATAGGCGTGGTGTCATCCGGGTTACCGCTATCCCAGTTCCAGACCAGCTCGCCGGTGCGTACGTCAAAGGCACGGATAACGCCAGACGGCTCATCGGTTGAGCTGTTATCGGTGACGTGACCACCTAGAATTACCAGGTTTTCAGTCACGGTGGCAGGCGAGGTGGAGTAGTAGCCGCCCGGATCAAAACCGCCGATATTGCGCGTTAGCTCCACCTCACCGTTTTCACCAAACCCTTCGCAGCGTTCGCCGGTATCCGCATTAAGCGCGATCAGGCGGGCATCGGCGGTAGGCAGGTAAAGGCGACGCGGACACATGACGTCAGTCTGGCTGATGATCGCCGAGGGAGCATTTTCACCCTCATTCGCAGCGGTGGTTTCAAAGCCACCCAGCAGCGAAACATCGATGTCAAAAGCATCGCTGTCGGCAAACAGCGCGGAAAGCTCGTCGGTAGTATCTGTGTCAATGGCAGCGTCGGCGCTTTCACCACTGGTGGCGTAGTTGGCTGCATCATAATAGGCCAGGCCGCGGCAGGTCATGTGCGCCCAGCCGGAGAAGTCGTCGGCGCCCTGGGTGCTGATTTGTGGGTCGAATTCCCAGATCGTTTCACCGGTTTCCGGGGAAAGCGCCATGGCGCGGCTGTGTGATGTGCAGATATACAGGCTGTCGTTAACCTTCAGCGGCGTATTCTGGTTAGTGATTTCAGGCGGAGCGTTGGAGCCGGGCTCATCGCCGGTTTGAATACGCCATACTTCTTCGAGTTCACCGATATTGTCTGGGGTAATCTGGCTAAGCGAGGAGTAGTGCGTGCCTGCATTGGTGCCGCCATAGGCAGGCCAGTCGTCACCGGCTACCTGGGCCGGGTTCACATCGCCACTTGTGCGGTTCTCTGCGAGGGTGCCCTCTATCTGGGCCGGGTCATCCATCAAACTGGCAATGGCCACCACGATGGCGGCGGCAATGCTGGCCGTCAGCGCAAGACTTCCGCCGCGTGAGTGGAGCGGTTTGCGCCACCAGGGCAGCAGCATGATAATGCCGATGAGGGCAAGAATGGCGACCCGAGGCACCAGTTGCCACCAATCCAAACCGACTTCCCACAATGCCCAAAGCAGTGTGGCAATTAAAATCAGGGCGTAAAGCCAAAGCGCAGCGCCGCGGCGCATGGCAAGCAGCATGCCGCTAGCCGCAATGCCAATGCCGGCAATCAGGTAATAGGCGCTGCCGCCTAAGCTAAGCAGCTTGCCGCCGCCGATGGCGAGTGCCAAGCCAGCAACAATAAGCAAAAGACCTAGCAGCAAGGCAGGCCATTTACCGCGAGTTCGCTTGTTTTCATCCATGAGAGTTCCCCTGTTAGCAACGTATTAAGGGTTAGCAGGCGATGGCGCCAGCTAACCGCTGGCAACGTGCGCTAACCCATCAGTCGGTGCAAACGATGGGTTAAAACACATTGGCTTGACGGTTATTTTAATTATCAATTCGCTTTTGGTCGAACTGATTTGAGAATTAATCTTGGCCAAAAAAAACAGGGCCGTCCCTCAAGAGGGCGGCCCTGCACATTACTCAAGCAGCGTACGCTTAGAAACAGCGGTATTAATCTGTCAATTTAACCAGCATCTTGCCTGTATTGCCGCCTTGGAACAGTTCCAGAAACGCATCGGGTGTCTGTTCCAGACCCTCTTTAACCGTCTCTTTATAATCGATATCGCCTGCGGCTACCTGCGGTGCCACTTCTTTAAGAAACTCGGGGTAATGCTCCCAGTGATCTGCCACGATGAACCCTTGCATCCTGGCTTTACGCACAACCATCTGCGACAGATTGCTGGGCCCCGGCGTGGGTTTTTCAGCATTATAGGTATCGATCATGCCGCACACGGCAATGCGAGCGCCTTCATTTAGCTGGCTTAACGCCGCTTCCAGGCAAATGCCGCCGACATTTTCGTAATACACATCGATGCCTTCCGGGCTTGCAAGCTGTATAGCGTCGCTGAGCTCTTGGGCGCCCCGATCCTTATAGGTAACCGGCTCCACGCCCAGCGATTCAAGCCAGGCGAGCTTATGTGCGGCGCCGGCAATGCCCACTACATGACAACCTTTAGCCTTGGCCAGTTGAACTACCAATGAGCCAACGGCACCGCTTGCCGCACTTACCAGAACGTTGTCACCGGGGCGGCATTCGGCAATAAGATTAAGGCCGGTCCAGGCCGTCATGCCCGGCATGCCCAGCACTCCAAGGTACGCTTGCTCGGGCACCTTGGCATCAGGCAGTGGATAAACGCCTGCCGAAGAAATCTGTGCAATATCGCGCCAGCCGCCCATGTGGCTCACGATGTCGCCCTCTTTCAGGCGCTCATCGTTTGAGGCGATCACTTCACCAATCGCACCGCCTTCCATGGGCTGGCCAAGACGAAAGGGCGCAACGTATGTGTGCTGACCGCTCATGCGGCCGCGCATGTAGGGATCCACGGAAAGCCAGCGGTTGCGAATGCGCACTTCGCCCGGATTGAGCTCAGGGAGTTCCTGGGTTTTTAGAGTAAACAGCTCGCGCTCGGGCAGGCCGTTGGGATAGTCGGTAAGCGTAAAATAACGCGATTGCATGGGTGCCTCCTGCAAAGCCATGTCGGATCAATGTACTTGCAGCATAGAGATCATTAACCTGCTTGCAAGTTCGTTATTTTTTTACAGTGTCGTTTTTTTTGGCAAAAAAATAGGGCGCTCTGTTGAGAGCGCCCTATACGATATTACGAACAGCGTGACTAGAATTGCGTTGAGCGGCTAAGGGGTACCACACACTTACGGGTATGTTATCCGTTAATCCAGCAACGTGACCATAACAGGGGCCGTACCACGGCGCAGCATACCTAATGCACGGGCTGCCCGCTTTGAGAGATCAATAATGCGTCCTTGAACAAACGGACCGCGATCATTGATCAGTACCTCTACTTCTTGCCCGGTATCAGGGCGGGTCACCAGCACTTTCGATCCAAACGGCAGGCTTGGGTGAGCGGCCGTTAGTGCCTGCTGGTCAAAGGCTTCTCCGCTGGCAGTGAGAGCGCCTTGAAAGCGGTCACTGTAGTAGGAGGCAACGCCTTCTTGTCCATCTATATCGTTTGCGAACGCGCTATTTGCTGTAATAGCTAAAAGCAATACAGCTAAACAACTCGTTCGGAGTAGTCGTGTAGGGGCTCCCATTGGAGTACCTCAGTTATTCGTGTCGAGAGTCTCGCAAGTTTCAATGAGGTGCCGGATCGGCGAAGCGATGGTAACGCGCCTGGATAAGCTCGGCAAGCTTTAAGACGTTCGACGCAATTGGCCCCAAAATTACGTTTTTTCTGCTGCTTGCGTTATGCCCTTTTATTTCAGCGGTTTAAAGAGATAGGTCAAAATATAAGTAAAGTTGTTTTGGTACATTAAAATGATATCGCTCATTGAGCATTTTACTTACCATTGCATATGGTTAAGTACTGAGAAACAACCCACTGTTTTATCTTTTATCAAGGGCGCACTAATGGCTAAATCCTCTCCTTTTGCATTAATAGTGGTTGCGGCAGGCGGTGCTGTTGTCGGCTTTTTAGTCGCCCAGAGCCTGCCTTCTGAAACGTTTGCATCTGACCCCGTATCGGCATCAGAAACGGCTGAGCAAAGCGCAACGCCTAGCGCATTAGCAGAGCTTGAAAGCGTGACGCTGGGCGAACGCATGGCAGGAGAAATTACTTCCAGCGACATGCTTAACGGTAACGATGGCAGCCGCTATGACCGTTACGCAATCAGCCTGGAAGAGGGAGATCTGGTCGAATTTAGCCTGCGTGGCGCCTTGAACGGTGTGGTCGCGCTTTATGATGATCAATTGCAGTTGCTCAGCAACGCGCCCACCGCCCGCCATCGTATTGAAGAAAGTGGCGATTATATGGTGGTGGTCAGCGGTGCTGATGGAAGCAGCTACGGGCCTTATACGCTCAATAGCCGAGTAATTGAGCTAAGTGGCGATAATGCTCTGAGCGTTGATGCTCCCTTGGACAGCTGGCTGGATGGCTCGTCGAGCGAATTTACCCTGACCATCGAAGAAGCGGGTATGTATCAGGTCGAAATGCGTTCTGATGAGTTTGACGCCTATCTGGTGCTCGAAGGTCCTAATGGCTATCGGCGTGAAGATGATGATAGCGCCGGGAATCTAGATGCCCGCATCTCTGACTTTCTGGCCCCCGGCGATTACACGCTGACTGCCAGCGCCCCTTATGGTGAAAGTGCGGGCCTTTTCACATTGTCGGCTGAACCGCGTGAACTGCCAGGCGATGGCGAGCTGCGTAACGATGGCACGATTGCGCCTAGCGACTCGTTAAACGGCTGGTTTAGTGGCCAAGAGCTTACCTATCAGGTAGAGGTGGAGGAAGCGGGCATGTACCAGATTGATATGGCCTCTGACGATATCGATGCCTATCTGGTGCTTGAAGGCCCTAACGGCTATTACCGTGAAGACGATGACAGTGGCGGTAACCTGGATGCACGCATTGCCGACTTTCTTGAGCCGGGCACCTATCAGTTAACCGCACGCACTGCGTACGGCAACGATAGCGGGCTGTTTAGCGTTACCATGGAGCCACGCGAGCTGCCGGAAGGCGTTGAGCTGCGTAACGACGGTGCGCTAACGCCGGATGAAACGTTAAGCGGCTGGTTTAACGGTGAATCGCTGACCTATCAGCTTGAGCTTGATGAAAGTTCATTGGTAACGGTGGATATGCGCTCCAGTGATTTTGATGCTTACCTGGAGCTTGAAGGCGAAGGCGTAGCTTACAGCGACGACGATGGTGGCACCGGCACCGATGCACGCCTGCAGCAACAGCTGCTACCGGGCATGTATACGATCATCGCACGTGGCTTCAGCGGTATGGACAGCGGGCTTTTTGAGCTGGAAGTAAGCGCTGAGCCAACACAAATGCAGCCTAGTATGTAATTCGTTATAGCTTGAGATGATAACGCCCTTGTCCACTATGTGGGCAAGGGCGTTTACGTTTGGCTAGTCTCAATCTTAACTTGCGGCAAGAGTCGTAGAACAGGGAGGTAAGGCATGTCAGGTTGGAAAATAAGTGTATTCCCCATCACCGCATTGCTGTTAAGCGGTTGTCAGTCGGCTGAGACCGATATGAGTAATACCAGTCCCTTGGTATATCAGCCGTTGGAAAAGCAGTACGTTTCACCCGAGTGCCAGGGCGAGCACTGCTCAACGGTGCAGATATCAGCGTTAACATTTCCAGATGCCCCGACGCTGACGGATGAGTTGCAAACGCGCTTACTGACGCTTGCCATGGGCATTACGGATGGGGCCGAAACGCCAGCACAGGACTGGGATAGCTACGCCCAGGATTTCTTTGTGCGTGCTGACGAGGATCGAGACGTACTGCCGCAATTTATGGCCAGTGACGCGCAGCTGGAGGCTAGTATTTACGCCCAGCACGATGATCTTTTAGTGCTTGAGCTCACAAGCTACGTCTACCACGCCGGGCAAGCGCACGGTCTGCCGTCTACGGTGTTTATGGTCATTGATGAGCGCCAGCAGAGCGTTGTTAGCTTGAATGACATGTTGATAAGCGGTCAGCAGGAGGCGTTTCAAGAAGCATTGGCCCAGGCCCACAAGCGGTGGATGGCCGAGCTGGATTATGACGATCAATATGCCAAAAGCTGGCCACTAGGCGAAAACCATAATGCGGCGCCGCTGGAAGACAGCTGGGTGATCAAATACAACGTCTACGAAATTGCTCCCTACGCCGTCGGCCAGCCAGAACTCACGATACCCTTGGAGGCTTTACAAGGCGTGGCTAAGCCTCGCTATTTAGGCCCGTGAATTTACGCTAAATTCTTGTCCGCTGTCCTGATGCCGTCGACATTGTTATTGAGGTAGACCTTGATGAGCCGGCAGAAGAAAGCCAGGGCCACCCTCTAGAATATCGCTGGTGGTCCCTGGCTGATTTGCACAACGCTACTGACAATGCGTTTACACCGAGCTGGCTGCCTGAATTGTTGGCCAGCGTGCAGGTGAGCGAACCGCCGTTGTCGCCTTCTTTATCGGCCAGCGTTTAAGCAGCCAATAACCACCAGCAGGGCGGCGGTGGGTAAGCGCCAGTCGAGTACGCTTACGCCAGCGAGCACCAGCAAGAAACCCGCTAAAATGGGTACGCCATAAGCAAGGCTGCCCACTAAACTTGCATGTCCCCAACGCAGGGCTTTATCCCAAGCCACCATGGCTACTCCATACGGGCCCAAACCCAGTGCCACGCCAGCAAGCAGCGCTTCACTGCTGGGCAGAACAAGCTGACCTTCCATCCCGATGCTGGCAATAGTGGCGATTGCGCAGGCAATCAATAGCATGCGGGGTAGAAGAGGGGTAATCGAAACCGGGGCGGCCTGGCTTAACCATGAATAGAGTGCCCAGCAGCAAGCTGCCAGCAGGGCAAGCCCGTACCCTAACGTCGCGCCGCCCAAGCCATTACTGATCGCCTGCGGTATCAGCAGAATAGCCGCGCCTGAAAAGGCAATTAAAGCCCCGATAATACCTGCCAGGCGTATCCGGCCAAAGCGGCTCCACTGGCTTAACAGCACGAACAATACCGGCCAAGTGTAGGTAATAAGTGCAGCCTCGGCCGCCGGGGCAAGGCGCATGCCGATAAAGTAAGTGCTGACCGCGCCGAGTATCAACAGCGGAATACCGACCCAGATGCCCAGCTGCCAGTTCAAGCTGCAGCTTGTTACATTAACGCGGCGACTTAACGGCAGGGTGGCAAAGGCTCCCGCTAGCAGCGTTAACGCTGTTAGCTGAAGCGGAGAAGAGGTATGGGCACGTTCGGCAAGTAGTGGCGCCACGCTCCATAGGATGACGGCCACCAACGCGGCGCCAACACTATACCAACGAGGAAACACAATAGGGGAGTGAGTACGTTGCATGAGCGGTCTCCTTGCCTAGAACATGTGCAAAGCAGCATACTCGTCAATAACACATCACAATATCGATCTTTTGTGATTAATTTAATCAAGAATGGTGATATATGCGTGCGCCAACGTTAGATCTCACCCTGCTGCGTACGCTAGTGGCGATTGCCGATACTGGTAGCGTCACGGCGGCTGCCAAACGGCTGGATTACACCCAGTCCACCGTGAGCATGCAGCTTCAGCGGCTGGAGGCTCAGTTGGCGCTCAGCCTGCATGAACGTGAAGGACGGCGTATCCGCTTTACCCCTGACGGTGAGCGGCTGCTTACCCACGCGCGTCGCCTATTGGCGCTTAACGACGAAGCGTGGGGCGATATGCAGGCCCAGCAGGTGACCGGAGATTTGACCCTGGGCATTCCGGAAGACTACGCCTCGCTGTTGCCATCGGTGTTTGCTTACTTTCATCAGCTTTATCCGGCCGTCGGGTTAAAGGTAATCTGCGGAACAAGCGCGCACTTGGTCGAGCAGGTTAAAGCCGCCGAGCTTGATTTAGCCTTGGTAACACGCCAGCGCAACTCGCCGGGCGGTGATGTTATCCGCCGCGAGCCGTTGGTCTGGGCGGTGGGGGTTAACCAGCAGCCGCTACTCAGCGACCCGATACCGTTGGCCCTTTATTCGCCCGGCGCCGACGTATTTAGAGAAGTCGCCGAGCAGGCTCTGCATGGCGCGGGACGTAATTGGCGGGTGGCTTATACCAGTCAGTCCATGGCGGGGTTGGCGCCTATCGTCATTGCCGGGCTTGCCGTGGTAGTGGTAACGCGCAGTATGTTGACGCCTTCACTACGCCCGTTGGATGAAAGTAGCGGCTTGCCAGCCTTGCCCATGATTGAGTTGGCACTGCACCGTGCGCCCCACCGGCCATCAGAGCCGGCCCGGCGTTTAGGTGAGTTGATCCGTGAACAGTTAGCTGCCCCTAGTGAGGCGCTATAAGATCAAGCGCCAAGCGTTGAATGATTAATCGACTTAATATAGCTAGACTAAACGCCATATAACGTTGCTGCTAGGAGTGCTCAATGCACGAGCTGGATCACTACATTTATCCACACCGGGTACTGCATTGGCTGGTGGCGGGCGCCGTACTGCTTGCCTTGGCCAGTGGTTTAACCATCGGAACGGTCGGCTATGAACGTACGGTGACGCTGGTGGGCAATACGCTTACTAACCTGCTCTATACCAGCCATAAAACCTTGGGTTTAACGATTTTACTGCTGATGACCCTGCGCATTATTACCCGCTTGGCGTTTGTGGTGCCTGATCATGATCCGCCCTTGAATGCGTTTGAGCGCATTGTCAGCACTAGCGTGCATCATCTGCTTTATTTGGCGCTGGTTATTATGCCGCTGCTGGGTTGGGTCGCGACTGCCAGCGGTGGGTACCCGGTTGAGTTTTTTCACTGGCATCTGCCCGCTCTAATTAGCGAGCGCCCAGCGCTTTCTGACCAACTCTATATATGGCATGGGCGTCTTGGCTGGGCCATTTTGGTATTGATCGTGCTGCACGTGACGGGTGCGTTATTTCACTGGCGAAGAAAGCACGATAACGTCACCAAACGTATGAGCCTATTCGACTAGGTTTTAAATGACTAGGTTTTAAGTGACTAGTTTTAAGCGACTAGGTTTCAAGCCCAAACCCTCGCAGGGAGCGATGATATATGGGCCTGCAGATTGCCTTCATTATCGGTTTGGCTGCCGTACATATCTTCGCCAGCAGGCTACGTAAGCTAAGCGCTGTGCCCCGCAGCGCCTGGCTTTCGTTAGCGGGTGGCGTTTCTGTTGCCTATGTCTTTATCCATATCTTTCCTGCTCTAAGCGATGCCCACGAAACCATTAACGCCCATGGCCTGCTGGCGGTGCTGGAGCATAACGCCTATATCGTGGCGTTAATTGGTTTGGCGGTGTTTTATGGGCTTGAGCAAGTCGCCACCAAGTACTCCCATAAAGGCCAGCAGGAGAACCCGGTTAATTTTCAAAAGCTGAAAGGCGTTTTTTGGATACATATTGGCTCTTTCTCGCTTTATAACGCGCTGATCGGCTACCTGTTGGTTTATCGCAATAATGAACTTCCCGCCATCATCTTCTTCTTTTTGGCAATGAGCGCGCACTTTTTGGTCAACGACCAGGGGCTGGTGCGTCATCATCGGGATATCTACTTGAGCAAGGGCCGCTGGGTGCTGGCCGCGGCGGTTATCGTCGGTTGGCTGATAGGGTTAAGCGTGGATGTGAGCGAACCCATTATCAGCCTGCTTTATGCGTTTGTGGCCGGTGGGATCGTGCTCAACGTTTTGAAAGAGGAGCTGCCTGAAGATCGCCACAGCCGCTTCTGGCCCTTTGCGTTAGGTGCACTTAGCTGTACTGTTTTGCTGTCATTTTCCTAGAACCATACGGCTATTTCGCAGATGCTCATCTAATGCATTATTAAGCTACCGTCCGATAGCTGTGTCTGGACTGCCTCATTTGTAAATGAAAATCACTTTGCGCATTGACTTGACGGAGTAGTACGTCAAACTCTTCCGCTCATATTCCCGTCAGGAAGCGCTAATGGAGTTGCTGCAGGTTGTCTTTCGTCACTACCGCTGGCCGTTTTTAGGTGCCATTGGTTTAAGCCTTTTGAGCGCGGGCCTGGGGGTCGGCGTTATTGCCTTTATTAATCAACGCCTAATAGAGGTAGGCAGCCCCATGTCAGCGCTACCTCAGTTTTTGGGGTTGTTGGCGGTGCTACTGGTGGTGACTCTGGCTACCCAATTAGCCCTTACCTTGCTGGGCCACCATTTTGTTTATGATCTTCGCTCAAGGCTTGTCAAACGCATTCTGGATACGGATATCGAGCGCCTTGAACAGCTGGGTAATGCCACGCTGCTGGCGAGTCTTTCAAGCGATGTGCGTAATATCACCATTGGGTTTGTGCGCCTGCCCGAGCTCGTCCAGGGCGTGGTGTTAACCCTTGCCTCGGTTGCGTATTTGGCGTGGCTCTCACCGGAAATGGTGGTGATTACCATTGTATGGATTGCATTCACCATGGGGGTGGGCTGGGTGCTGGTATCCAAGGTATATCGGCATTTTAATCTTGTACGGGCAACCGAAGATCGCCTTTATAAAGACTACCAATCGGCAATTGAAGGGCGCAAAGAGCTGGCGTTAAACCGCGACCGGGCAAAGCGTTTTTTTGATGACAGCTACACTGCTAATGCCCGGGATTACCGCTACCATATTATTCGTGCCGATACGTACCACCTGAGCGCCGGTAACTGGTCCAACATCATGATGTTGGGGGCCATTGGTGTGGTCTTCTTTATGGCTAATGGGCTTGGCTGGGCAACACCAGCCGTGGCGGCCACGTTTGCATTAACCCTGCTGTTTTTACGCACGCCGCTTATTCAGGCGGTAGGTGCCTGGCCGACTCTGATTAGCGCCCAGGTGGCGTTTGATAAGCTGGCAAGCCTGAAGCTTGCCGACTATCAGCCGGGTTTTGAGGTCGATGATGCCTTTGCATCCTGGCAGCGTCTGGAACTTGTCGATGTGACCTACCACTACCCCTCTGGTGAGCAGGGCGAGGGGTTTCATGTCGGGCCGGTCAATTTAACCCTGGCGCGTGGCGAACAGGTCTTTCTGATTGGCGGCAACGGAAGTGGTAAATCTACCTTTGCGCGGCTGTTAACCGGACTGTACCGTCCGCAAAGCGGGCAGATCAAGGTCGATGGGCAAGTGCTTACGTCTGCGCAGTGGCATGCCTTTCGGGCGCGATTTGCCAGTGTATTTACCGATTTCCATCAGTTTGATCTGGCCATGAAAGCCGGCGGTGAAAAAGCCGATCCGATACTTATCGATACGTGGTTAAAGCGTCTGCAGATGCAGCAAAAGCTGCAGTGGGAGGGCGATAGAGTAATCAATACCCAGCTTTCCCAGGGCCAGCGCAAACGCCTGGCACTTCTGTTGGCTATCGCCGAGGAACGGGACATTCTATTGCTGGATGAGTGGGCCGCCGACCAGGATCCGCAGTTCAGGCGGCTATTTTATCGCGAACTGCTGCCCCATCTGCGTGATATGGGTAAAACGGTGTTTGCGATTAGCCACGATGACAGCTACTTCGTTCACGCAGATCGTTTGCTGGAAATGTCTCAAGGGCAGCTACGCGAGCTAACCGGCGAGCAGCGTGATGTGGCGAGCCAGGATGCCGTCGCCCAGATCAATCATTAAACCGTATTAGTTTACGTTGACCGCTTGCGAGCCACGCGGTCACAGCCTTCCAGCGGACAGTTACTGCAGACGCTGAACTCATCCAGCAAGTAGCGCAGGCAGCAAAGCTTGCGCACTTGCTTCACTTCATCACTGCCTTTGGGTGTAAACGTGCGCACCGGCTGAAACAGGGGATTACGCTGCCCGTTAAGGTGGCGTGATTCCAGCAGGGCCCGTGCGGCACTGAGCGCCTCTTGATTGACCTCAGGATGCTCAGCCAGCGCATTCACGTAGAAATTCAGGTAGCCGCCAGCCGCCGGCATTGCTCCAAAACACCCGTGGGGCAGCACCAGATATGGCGGCCAGACGTTCAATAAGCGGTGCCCAGTGTTGATCAATCAATTTGGCAAAGCGCTTACCCGGGGCTTGCGTATCCAACGGCACGCCTTCATCAGGGAGCCAAAGCTGCTTTGTACATCCCTGTTCATTAACGATCACATGGACATTATCGAGCCCGACCGGTAAATCGCGGTTGAGGATAAGTTGTGCCGCAAGAGTAGGCACGGTTAGCGCAACAAAATGCCATTTCGACCACAGCGACGTGATCGCACGCTTATCGCCGCCTGGGTAGCGTGAGGCATAAAGCGAAATGTCTTGTTCTAACAATGCGGGGTTGCGCCAGCGAGCTGCCTTAATCGCGCCTGCGGGTATTTCTGTGCCAATCAGCGGGGGAGTGAAGGGAGCTAAAGGGCCCTTATAACAGTCGGCCAACGAGGGCAGGGCAGCTGCAGTCTGACGTAACGCAAAAGACATAACCGGACTCCAACACTGGGCGCTGGGAAGCATGAATGTGGGCAGTTTAAACGATAATGCATATCAATAAAATATCAGATCAACGCTGAATGCGTCTATATATCAAATGAAAATGAGTTTGTTTTGTTGTAGCCTTTGCATCGCTGCCCTGCTGTTACCCCCTATTGCTCTTAAAAATAAGGAACACTCATGTCGCTGCCTTCCCCCTCCTGGCGCTCTTTCACCTTTGTACTGCTGGGCGCTTTACCATTGCCTGGCGCTGTATGGGCGCAAGCGCCCAATAACGACGCCGCGCTTGAAACCGTAACCGTTATTGGCGAAGCAACGGCGCGTGGCGATACGCCGACTTCGGCGTTTGCCGGTGGTCAGGTGGCAGCTGGCGCGCGTATTGGCACCTGGGGGCAGCGCGCGGCCGCCGATATACCCTTCAATGTGATCGGCTTTACCGCAGATTTAATCGACAATCAGCAGGCAAAAACGCTGGCGGATGTGCTGATCAACGATGCCTCGGTACAAAGCGGTTTTGGTTATGGCAACTTCGCTGAAAAGTTTCAGATTCGTGGTTTTGAGCTTGATGGTGATGATATCTCTTATGGCGGCCTCTACGGCGTATTGCCGCGCCAAGTGGTTGCCACCAACCTTGCCGAGCGCGTGGAGCTGTTTAAAGGCGCCAATGCTTTTGCCAATGGCGTGTCGCCGAGCGGCTCTGGGGTGGGCGGGGCGATCAATATTGAGCCCAAACGCGCCGCAGATGAACCCCTCACCCAGCTGACTACCGCGGTGACCGACAGCGGCTATGTGGAAAGTGGCGTAGAGCTTGGGCGGCGTTTTGGTACCGAGAATCAGTTCGGCGTGCGTACCAGTATCGAGCGAGGCCGGGGGGACAGCGCAATTGATAATGAAGAGCAGCGTGCAACGTCGGCCGTTGTGGGGCTGGATTATCGCGGTGAGCGTGGTCGTGCTTCGCTGGATATTGGCCACCAGGCCCATACCATCCAAAGCGGTCGTTCGGTGGTTCACGTAGGCGCTGGTATGGACAGTGTTCCCAATGCCCCTTCGGCAAGTACCAACTATGCACCCCAATGGGCCAATACACAGCTTAAGACCAACTTTGCCATGCTGCGCGGTGAGTACGACATGACCGACAGCTGGACGGCCTATGCAGCATTGGGTGGCAGCAATACCCGGGAAAACGGAACCTATGGATCGCCCACCGTCAATGGCGCGGATGGTGCCGCCACTGTCGGCCAGATGAGCGTGCCGTATCGCGCTGAGGGTGTCGGCGGGCAGGCCGGTTTACGCGGGGCCTTCGATACGGGAGTCGTCAGCCACCAGCTGGATCTGGGCTATTCAAGCATCTATCGCACCACTCGGTCGGCCTATGCAATAGCCTCCTCATCCTTGACGAATATCTACCAACCAGCCGACGTGGCTTTCCGGGAGCCTGGGTCGATAGGGGGTGATTTGGATGACCCGAACTTGCGTAGCCGCACGCGCAACAGCGGCATATCGCTTTCCGATACCTTGGGCTTTCTGGATGATCGCCTGCTGTTGACCCTGGGAGCGCGCTATCAGGATATCGAGGTCACCAACTATAGCTATGAAGGTGAGTTCGACAACCGGTTCAGCGATACCCGCCTTTCGCCGGTATATGGCATCGTCGTGAAACCGACGGACTCCCTATCGCTCTATGCTAATCATATTGAAGCGCTACAGCCGGGTGATACGGCTCCCACCACGGCGGTGAATGCCGGGCAGAATATTGGTTTGATTGAAGCAGAGCAGAACGAAGTCGGCGCCAAACTCGATTTGGGCAACCTGGGCGGCAGTTTAAGTCTGTTTCAAATCGAGCAGCCCAATGCCTTTATTGACGCTGAAACCGGTGTTTACGCCTACTATGGCGAGCAGCGTAACCGTGGCGTGGAGCTAAGTGTTTACGGCGAGCCGATGGAGGGTTGGCGCCTGTTGAGCAGCGCGATGTGGATTAATCCTGAATTAACCCACACTACTGATGGTACAAACCAGGGCAACGACGCGGTGGGCGTGCCTAACTATCGCGTGGTTCTTGGCAGCGAGTGGGACATTCCACAAGCGCCGGGCTGGACGCTCAGTGGCCGAGCGGTACGGAACGGCAGCCAGTACCTGGACGCGGCCAATCAGTTGGAAGTCGATGCCTGGACTCGCTGGGATCTTGGCGTTCGCTACGCCATGCCGCTCAATACGAACACGCTAACCCTGCGCGCCAACATCGAAAACCTCACCGATGAAAACTACTGGGCCTCGGCAACCGGTGGTTACCTGACCCAGGGCGAGCCGCGTACGGTCAAGCTTTCCGCCGCACTGGACTTCTAAGCCAGGATTAATCGGCTAACAGCGCTTCGCTGAGCAAATCAGCGAAGCGCTTAGCAGATGGAAAACCACCAAAACTCCACACGGCAGGTAGCTGAATAACGCGCTGTTCTTGAACCGCAGGTAAATGCTGCCACAGTGCATTGCCAGAAAAATCATTATCCATGCCGGTAAGAAGCGGCTCGACCACCACCAGGGTGGCATCGGGATAGCTCAGCAGTTCCTCTAACGCCACGGTCGAAAAGCCCCACTGGTTGGTGGGTTGCTGCCAAGCGCTGGCCAGCCCCAAGCGCTCCAGCACTGCCTCAAACAGGCTGTTTTTACCAAATACGCGTAGATGTCGGGCATCGATAAACTGTACGACGAGTAGCGGAGGCTGCCCCTGTAACTGGCTTTTTCGATGCTCCAGGTAGGTTTCGACAGCGTCGATCAGGGAGACTGCTGCTGAATCATCGCCGTTTAATGCGGCTAATGTGTGGGTGGTGCGTGTCAGGCGCTGCCAGAGAGAGTCGCCGCGTTGGTAGGTGGCCAGCCCGGTTACCGGAGCAATGGAATTTAGCTGATCGCTCAAGCGCATAAACAGCGGTGAAAGCAGCACATGGTCGGGCGCTTGTTGCGCCATCAGCTCACGATTGGGCTGGCCGCGAAGGCCGATATCCAGAACGTTGGTGGGTAGCTGGTCGGCACCCACCCAACGCTTGTACTGAGGAATTTCCGCAAGCCCAATAGGCGGGTTGCCAAGCGCAATCAGCGTTTCGGCAATGGTCCAATCCAGCGTCACGATATTGGTTGAGGCCGCCACTTGAAGGGAGGTAAGCGCGCTGACGCAGGCCAGCGCTAACTGGCCGTAACGCAGGCGGCGCATCATTGGGCAACGGCGATGTTGTGCTCTCCATTGGGATGTTTCATTACCTGCATGGGCAGCCCGTAAATAGCTTCCAGAGTGCTATCAAGCATCATGTCATTTGGGGTGCCGTGGGCTAGCAGGCGACCACTGTGCAGCGCCATTAATTCATCGCAGTAGCGTGAAGCCATATTGATATCGTGCAGTACGATAATGACGCCCAAATTCAGTTCATCGCATAGCTTGCGGATCAGTGCCAGCACTTCTATTTGATGAGCGATATCCAGCGCAGCAAGGGGTTCATCAAGCAGCAGGAACCGGCTGCCCTGAGCAAGTAGCATCGCCAGCCATACCCGTTGGCGTTCCCCCCCCGAGAGCGTATCCACTAAGCGGTCTGCGAACGCCTCGGTGTGGGTGAGGGCGATGGCGCGCTCCACGGCGTCTTTATCCTTTTGCGTATGACGGCCCAAAAGCCCATGCCACGGGTAGCGACCAAACCCTACCAGCTCACGCCCGGTCAAGCTTTCGGCGCTGGGTAAATGCTGGGGAAGGTAGGCGACTTGGCGTGCAAATTCGCGGTTGCCCCACTCGCTCAGCGGGCGCTGGTCAAAGAGGATGTCGCCCTGAGTGTTAGGCTGTTGTTGAGCCATGAGCTTGATCAGCGTCGATTTTCCCGAGCCGTTATGGCCAATCAGACCGTAAACCTTGCCCTCGTGAAAGGTGTGCTCAATGGGATTGAGAATAGGCTTGCCATTGATTTCAAAGGTGGCGCCTTTGACCTCGAACATGAACGACTCCTGACAAAAGGATGAAGAGTAATGGCCCCATTCTAGTGCTAATGGTTCTCATTTTTAACAGTGAAGTGAAAAGATTTATTCGAAAGAGGGTAAACACCGCATCGAAGTGATTAGGCTAAGTTGAAGTGTTAGAGCGGAGATACAATTAACGCCTGAAGCACATACCTTTGGCATGCCGCCCTTAGATAAATCAGCAAGTATATCGTTATGAAAATTGGCTTAGCTCTCATTGGTTGACTTACTGCCCCTTAACGCAAATAATAATTATTGCTATTTATTCCGTAGTGTTAATTGAGGCAGGAGGCCAATCAGTGGATACCCAGACCTGGAGCGCTGAGTTAGAAGATATCTTCGTTAATCAGCGGCCCCGGCTCTGCTGTGTCGCTGCCAAGGTATTGGGTAATACTGATCAAGCCGATGATGTCGTGCAGGACGCTTATCTGAAAATTTCAGAAGCAACAACGCTTTTTGAAATTAAGCAACCCATATCCTATGTGTCACGTGTGGTACGCAATCTCGCCATTGATCGTTGCCGCCGCTCAGTATTTGAGTCAGCGCTGTTTGCAAAAGAAGAGGAGGGGGATAACGCCTCTTGTGCATCACATTCTCCAGAGGTGATCGCGATTGATCGCCAGGCTTTGGCCCTGGTGGTGGATGCGTTGGATGAGCTGCCTGAGCGTACGCGGTGCGCTTTTGAACTCTACCGGTCGGGTAGTCATACGCAGCGAGAAGTAGCCCATCTATTGAGGGTGTTCAAAACTTTGTGTCAGTTTGGTCATTATAGGTCGATATGACCGTCCAGGCGTTTTGGGAAATGTATCGCCATTTGCGACAGCGTCAGGTTCCAATTTTGCACAGGGTGAGTCCAGCGTTCAGAGGCCTTGAGAATACCCGCATACAGCAGTTTCAACAGGCTATTTTCGTTGGCAAACCCACCCTTGGTCTTGGTGAGTTTTCGGAACTG
>NZ_JABUYX010000030.1:0-30391 GCF_014898005.1 Halomonas citrativorans
CATGCGAGAGTAGGTCATCGTCAGGCACTTATTGTGAAAAATCCCCCGGGGCTCAGGCCGCGGGGGATTTTTTTTGCATGCAGGAAAAGACAGCAAGGCACTCTTCAGCGTGATGGATCAGCCGCTACCCCAGCAGCACTTTGTGCTGCATCGCCGGCTGAAGCCAGCTCCCACAACCAGGGGCAGGCCAGCCCATAATCTACAACGCTATGGGGCGCCGTCATTCTAATGTGGGAGCTGGCTTCAGCCGGCGAAGGCGCCGCTAGGTGCCCGGGGGGAAGAGGCCACCGTACCAACTTACTCCCATCCCAGCGGGGCGGCGCATCGCTGATTGGAGTCAGCTCCTGCAATACACCCCCGGCACTGACACTCATCACTCACGCCGGACCACCGTTTGTGTCAAAATGCACTCATTAAGGAGGATTGCCATGACACAAATGCGCTGGGACCAGTTACTTTCCCCACGACGTCTGCACGATCAACGCCCGGATAACACGCGCGAAATTGGCCGTAGCCCCTTTCATAAAGACCATGACCGAATTGTTTTTTCAGGTTCCTTTCGCCGCTTGGGGCGTAAAACCCAGGTACACCCGTTAACTGAAAATGATCATATCCACACACGTTTGACTCACTCGCTGGAAGTGGGCTGTGTGGGCCGCTCTTTAGGCATGATTGTCGGTGAACTTTTACATGATCGTCTGCCAGAATGGATTACGCCTGCTGATATGGGCGTTATCGTGCAAACCGCTTGTCTGGGCCATGATATTGGTAATCCGCCTTTTGGCCATGCCGGAGAGTACGCGATCCGCGACTGGTTTCGCCGCGCACAAGGTAGCGGCCTACTGGATGGCTTGTCAGAAGCCGAGCGGGAAGACCTGCTCACGTATGAAGGCAATGCTCAGGGCTTTCGTGTTATTACTCAGATTGAATATAACCAGTTTAACGGCGGTATGCGTTTATCGGCCGCAACGCTTGGGACCTTGCTGAAATACCCCTGGACCGTACGCTATAGCGGGCGAGCAGGTAAGTTTGGCTGTTATCAGTCTGAACAGGCGCTCTTAAAAGAGGTCGCCGACGCAGTGGGTCTGCTGCCTCAGGGGGAGCAGCGCTGGTGCCGCCATCCGTTGGCTTGGCTAGTCGAAGCGGCCGATGATATCTGCTATGCCCTGCTGGACCTGGAAGATGGCCTGGAAATGGGCATTCTGCGTTATGAAGAAGTCGTGGAAATCCTTCGGCAAGTGGCTGGAGAGTTCCCGCCTGAGTATGCGGATATGGAGGATCGTCAGGTATCGCAGCGCCGACGAATCGCCCTATTGCGCGGTGCTGCCATGGAGCGAGCGGTTAACGATGTCGGTGCGGTTTTTGTTCAGCATGAACAGGCGCTGTTAAACGGCACGCTAAAAGAGGATCTGCTTGAGCTGTGCCACCCGGATTTAGGCTGGGGCGTACAAGCAGCGAAGCAGCTGGCCCGCGAGCGTATTTTCCAAAATGAGCGTAAGGCCAAACTAGAGATTGGTGCCTACACCACTCTAGGCATTCTACTGGAGGCTTTTATTGGCGCCGCTCATGAGTTGCACCATACCGGACAGTCATCCTTCAAGCATCAGCGTGTACTGGCGCTAATAGGAGAGAATACGCCGTTGCCCTCCTGGCCGCTTTACGATAGCTATCGACGCATGCTGGACTTTATCGGCGGGATGACCGACCACTATGCAGTTGATCTTGCTCAGGAGATGGGGGGGCGTTTACGCGGCGATTAAGCAATAACGCATCAGACCGATGGCTGGCGGAGATGACGTAACTCTACCAGCCTCGCCCTTTCCATTAGCAAATAAATGATCTTGTCATGGATTGGGTCGCTTAGCGTGCCAGGTTTGAGGTCAGTGAGCTGCTTGGCAAGCTGCTCTCCACTGACCACCAGCACATCGCCAGTTGCCTCGGTGATGTCAATTTCCCAGCCGGGCAATACGAGCACGCCCCGTACCGGTACCGGCACACCACAGCGTCGTTCAAGCCACTGGGTAAGCCAGCTAACGGCTTGACGTGTCTTATGAAGTGGGCGGCGCTCATGCCAATGAGGAAAGCGTAAACGCTCGCGTTCAACCGCCACGGTATTAAGCTCTCGGCCGTCTGAGCCAATGGCTAATGCACGCGCCCGCGTTTCCAGCACGAACACGCCATACGGCGTAACCACCACGTGATCGATAGTGAAACTGTCGGTTGGTACATCATGGAATACGTAGTAAGGATGCGCCTCAGGACGAATAAGCCGCTCAAGCTCTTGGCCAACCGCCAGTTCGCAAGCAAGGCCAAGTTTTAGTCGCCGGATGCGCTGGTAATCACGTATCAATAATAAGGAAAACGTTAACACAAGCAGGGTACTTAACAGGCCATAGAGTGCCCACTCCACCCAATCTTGTTGACTGACAAACAACATTCTTCCCATGCCGTATACCAGCGGGGCCAGGCTAATAATCGGACCTAAAGCACCATTTAAGAAAAGACTTGAGAAGGCTTGGTCAAGGCGATGGCGTAGTGCTTGCCCTGGTTCACGCAGTGGCGCATCAAAAGGCGACTCAACGCGCGCATCATGCAGGCTGCGCAGGGCTAATACGATGCCGCCCATCGCGGCCATGGGAAATAAAAAGATGAGCGGTAGCAGGTATTCCAGCCAAACCATTGCAGTGCCTTGCCTTTTAACGGCCTACCTTATGGCAGGCCTGATGAGAGAAACGGATTAACCGCCAGCTAGCTTAACTTGATAACCCTGCGCGGTTAGTGCTTCTCGTAACGTATCTCGATGGTCGCCTTGAATCTCAATGATGCCATCTTTGACTGCTCCTCCCGTGCCGCACCGCTTTTTAAGTGTTTTCGTCAGCGCTTTTAGTTCCGTGCTGGGCAGTGGGATACCACTAATAGTCGTAACACCTTTACCTTTACGCCCACTGGTTTCACGGCGAATGCGTACGATACCATCCAGCGCAGCAAGGCGTGCTTGCTCACTGTTTTCCTCACAGCTGCAGGCATCCAGTGCCTCACGGCACTCCGGGCACGTTTTACCATGCTCCGTTGAATATACAAGCCCACCAAGCTGGTCACGTAAAGAGGCCATTGTCACCCTCCTACTGAGCGTTGTGGCATGGGGAGGCTCCAGGCTTTTTGGTAAAGGCGCTCAATAACGGTGGGTAGCTGGTACATATTACTAATCATGATAGCGTTTTCTGGCGTCTCTTCGGCATCGGGAAAGCGATTTAAATGAATGACCGTCATCCCGGCCTCAAGTGCCGCACGAACACCCACCAGGGCGTCATCAATGGCAATACAGTCATGCGCACTATAGCCCATGATACTGGCTGCGTGCAGATGCAAACAGGGTTCAGGCTTCCAGCAATTAGCGGTGTAGCCGCTAAACAGACGATGACCAAAGTAATCGTTTAGGCCGGTGGCCTGAAGTGCCGTGCGAATTTTGGTTTCAGGACCGTTGGAAACAACGGCACTTGGATAGGCTGACAAGTTATCCAGCGCCTCTCTGGCACCAGGGATCAGTGTCAGCTCTTCAGCAAGGCGATTAGCCAGATTGGCCCGCATGGCACCTTCCATGAGGGCGAGTTGGTCAGGGTCCACTTCGCCGTAGCGTTGCTGTAACTCGGCCACAATGCGTCGGAACCGAGCGCCCCGAAACTCACCAAGATAGTCAGCTGGTACGAAGGGCAATCCTACAGCGTTTAGCCCTATCGACATTTCTTCAGCTAAAAGGGGTTCACTATCGACGAGGGTGCCATCACAGTCAAACAGCAAAAGTGGGAGCGGCATTGTGGTTCCTTGCAGCGACTTAAACGCTACCAGTGTTGGTTGAACACTACCCAATGCCTATTGAACGAGATTTTTAGGCTTTTGTGAACACTGTTTCGTAATTTTTTGTAGCTAATGCCGCAATAAACCAGTCATGCACGATGCGTTAACGAAGAAATAGCGAAAACCGGCGAGGCACCGTTATATGCCAGGTGGTATCGGCGCCCGGATCCGTTACGACTAGCGCGATAAACGGCGCGAATTGGCACTGCTACGCTGATGGTAAGGCTGCATAGCCTGACGGCTGGTGACCCACCAGGGCGTATGTTGTCCGCTGAGCATATTCAGTAACGTTTTTTGCATGGCGAAACCCGCCTCCATACTGGCTTCAAGTTTCTCCGTCACCATACGTTGGTTCTCTTTCATCATTTTTGGGCTGAAAAACGGCTGCGTTTGCCATAGCTGATTGCGTTGGTTGATCGTCGAAAGGGACGATGTCCAAAGCTCGAAGGCCATCATGCCGACTTTCCAAGCATCCATCATGGCGAAAGGGGACATGGGAATTAAGGCAGTCGGTGTCGCGTGCTTCATAAATTAGCTCCGAGGATGAACGTCTGTTCAGTGTTGGCCTCTCTATGCTGCAAAGCAATATTTATTTGTATCCGCTGCGTGTTAACCACAAAAAAGACGGCCAAATGGCCTAATGCCAGTCAGTTAAGGGTTTCATCCATTAGCTGACAATGCGATATTCCGGTATCAGTGACTTTCTGATACCGGATTTTTATGCATTTTAGTCAGGCCATTGATGCCATCGCTCGCGTTTCTCCTGAACACTTCTCCAGCCTCGCGGATGTTCTCTCCCCCGAGTTGATTGACGAATGCCTGGAACACGCCGGTGTCGCCACCTTGCGTAAACGTCGATTACCGCTTGATATGGTGGTCTGGTCGATTGTCGGCATGGCACTTTTCCGGCACATCCCGATGGGGCAAGTCGTTAATCAGCTCGATATTGTCTTGCCCGGCCAACGTCCTTTCGTGGCGCCCAGCGCCGTTGTCCAGGCACGTCAACGCCTCGGAGTGGAGGCCGTTAAACGTGTTTTCGAACAAACGCAGGCCCTCTGGCAGGAGCAAATGCCCCAGCCTCATTGGTGTGGACTCTCCCTTCTGGCGGTGGATGGCGTCGTATGGCGGACACCCGATTCGCCCGATAACCAGGCCGCCTTCGCCCGCACGCGCAATGCGCACCGTGAAGCGAGCTATCCTCAGGTCCGAATGGTGTGCCAAATGGAGTTGACAAGCCATCTGGTGACGGGCGCTGCGTTCGACAGCGTATCGACTGGCGAAGTGGCATTGACGACAGACCTGATTGCCAGTACGCCAGACCATTCATTGACGTTATTTGACCGCGGGTTTTATTCGTTGGGCCTGCTGCATGCGTGGCAGCAAGCAGGCGAACAGCGCCACTGGCTGATCCCGTTACGCAGGGGAACACAGTATGAAGAAATCTATTCGCTGGGCCGTCAGGATCGACTTGTTCGCCTGACGACATCGCCCCAGGCACGAGCGAAATGGCCAGGCTTGCCCGCGACATTAGAAGCGCGCCTGATGACTCGCAAGATCAAGGGTAAAGAGGTTCGGGTGCTGACGTCGATGACCGATCCGCTGCGCTTTCCGGCTGCTGATATCGTGGATATTTATGGCTATCGCTGGGAAATCGAGCTGGGCTACCGGGAAATGAAGCAATCGCTCCAGGGCAACCGGCTCACGCTGCGTAGTCGTACGCCGGACATGGTTCGCCAGGAATTATGGGGAACGTTGCTCGCCTACAACTTGATACGCTTTCAGATGGCCCGAATGGCCTACAGTTTGGACAGCATTCACCCAAATCAATTGAGTTTTCACCAGGCTGCCTATTTTATTATCAAAGAGTTATCGATGTTGCCGGCAGTATCGCCTGGCCGTATTCCCGAAGTGGTGAGATCGATGCTGGAGATGGCGCCTTCGTTCTTGCTACCCGATAGACGAGAAAGGTCGTACCCACGTGCTGTTCGGGCACGACCACAAAAATATACGGTCAGGAAAAAGCCAGTCAGGCTTAACTGACTGGCATTAGCCAAATGGCCGTCTTTTAACCTACGTCATACTTGAATTTATTTAACTTTCGGATCCAGCTCGCCACGCTCGTAGCGGTTGAACATCTCTTCAAGGTTGATCGGCTTGATCTTGCTGGCGTTGCCCGCGGTGCCAAAGGCTTCGTAGCGAGCGATACACAGATCGCGCATGGCGGTAACGGTTTCCTTGAGGAATTTGCGCGGATCAAACTCAGACGGATTCTGAGCCATAAAGCGACGTACGGCGCCAGTAGAGGCCAAGCGCAGGTCGGTATCGATATTGACCTTACGTACGCCGTGCTTGATGCCTTCAACGATCTCGGAAACCGGCACACCGTAGGTTTCTGGAATCTCGCCGCCGTACTGATTGATCACCTCAAGCCACTCTTGCGGTACAGAAGATGAGCCATGCATGACCAAGTGAGTATCCGGGATGCGCGCGTGGATCTCTTTGATACGCTGAATAGATAGCGTATCGCCTGTCGGCGGCTTGGTGAATTTATACGCCCCATGGCTCGTGCCGATGGCGATGGCCAAGGCATCTACGTGGGTGGCTTTAACAAACTCGGCGGCTTCTTCCGGGTCGGTCAGAAGCTGTTCCATATCCAGCTTGCCTTCCGCACCAATGCCGTCTTCTTCACCGGCCATGCCGGTTTCCAGGCTACCCAGGCAGCCCAGCTCACCCTCAACGGAAACGCCACAGGCGTGGGCCATTTCAACGGTGCGACGCGTCA
Organism: Halomonas citrativorans; assembly: GCF_014898005.1. NCBI lineage: Bacteria > Pseudomonadati > Pseudomonadota > Gammaproteobacteria > Oceanospirillales > Halomonadaceae > Halomonas > Halomonas citrativorans. The sequence continues at coordinate 6,638 of NZ_JABUYX010000030.1, forward strand.
CATCAACGTTGTAGGCGTAGTCGGTCGGTGTTTTTCCATCTTCACCCAGCGAGCCATCCATCATGACCGATGAGAAACCCAGCTGAATAGAGCGCTGGCACACCGCGGGGCTGGTGCCATGGTCCTGGTGCATAACTACCGGGATATGTGGGAACTCTTCAACGGCGGCCAGAATCAGGTGGCGCAGGAAAGGTGCGCCTGCGTATTTACGCGCGCCTGCAGAGGCTTGAACGATAACTGGCGAATCGGTCGCATCAGCTGCTTCCATGATGGCGCGCATCTGCTCAAGGTTATTAACGTTGAACGCCGGAATACCGTAGCCATATTCGGCAGCGTGGTCGAGCATCTGACGCATGCTGATCAAAGCCATGGGGTCACCTTCTTTAGTTATCAGTGTGAACGAGTGCGAAAATATGCAGGTTCAATTCGTTTAATGTTAACCGCGTTTGGCGGCTGCTTCGAGCGCGGCAACGGCAGGCAGCTGCTTGCCCTCAACATATTCAAGGAAAGCACCGCCCCCGGTTGAGATATACGAGACGCGATCCGCAATCGCATATTTATCGATGGCTGCTAACGTATCACCCCCGCCTGCAATAGAAAATGCATTGCTATCGGCAATGGCCTGGGAGATAACTTCCGTGCCTTTACCAAACTGGTCAATCTCAAATACACCCACTGGGCCATTCCATAAAATGGTGCCCGCGTCTTTGAGCATGCTGGCCAAATGCGCCGCTGTTTCAGGGCCAATATCCAGAATCATTTCATCGTCGTTAACCTGGTCGACAGGCTTAACCACCGCATCGGCTGATTCAGAAAACTCGGTCGCCACGACAACGTCGGTTGGTAATGGAATGGAGACCTTTTCCATCAGTGCCTTCGCTTGGGAAACCAGGTCGGCTTCATAGAGCGATTTGCCCACATTATAGCCTGCTGCGGCAATAAAGGTGTTGGCAATGCCGCCACCCACGATCAGTTGATCGCACTTATCCGATAGCGAATTAAGCACATCAAGTTTGGTAGAGACTTTGGAGCCGCCCACAATCGCAGCCATGGGGCGCGCCGGATTGGCCAAGGCTTTTTCAAGCGCATCGAGCTCTTGCGCCAACAGTGGGCCCGCACACGCGCTTGGTGCAAAGCGAGCAACGCCGTGGGTAGAGGCCTGAGCGCGATGGGCGGTGCCAAAGGCATCCATTACAAATACATCACATAGCGCCGCGTACTGTTTGGCGAGCTGTTCTGCGTCTTTCTTTTCGCCTACGTTAAAGCGAACGTTTTCAAGCAACGCGACCTGACCATTTTCAAGTGTCGGTGGTGTCTCAAGGTAGTCGCTGATCAGCTCGACCGTTTGGCCTAGCAGGTCGCTTAAATGTTTGGCCACCGGGGCGAGTGAGAACTCATCAGAGGGGTCACCTTCGGTTGGGCGACCAAGGTGACTCATCAGCATGACTTTAGCGCCCGCTTTCATCGCCGCCTGAATGGTAGGCAGCGCCGCTTTCAGACGTGCGTCGCTTGAGACATTGCCGTGCTTAATCGGCACGTTCAGGTCTTCGCGAATCAGCACGCGTTGCCCTTCCAAAGGCAGATCCATCATTTTTTGCACGTTCATGTGAGCGGTTTCCTCGTCTTCCGGCGGTGAATCGGGTAGTGATAGTTAGCCGATACGACTAAGCGGCGCGATCTCGGGAAAGCACGGCTAACCGTTGGGCAATATCGAGCATGCGGTTTGCAAAGCCCCACTCGTTATCAAACCAACATAAAAGCTTGATAAGGCGTTTTCCAGCGACGCGGGTTTGGGTCGCATCGAAAATGCCGGAATGTGGGTCATGATTAAAATCAATGGAGGCCATGGGCGCTTCGGTGTAGCCCAGCACGCCCGTAAGACGCTGCTGGCTAGCGTGATGCAGCAGGTTATTGATTTCCTGGGCGCTGGTGTCGTGACGCACGGTCAGTGCGGCATCCATCGCCGACACATTAATGGTGGGAACGCGGACGTGTAAACACTCAAATCGGCCTTCCAGATGTGGCATCAAACGGCTGATGCCGCGCGCAAGCCCTGTGTCCACCGGCACAATGGACTGCATGGCCGAGCGCGTCAGGCGCAGATCAGTTTGATGGTAAGCATCGATCACTGGCTGATCGTTCATCGCAGAGTGAATGGTCGTGGTTACCCCGTGCTCCAGTCCCAGCGTTTCGTCGAGCACGGTAAGCAAAGGAACCAAACAGTTGGTGGTACAAGAGGCCGCCGATAGGATGCGCTGAGAGAGTGTCAGCTCGTGCTGATTAATTCCCCACACGATCGTTGCATCGACATCGTTTTCCGCTGGCTGTGAAAACAGCAGGCGCTTTGCGCCAGCACTTAGATGCTGCTCGGCTGTCGCGCGATCTTTAAAACTACCTGAGCACTCAAGAACTAGATCAACCTTCAGCGCTTTCCACGGAAGTTGGCGTGGATCTTTTTCACATAGCACCTGAATGCGCTGTCCGTTGACCACTAACGCTTCACCGTCATTCTCGACGTTTCCTGGAAAGCGACCATGAGTCGTGTCGTAACGGGTCAGGTAGGTAATCGTCGCCAGGTCAGAAAGCTCATTGATAGCGACGACCTCAAGACGCGAGTCGCCACGTTCAATCAGTGCCCGCAATACGCACTGGCCAATACGCCCATAACCATTAATGGCGATGCGATAGGTAGGAGCAGCGTGTGTAGAGGCAGATGTAGCCATGTAAGAAAGCGGCTCTTGGAAGGTGAATCAGTGACCGTCAATAAATAAAAAACATTCGCAATAATAGCGTATTTCAACCGCCTGCGCCTATCAGATGCCAAGCGAAAGGCAGCATCAGGGCAGTGAAAATGCCGGTAAGACTCATCCCAAGAGAGGCAAAGGCGCCTGCGGCCGGGCTGATTTCAAACGCTCTTACCGTTCCGATCGCATGGCCGTTTAGCCCCAGCGCAAAGCCGATAATGCGCTCGTCTTCAATGTTTAAAAAGCGTGCAGCAAGGCTGACGAACGCGGCGGTAGCAACGCCGGTAATCAGCAGTGCGCCCAACAAGAGCGCCACCGAGCCGCCAATCTGCTCGGTAATGCCAATCGCGATAGGCGCCGTTACGGACTTTGCCGCAATAGAGGCGAGAATAAGGGGTGAGCTACCCAACACCCAGGCAATTAGCAGGGCGTAGCAAGCCGCAAGCGTGGCTGCAATCGGCAGGCAGATAGTAAGAGGTCGCCATAGTGCCCGAATATGCGGCAACTGCTGATAAAGCGGCATACCCAACGCGACGGTCGCGGGCCCTAACAAAAAGGTCAGCCAAGCGGCATCCTGCCGATAGGTGTCATACGGCAGGCCAATGGCGGCAAGCGTGGCAGCAAGCAGAAGTGCAGCGATCAAAATAGCCGGTAGCCAGGTCGGCTTTTTTAATCGTTTGAAAATCAGGTTACCCAACAAAAACGCCGCTAACGTTAGCCCAACGGCAAACAGCGGCGTCGTACTTAAGGTGCTTAGCAGGGCATTAGCGGGCATGCATTTTTTCCATCAGGCGCTTAAGTAGCCACAGCGTGGTGGTCACGCTTAATAGCGTACCCACAATCAGCGCACAAAGAATGGCTAGCCACTGGCCTGCAAGCTCATCAAGAATAAAAAACACGCCCACCACGCCCGGCATAATCAGCATGGCAAGCAGGCCGATTAATGGCTGCGCTGCGGCGGCGATTGTCGAGGGGACTCGTCCCCAAACGGCTAGCGTTGCGGTTAATAACAGCATACCGACAACGCCGGATGAAACCGGAAGGCCGGTAAAGTAAACCGTTACTTCACCGATCAACCAGTAACTCACTAGCCATAAAAAGCCATTAAGTGCAGGCATTGTTAGCCAAGCAGTTCATTGGCATTTTTGAGGATATTCTCAACCGTAAAGCCGAAGTGCTTGAACAGCTCACCCGCGGGGGCGGATTCGCCGAACGTGGTCATGCCGATCACACGGCCGTCCAGACCCACATACTTGTGCCAGTAGTCGGCATGTGAGGCTTCAATGGCAATGCGCTTGGTGACCGCCCTGGGCAGTACGCTTTCCCGGTACTCGGCGTCCTGACCGTTGAAGCGGTAGGTCGACGGCATGGAGACCACGCGTACTGCTTTGCCCTGCTTTTCAAGCTCGGCGGCAGCGTCCATGGCCAGCCCCACTTCCGAACCGGTGGCAATCAGGATCAGCTCGGGCGTACCGTCGCTGTCTTTTAGCACGTAACCACCACGCTGAATGGAAGCCAGTTGGGCTTTGGTGCGCGCCTGGTGCGGCAGGTTCTGACGCGACAGGATCAGCGCCGTGGGGCCAGAGTGACGCTTGATGGCCGCATCCCAGGCGGCGGCGGTTTCCACGGCGTCACACGGGCGCCAGGTGTTCAGGTTCGGCGTCGTGCGCAGGCTGGTCAGCTGCTCGATGGGCTGGTGGGTCGGGCCATCTTCTCCCAGGCCAATGGAGTCATGGGTAAATACGTAGATCGCCTGCTGACCCATTAACGCCGCCATGCGAACCGCGTTGCGCATGTACTCCATGAAGATCAGGAAGGTTGCACCGTACGGGACAAAACCACCGTGCAGGGCGATACCGTTCATTACCGCGCCCATGCCGAACTCACGTACGCCATAGTGCAGGTAGTTACCGCTGGCATCTTCCGGCGTAATCGCTTTGGCACCCTTCCAGAAGGTCAGGTTGGACGGCGCAAGGTCCGCACTGCCGCCGAGCAGTTCCGGCATTTTCGGACCAATCACGTTAAGCGCTTCCAGCGACGCTTTACGGGTGGCGATGCTGGCGCCTTTTTCCTGGGCCTGCTCGATGAGGGCTTCGGTCGGTATTTCAGCCGGCAGTTGGCCTTTCATGCGGCGCTTGAATTCCTGCGCCTCGGCCGGGAACGCCTCGGCATAGCGGGCAAAGCGCTTTTCCCATTCCTGCTGGCGGGTTTTACCTGCTTCACGCGCATCCCAGCCAGCGTACACGGGCTCGGGAATATGGAACGGCGCGTGGGGCCAGTCCAACTGCTTGCGTGCCAGGGCAACTTCTTCTTCGCCCAACGGCGCGCCGTGCGACTCTTCCTTGCCCTGCTTGTTGGGTGCACCGAAACCGATAATCGTTTTACAGATAATCAGGCTGGGCTTGTCATCGTTCTGTTTGGCAAGTGCAATGGCGGCCTGGATCTCTTCCGGCTTGTGACCATCGACATTGGGCACCACGTGCCAGCCGTAGGCTTCAAAGCGTTTGGCGGTATCGTCGGTAAACCAGCCTTCCACTTCCCCATCAATCGAAATGCCGTTGTCGTCATAGAGCGCAATCAGCTTGCCCAGCTGCTGAGTACCCGCCAGCGACGCCGCCTCATGGGAAATACCTTCCATCAGGCAGCCGTCACCCAAAAAGCACCAGGTGTGGTGATCGACAATGGTGTGGCCCGAGCGGTTGAACTGCGCTGCCAGGGTTTTTTCGGCAATCGCAAAGCCGACCGCGTTGGCAAACCCCTGACCGAGCGGGCCGGTGGTGGTTTCGATGCCGGGCGCGTAGCCAAATTCCGGATGGCCGGCGGTGGGCGAGTGCAACTGCCGGAAGTTTTGAAGCTGTTCCAGACTTAACTCATAGCCGCTTAAGTGCAGCAGAGAGTAGAGCAGCATTGAGCCGTGGCCATTGGACAGCACGAACCGGTCACGATCGGCCCACGTTGGGTCTTCGGGGTTGTGCTTGAGGTGGTCATTCCACAGCACCTCGGCGATATCAGCCATGCCCATGGGGGCGCCAGGGTGGCCGGACTTGGCCTTCTGAACAGCATCCATGGAAAGGGCGCGAATGGCATTGGCCAGCTCAAAACGGGACGGCATGGGGTGCTCCTCGCCTGAAAACGGAAATAATGAAGGCGCTATTGTCGCTGACTTCCCCTGTTGCGGCAAATGCGGCGGCAAATGTAGCGGCAAATTATAGGCCACATTCTGGGAAGAACTCTCAACAGCGTGTAGACTCTGCCTCCCGAAGCGGTGGTCAACCTGGTAAGGCCGCTTCCTTATATGGGCAGGGAACCTCCTGCCGTGATTTCCTGCTGATGCTGCGAGTAGTGAGCAGCTGTCATACAGAGGGTCGAGAGCGCGATGAGCGAATATTCCCTGTTTACCTCGGAGTCTGTCTCCGAAGGTCATCCCGATAAAATTGCCGACCAGATTTCGGATGCGGTGCTGGATGCTATTATCGCCCGGGATAAACAGGCACGGGTTGCTTGTGAAACCATGGTGAAAACCGGTGTAGCAATTATCGCTGGTGAAATTACTACCTCGGCGTGGGTGGATCTGGAAACGCTGGTACGCGACGTGATTACCGACATCGGTTACACCTCTTCCCACGTTGGCTTTGATGGCGCGACATGTGGCGTGATTAACCTGATCGGCAAGCAGAGTGTTGAAATTGCCCAGGGCGTTGACCGTACCAAGCCAGAAGACCAGGGCGCTGGTGACCAGGGCCTGATGTTTGGTTACGCGACCAACGAAACCGATTCGTTTATGCCTGCGCCGATCCACTACTCGCATCGTTTGGTTGAGCGTCAGGCTGAACTGCGCAAAAACGGTCTGTTGCCGTGGCTACGCCCGGATGCCAAAAGCCAGGTGACCTTCCGCTATAACGAACAGGGCCAACCCTGTGGCGTTGATGCGGTGGTGCTTTCCACCCAGCACGACCCTGAGATTGATCAGGAAGACCTGCGTAAAATGGTCAAGCGCGAAATCATCGAACAGGTGATTCCGGCTGAATGGCTCAATGAAAATACCCAGTACCACATCAACCCAACCGGTAAGTTTGTGATTGGTGGCCCGGTAGGTGACTGTGGCTTAACCGGCCGCAAGATCATCGTTGACACCTACGGCGGTATGGCACGCCATGGCGGCGGTGCGTTCTCGGGCAAAGACCCTTCAAAAGTCGACCGTAGTGCGGCCTATGCGGGCCGTTACGTGGCCAAGAACGTGGTGGCGGCAGGTCTTGCCGATAAGTGCGAGATTCAGGTTTCCTACGCGATTGGTGTCGCGGAGCCGACCTCCGTTGCTATCGATACCTTCGGCACCGGCAAAATTGACGATGCCCGGATTGTTGAGCTGGTGAACGAGCACTTTGATCTGCGCCCCTACGCGATCACCAAAATGCTCGACCTGCTGCACCCGATGTATCAGCTGACGGCTGCCTACGGCCACTTTGGTCGGGCACCGTTCGAGCACAGCTACACCTGGAGCGACGATAAAGGCGAACAGCACACTGAGACCTTTACCGCCTTCCCTTGGGAGAAGACCGATAAAGCCGATGCGCTGCGTAAGGCCGCTGGTTTGTAAGATATTCGCTAGGCGGTTTGTAAGAGAACGCCCCTTTGGCTCTGCCAGGGGGCGTTTTTTTATGCTGCGTGTTTTAGGCTAGGCAGTACAACAACTTGGGGAAAGTGTTATGCCGGCAGCACGCTGGGAAAAAATCATGAGAGGGTTGCTGTTGATGGTGGCGCTTGGCATGACAAGTAGTACGGCTATGGCGGCTTGCCCCACGTGGCCCAATGAACGGCTTGAGCAGGAGACTCTCGCGCTCGCCGCGCAAGTCGCCCAATGGGACCATGCCTATCATGAAGAGGGCATCTCGTTGATTGATGATGTGCTCTACGACCAGGCCCTTATCCGCCTCCAGGATTGGCGCGCCTGCCTAAACGACGCTACTGCTCATCAACCGCTTACCCGGGTAACGTCCAGCCGCCGTACGCTTGAGCATCCGGCTGCCCAGCAAGGGTTGGATAAAACCGATGAAGCAGGCGTGCGCCGCTTTACCAGTCGCCGTGAAAATTTATGGATACAGCCCAAGGTGGACGGCGTGGCGGTAACGCTGCGCTATCAGGCAGGCGAGTTGGTTGAAGCGGTCAGCCGAGGGGATGGACAGCAGGGGCAGGATTGGACGGCCCGCGCCTTACAATTACCCAGCGTGCCTAATACGCTGCCTAGCACTACTTCAGCCATTTTTCAGGGCGAGCTTTATTGGCAGCTTGATGAACATGTTCAGTCGCGTACGCTTGGTTCCGGGGCCCGTGGGGCCGTGGCGGGGGCTATGGCGCAAGCAAGCCCAACCGAGGACGTGCTGGCGCAGGTCGGGCTGTTTGTATGGGGCTGGCCGGATGGGCCAACCGACATGACTGAGCGGCTGGCGCAACTGAATGCACTTGGGTTTGATACCGCCCGCTACACGCATTTATTAAGTGATGAATCGGATGCGGCTTACTGGCGGGAGGCGTGGTTTAACGGCGCGCTGCCGTTTGCAACCGACGGCGTAGTGATTAAACAGGCGGAGCGCCCGGGTATTCGGCGCTGGTCCACGGCCCCGCCAGAATGGGCGATTGCCTGGAAATACCCACTGCAGAAAGCGCTGGCAGAAGTGCGTGGCGTGGAGTTTCGCATTGGGCGAACTGGGCGTATCACGCCACTGATCTGGCTCTATCCGATTGAATTGGAAGGTCGGCGTATCAGTCGCGTATCGCTGGGCTCACTCGACCGCTGGGAAAACCTCGATATACGCCCCGGCGACCAGGTGGCCATAACCCTGGCCGGGCTTACCATCCCTCAGCTTGAAGAGGTGGTATGGCAAACCCAGGAACGCACCGTCGTGGAGGCCCCCTCTGAGACTACCTACCATTTGCTGAGCTGTTTTCAGCATAGCCCAGGCTGCACGTCCCAATTGCTGGCGCGGTTTACCTACCTTGGCGAACAGCTGGGTTTTCAAGGCGTGGGCGAAGGCACCTGGCAAGCGTTACTTGAGGCCGGGCTGGTGCCGGATCTACTGGCCTGGTTATCGCTTGAACCCGATCAGCTGCGCCAAGCGAACGGAATTGGCGAGGCGCGTAGCGACTCACTTTATCGGCAGTTTCAGGCGGCCAAGGCTGCTCCCTATGATGCCTGGTTAAAAGGGCTGGGGTTGCCGCCTGCTGGCGCTGCCAGCCTGCCTGATTGGCAAGTGGCGAGCACGTATCCGCCAGGCGACTGGGAAGCCCTGCCGGGCATCGGTCCAGGCAGAGCCCAAGCGCTTGAGGCCTTTTTCTCCCATACCCAAATGCAGGCCATGGCTGAGCAGCTTCGCGCGTTGAACGTAGCGGGGTTTACGACACAACCCTAACCAAGCCCGGTGGCGCGCAGCATGAGCCCCAGATAGAAGGGAATCAGTAGCGGCGCCATCAGCGTGGTTACCAGCACCGCCAGTGCCCCTTTTTGCGGCTGGATACCCAGCTCCATGGCGACCACCACCACGTTAGAAGCCATGGGCACCACGCCTAATAGCAGTATCGCCATGGCCAGTTCTGCAGGCACCGGCATGAGCATCTGTAATAGCATGACCGCGGCAAAGGTAGCCACTGGCCAAACGATATACCGAAGCCCTACGCAGGCGGCGATAAAGCGCGTATCCCAGGCCGCCAGCGTTACCCGGCTAAGTGTCATGCCAATAATCATCATTCCCAGCAGCGTATAGGTCGCGGGAAAAACATCCAGCGAGCTAGCCAGGGCCGTAGGCAGCGTAACATCGAGCGAGCTCAGCAGTAGCGCCAGCAAAAACGTGTAGATCAGCGGAAGGCGTGAAATCTTGATCAGACTTTGGCGAATCGAGAAGTGACCACGGGCGCTTAAGTAAAAACCCACGGTAAATTCATACAAATTGATGCCCAGCATGCAGAACAGGTAGAGCGTTACGCCTTCCGGAGGCAAGAGAATCAGCGCTACCGGTAAACCGAAATAACCGGTGTTGCCTGTCCCGGATGAAAACGCCAGCAGCGCGCCTTCCTGCGGGCCAAAGCGGTGTTGCGTTACGCGCTGAACCAGCAGCGCCAGAAGGCTAACCAGCACAAACAGCGAAAGCGTTAAGACCAGGTACTCAGGCGTTGGTCCCCCATTCATCAGCGCGCGAAAAATGGTTAAAGGCGCAATGAGATAAACCAGCAGCGTGGCAATGGGCCTTGGGTCGATTTTTAACCGTTGGGCGGCAATCCAGCCCAAGCCTACAAAGCTTAGCAGCATGAGTAGCGGGCCTATTAACGCGCTGGGTGATAGCTCCATATGCCCTCCTGACGGCATAAAAGGGTGGGTAACATGAGCCGAATTAAAGGCTAAACGTGGAATCTTTCATTAGCCGCGGCGCAATAGAACAGCGAGAATACACCAAAATATCACTCTTTATTTTATTGTTCTGTATGAGGAAACCCCATGAGCAGCCAACAGCATCCGCTCGGTATCAGCTTTGAATTCTTCCCGCCCAACACGGATGCTGGGCGCGACAAGCTGATGCTGGTACGCGATGAGCTGGCCACTCGTAATCCGCGGTTTTTCTCTGTGACCTATGGCGCAGGCGGCTCCACCCAAGCGCGTACGCGGGACACCGTACGTACGGTTGGCCAGACCGGTATTACTACCGCACCGCACCTTTCGTGCATTGGCAGTGAAAAAGCCCAGCTGCGTGATTTGCTGTCCCAGTACCGCGAAGAAGGCATTAACAGCCTGGTCGCCCTGCGTGGTGATATGCCTTCCGGGATGGCCAGCATCGGCGAGCTACGCTATGCCAACGAGCTGGTGGAGTTTATTCGCAACGAGACGGGCGATCATTTTAATATTGCTGTGGCGGCCTACCCGGAATCCCACCCTCAGGCAGCTAACCTTGATAAAGATATCGAAAACTTCGCGCGTAAAATGAAGGCGGGCGCCGATATGGCGATTACCCAATACTTCTTCACCGCCGATGCTTACTTCAACTTTGTTGATAAAGTGCGCGCGCTAGGCGTTGAACAGCCGATTATCCCCGGTATTATGCCGATCACTAACTACACCAAGCTGGCGCGGTTTTCGGATAGCTGTGGCGCGGAAATTCCTCGCTGGATGCGCAAGCAGCTGGAAAGCTATGGCGATGACAGCGCAGCAATTGCCAAATTTGGCACCGAGGCAGTAAGCCGTCTTTGCCAGCGCCTGCTGGATGGTGGTGCGCCAGGGCTGCACTTCTATACCCTTAACCAGGCGGCTCCCGTGCTGAAAGTGGTCGATAATCTGGTGGGCTAACTGCGATAGCCTGTTGATTTAAATCGCACCATACAAAACGCCCCGCTCAGTTGAGCGGGGCGTTTTACGTTATGCCTTACTGGTTTTGTTGGTTAGTGGCCCACTAACTCGCTGACGCTTGCACCTTGTCAGCTGTCTTGCCGCCACCAAATTGCTTGCGCTGGATGATGACGAGACCAGCGCCAATTACAAGGCCCACGATATCGGTGTAGATACCACCATAAATCATGCACATTGCACCGACCAACATGATAACCCGCTTAAACACGTTCACCGGGCCAAAGAACCAGGCCTGCACCATACCCGAAAGCAGAATGATACCCAGCGTGGCGGTAACGCCCACTCGCAGAATCTGCATGGCAGAGCCTTCCATCAACATGGCCGGGCTGTAGAAGAACATGAACGGTACGATAAAGGCCGCCAGACCAATCTTGAACGATGCCACCGACGTACCCATGGGGTTATCGCCAGAAATACCGGCTGCTGCGTAAGAGGCCAGCGCCACCGGCGGCGTAATGGCCGATACAACCGCAAAGTAGAACACGAAGAAGTGGGCAATAAGCGGCTCAATACCGATATTAATTAGCCCTGGTGCCACGACCGATGCGGCGACGGCGTAGGCCGCCGTGGTCGGCATGCCCATGCCCAGCAAGATACTGATCAGCATGGCAAAGATAAGTGCTAGTAGTTGGCTAACACCTGCCAGTCCCAATAGCAGCGAGGAGAAGCGCGCGCCCACACCGGTGAGCGAAATAACCCCTACGATTAAGCCCGCACAGGCACAGACAGCGATGATCTGGATGGCCATGGTGCCCGCCAGTTGCAGCGCCTTGAGAATGGCGGTCACGCCCATTTTGTTGGGTGAAATCCAGCTGACAACGGCGGCCGAGGCGGTGGCCAAGGTGCCTGCCCTAATCACCGAATAGCCCATAAACAGCGCGGCTATCAGGATAATGATGGGGGCAAAGAGGTAGGCTTGTTTGGCCAATTTAGTGAAGCGTGGAATCTCATCTTTACGCATACCACGCATGCCTTTACGGGCCGCTTCAAAATCCACCATAAAGTAGATAGACGCGAAGTAAAGAATTGCCGGGATCAACGCTGCAATGGCGATGTCGGTATAGGGAATGCCCGTGACTTCCGCCATGATAAAGGCGCCTGCCCCCATAATCGGCGGCATGATTTGCCCGCCGGTTGAGGCTGCTGCTTCAATAGCGCCCGCGCTACGTGCGGGGTAACCCACCTTTTTCATTAGCGGAATGGTCAGTGAACCGGTCGATACCACGTTACCCGCGGAAGTACCGTTGATCATGCCCATTAGGCCCGAGGCAAAAATAGACACTTTGGCGGGGCCTCCACGGGCACGCCCGGCAGCGGCAAAGGCGAAGTTCACAAAATAGTCGCCTACTTTTGACGCTTGCAGGAAGGCGGCAAAAATAATGAACAGAATAATATACGTCGAGGAGACGGCGATGGTGGGGCCCAAGACACCGGCGTCGGTATAAAGCTGGCTAAAAAAGCGCTGCATGGATAGGCCAGGATACCCCAGGAAGCCGGGCAGGTAAGGGCCGGCAAAGACATATGTCAGGAAGATGAGTGAAATAATGACCAGCGCAAGGCCCGCTACTCGCCGGGTAAGCTCCAGAATAAGCAGGGACCCGGCAATCGCCGCCCAGGAAATCCCGATAGGCGCAAAGGAGGTGCCCGTTGAAGCGCGCAGAGGTGTGTTGTACATGATCAGTAAATAACCGGCGCTGGCCAGGGCACACACCATCAGGACTAAATCGGCCGGGTTAAAAGAGCCGCGTGCCTGGCGGAAAAACCATGAAAGCACAATGGCGGCAACGGTCGTTGCTATTAATGGATAACCGTAGTGCCAGGTTTCAACGATTGGGTCGATGCGCATCGCACCACCGCTCAGGGTTTGTTGCATCAAAAAAACCTGAGCAAGCGTGTAGAGGGCCGGTATCAGCAGCGCGTAGCCTACCCACGTTAGCCAAGCGGGTGATGCGTTCTGGCCATCTTCGGCAAACCGAGCTCCCGCAAACAGGCCGTAGCCCAGGATCAGTGCCCCTGCAATATGCACAATACGAAACGACCAGGTCTCCATGGGATACACGTTGAGTGACACCAAGTGGAAACTTGAGTAGGCAATGGCTAGCCCGGCAAACAGGAAAAACTGCCAACCGGTAAATAGGCGACGGTTGGATTCAACGATGTCTTCATCGACGCCCTCTGCAACAACGGTAGGCGATGAAGCAAGCTGGACATCATCCTTGAGGTCATCAGAGGTTTGGGGGGTTGTGGGACTCATCAGAGTTCACCCTCACAGCAGGAGCAAAAAAAGGAGCACTAGCCAAAGCTGCCCCGCCTGGAAAACCAGGACGGGGCAGCCAGATGATGCGTAAAGTTTTAGTTGATCAGGTCTTCAGAGATTTCGTAGCCGTTCTCTTCGTACCAACGAGCAGCGCCTGGATGGAAGGGGAGAACGCTGTTGTGTACGATATTTTCCGGAATGCTGGTTTCAGCACTGCGGTGAATAGAGCGCATACGGTCGTTGTTTTCCATGGTCACTTTGGTGACTTCGTAGATGAAGTCTTCCGGAAGATCACAGCCCGCAATCGCAAAGTTCCACATGGAAACAGCGCGAGCATCTTCCTCAAGCGTTGAGTAGGTGCTGGCAGGAATAGTGAATTCAGCCACTGGGAAGGTGTCCAGTACGGTCGCAAGCTCATCTTCGTTGAACTCGATGATGTTCACATCCGTTTGCACTTCCAACTGACTAACGGCAGGAATCGGGATGCCGGCTGCAAAAGCGATGACGTCCAACAGGCCGTCCTGCAACTGACCGCCAAGGTCAGACCAGCCGCCGTTGCGGCGGTCGAAGTTTACGCCCAACGTTTCCAGCATCGATGGGAAATAGGTGTCAGACGTTGATGCTGCGGGACCAAAGCCAATACGCGCACCGTCCGGAATGTCCGAAATGGACTCAATGCCTGAGCTTGAAAGCGCGGCAATCGAGAACGGCGTTTCATACATCGGGAACAGTGCACAGACGTTATCCATCACCATGCCGGGTGCCAGCGGGCTTTTGCCGTTAACCGCATCAGAAGCGGGGCCCATGGTGGTTAAGCCAAAGGCCATATCGCCGCTATGAACAAGTGCCAGGTTTTGAGTAGGGCCGCCCGTTACTTCACCGCCGCCAGAAACGCCTAATTCATCAGCAATAAAGTTGGCCCAGCCAGAGCCGTAAACGAAAAACGTGCCGCCTTGGCTTGCGGTACCTACCGTAAAGTTTTCTGGCCAGTCAGCACGCTCAGCATGGGCGCTGGCAGAAGCGAGTAACGCGCCACCTGCAAGCAGGGCGAGAGTTTTAGGCATCATGGTGCGCATGGCATGTTTCCTTAACTGTTCTTGGGATTGTAGGCTGGCAAGCGCAAGCCGCTTTCCAGTGACAATAATATTTAAGCAACCATTTAAGAGCGATTGCCGTGCCATTTATAGGATAGTTAAGTAAAAACAAACGCTTGCTTTTAGAGTCTTCAACTTTAGTGGAAACTCCCTGGCGTCTAACTGTCTGGCAATACGCACGCGGGGTGACAAGTAGTGTGCGGCTTTCCGCACACTGTTGGGTGCGCGCTAAGAAAGTAGAGAAAGTGCAATGAGAGGGTGCCGTGGCCCCCTGTTTTGAAGGGCTGGAAGCTGAGGGGTAGAGGTGAAAGGTAAGACAGGAGGGCACAAAGCCCTCCCAGTCATGACTTACGTATTGGGCTTACCAGGGTCAAGAATCCGTACTGGCTGGATATCCTGACTCTGTTGCTCCTCTCGCACCTGGTTCACCCGGGTTGTTAGCTCAGGTGAGTCGTTATCTTCAATGGGCAGTTGCTCAAAGAAGTCACAGCTCACGCACTCCCGATAGCGAATACCGTTTTGCTCCCAGGCTCGAACACGGTCCATTGCGGCGCAGCGCGGGCAGATAACACCCGCAATAAAGCGTTTAACGGTCGACATGGTGTTCTCCAAACGCACGGTGCCAATGAAATAATAGACACCGTGCTGAGTTCAATAAGCGGTTAGGCCGCGCGAATACCGCTATGGCGCAATAGGGGCTCGACACTTGGCTCGCGGCCGCGGAAGGCCACAAATAGCTCTGCGGCATCGCGTGCTCCGCCTTGTTCCAGAATCTGGTGGCGGAAGCGTTGTCCGGTTTCAGCATCAAAAATACCGGCCTCCTCAAAGGCGCTCCAGGCATCCGCAGAGAGCACTTCGGCCCATTTGTAGCTGTAGTACCCCGCCGCATAGCCGCCAGCAAAAATATGCGCAAAGCTGTTTTGGAAGCGATTGAAGGGCGCCGCCGGTACGACTGAAGTGGCGCTGCGTACATCATCCAACAGCGTTTGAATATCGCTGGCGCTGGGCGCGCTTAATTCATGGTGTAAACGCAGGTCAAAGATCGAGAATTCGAGCTGACGCACCATGCCCATCGCGGACTGGAAGTTTTTGGCCGCCTGAAGGCGTTCAAGCAGCTCAGCCGGTAAGGCTTCCCCGGTTTCTACGTGCTTGGCCAGCAGGTTAAGCCCTTCACGCTCCCAGCAGTAGTTCTCCATAAACTGGCTGGGCAGTTCCACCGCATCCCAGGCAACGCCGTTGATACCTGAAATGTCGGCGATATGCTGCTTGGTCAGCATATGGTGAAGGCCGTGTCCAAATTCATGGAACAGGGTCGTTACTTCATCATGGGTAAGCAGGGCAGGCTTGCCACCGATGGGCGCCGTAAAATTACAGGTTAAAAAAGCCACCGGCAACTGAATACCATGCTCAGTTTGACGGCGTACTCGACAGTCGGCCATCCAGGCGCCGCCGCGTTTGCCTTCCCGAGCGTAGAGGTCAAGGTAGAACCCGGCAATGGGCTGGCCATGCTCGCTAATACGGAAATAGCGCACATCGCTATGGTAGCTTGGCGCCTCACTATCTTCTTCTACCTGCACGCCATAAAGCCGCTCAACCACTTGAAAGAGACCGTTAATCACGTGTGGTGCAGGAAAATAGGGGCGTAGCTGCTCTTGGGAAATGGCATGGCGCGCTTCACGCAGCTTTTCGCTAACGTAAGCAATATCCCACGGCTCCAGCGCATCAATGCCCAGCTCGTCGCGCGCGTAAGCGCTTAGCTCGGCAAACTCCTCTTTTGCTTGAGGGACGGCGCGACGGGCCAAGTCACCCAGAAAATCGAGCACTTGCTCGGGAGAGTCCGCCATCTTGGTGGTCAGTGAAAAGTCAGCATAGGTGTTGAACCCCAGCAGCGTCGCCAGTTCCTGGCGTAGTGCCAGCATCTCTTCCATCAACGGAGCGTTATCAAACGTGCCCGCATCAGGGCCTTGGTCTGAGGCGCGGGTGACAAACGCGGTATACACCTCGCGGCGCAGCTCACGATTTTCAGCGTAGCTAACGACGGGGAAGAAGCTTGGGAAATCCAGCGTAATCCGATAGCCCGAAACGCCCTTGGCTTCAGCAGCCGCTTTCAAGGTATCGAGCGCGCTGGAAGGCAGCCCAGCGAGTTCCTCTTCACTATTGAGGTCCTTGTGCCATGCCTGGGTGGCATCCAGCACATTGTTGGAGTATTGATTGGAGAGCGTTGAAAGGCGCGACTGAATGTCACCGTAGCGTGCTTTTTTGTCGGCAGGCAGGTCGACCCCGGCGAGGCGGAAATCGCGCAGTGCATTATTAACGGTGCGCTGCTGTGCGGCATCCAGCGCGCTCCAGTTGTCACTCTCCTTGAGCGCTTGCCAGCCGTGGAAAAGCCCTTCGTGCTGGCCGACCCACGTGCCAAAGGCGGAAAGCTGTTCCAGGCAGGTTTGGTAAGCTTCGCGCAGCTCAGGCGTGTTCATCGTGCTATTTAAGTGTGACACCGGCGACCATGCTTGGGAGAGTCTATCGCTTACCGCTTCCAGCGGAACGGCAAAGCTCTCCCACGTGGGCGGTGTTTCTGCGGCCTGCTGGGCCAAGCGGTCAATCGTTTCACGGTTCTCACTTAAAAGCGCTTCCACCGCGGGCACCACATGCTCGGCACGCATTTCAGCGAAGGGGGGAAGCTTGTGCGTTGCAAGCAGCGGATTGTGGGTCATAAGCACCTCAGTTGGCAGCGTTAATGAGTGCAAAAACGCGTAATAATAGCTAAACAGTGTGGGCACAGGGGCGCTGTTTCAATGGCAAGGTTTGGTCTCTTGGCAGGCGCCTGCTAGTCTTGCCGCCTTTTAGTGCCCACGATGGCAGGAGTCAATAATGAGCGAGACGCTGGAGCGCTGGGGGTCTAAGCGGGCCTTTATCCTGGCAATATCGGGTGCTGCGGTGGGGCTGGGCAACATCTGGCGCTTCCCTTATGTGGCGGGTGAAAATGGCGGGGCCGCGTTTTTATTAATTTACGTGGCGTTTGTGCTGCTGCTGGGTATTCCCGTCATGATGGCTGAAATTCTCATTGGCCGGGCTGGGCGGCGTGGTCCGTTGCAGGCATTGGGCGCACTGGCTGCTGAAGCAGGGGCCTCCATGCACTGGCGTTGGCTCGGGCTCTTTGGGGCGTTTACTGTTTTTTGTATTTTGTCCTTCTATTCAGTGGTGTCTGGCTGGTCGATCGAGTTTTTGGTGGCCTCCATCAACGGGCAATTTAACGGGGCAACAGCGGCTGAGATTGGCGCTGGTTTCGATGCATTTTTAGCAAGCCCTGGGCTTTTGATTTTCAATCACTCTCTGTTTCTGTTTATGACCATGACCGTGGTGGCGGCTGGCGTGGCTAAGGGGCTTGAGCGGCTTAACAATCTACTCATGCCGCTGCTGTACGTGCTGCTGTTGCTGTTGGCCGGATACGCTGCCACCACCGAGGGCTTCTCCACGGCGTTGACGTGGCTATTTTTACCCTCCTTTGAGGCAATCACACCTACCGTGGTGCTGCATGCCATGGGCCATGCGTTTTTCACTCTGGCGGTAGGGGCCTGCGCGCTGATGGCGTATGGCGCTTATATGCCGGAAGAGCAGAGCTTGCCTAAAGCGGCGTTTGCCGTTGCCGTACTGGATATTAGCGTGGCGTTGCTGGCGGGTATCGCGATTTTCTCGGTGGTGTTTGCCCAAGGGATGGACCCGGCTGAGGGCCCGGGCCTGATGTTTGTGACCCTGCCGATAGCCTTTTCTGAGTTGCCCGGCGGCGCGTTCTGGCTAAGCGTGTTCTTCCTGTTGTTACTGCTCGCTACCTGGACATCGGCCATTAATCTGGCAGAGCCCATGGTCGCGACGCTGCAGGGGCTTGGGCTTCGGCGCAGTATGGCAACGGCGATCATCGCGCTCAGTGTTTGGCTCATGGGATTGTTGTCGGCGTTCTCTTTCTCAACCCTGGCGGAGTTCCAACCACTCTTTGGGCGCAATATCTTTGAATTGGTCAGTAGCATTCCACCAGACATATTTTTGCCCTTGGGTGGCTTGATGATTGCCACGTTTGCTGCCTGGATAATGCCGCAGAAGAGAGCAATGAAAGCGTTAGGCGCCGGGGAAAGTGGCTACCTGCTATGGCGTAATATTGTGCGCTGGGTCTCGATTCCGCTGACGTTTATCGTCTTGCTGAGTGGGCTTTTATAGCGCTATGCCGCTTGTGAGTGGATATATCCGCCATCAATAGAGCAGTATGTGCTTGGAGCAGGTACTTGGAATGCGTACTTGAAATACGTACTTGGAAATAGGCTCTTTAGGAGAGTGCAATGAAAGAGGCAGCGAGCAGTGCGCTAAGAGAGTTTAAAGGCCATTCGCCCCGCTTGGGCGAGCGCGTGTATATCGACCCAGCAAGCGTGGTCATTGGTGACGTTGAGCTGGGCAATGACTGTTCGGTATGGCCAATGACGGTGATTCGTGGCGATATGCACCGGATTCGTATTGGCGCTCGTACCAGCGTGCAGGATGGCAGCGTGCTGCATATTACTCACGCTAGTGAGTTTAACCCGGAGGGCTTTCCACTCACGATTGGCGAAGATGTGACGATTGGTCATAAAGCCATTTTGCATGGCTGTACGCTGGGCAGCCGTATTTTGGTTGGTATGGGCGCTATCGTGATGGACGGCGCGGTGGTTGACGATGAAGTGATCATTGCCGCTGGGGCTGTTGTCACACCCGGTAAGCACTTGGAGAGTGGCTATGTTTACGCCGGTAATCCTGCCAAGGCGCTACGCCCCTTAAAAGAAAAAGAGCGGGCCTTCTTCCCCTATACCGCAGGTAACTACGTAAAACTTAAGGATCAATTTTTAGCCGAAGCCTGCTTATGATTAAGTTCAGCTAACATATTGGCTTGCCGTCCTTTTTTCTGAACTAGCCATGTTGTAATCTTAAAAAATCTGGTAATTTATCCAGTTTTTTCAGGATGCCGCGATAACATGGCGAACTTTCGCACGCATATGACGGTAGCGACTGCGGGCGGCATGTTAATGGCGTACGCGGGTTGGCAAGCCCAGTGGTGGCCTTATTCTCAAGCCATGCTAATCGTGGCGTTGGTCGCCTTTGGCGGCATTTTGCCCGATATTGATGCTGACCGATCACGCTCTATCCGTTTGATTTTTAATATTCTTTCCGTGCCATCATTGGTGGTGGGCGTAATGTTGCTGGAGTCATGGCTGACGCCAGGCATGTTGCTGGTAGCTTGCGGCGGTATTTATTTCTCGGTGCGGTATTTGGCGGGAATACTGTTCTCAAAACTGACGGTTCACCGTGGCATTTGGCACTCGCTGATGGCGGCCGGGCTATGTTCGCTATTAACGGCTGCGCTGAGTTTTCATCTGCTTGTTCAGCCTGCGGGGTTAGCGTGGACACACGGTATGGCCGTGCTGCTGGGGTTTATTATTCACCTGGTACTGGATGAGATGTATAGCGTGGATTTGGAGGGGGCGCGGCTTAAGCGCTCGTTCGGTACTGCGCTCAAACTCGGCGATAGCCGTCGGCCCATTTCCAACCTATTAATGCTGATTGCCACCTTGACACTGCTTCCCTGGACGCCGCCCTGGTCGGACTTAATGGAGCTATTTCATCAGGGGTCACTGCTGTGGCGGTAATCGTCGGCCTGTAAACCATGCTTTTTCAGCTTGTCGTAAAACGTTTTACGCGGAATGCCCAGGTGGTGGCAGACATCGGTGACTCGGCCATGGTGACGGGCAAGCGACTGGCTAATCAGGCTCTTTTCAAACAGCTCTACCTGGCGCGGTAACGTGGGTTCTGGCGTGTCGGTGGCTACCCCTTCCAGCAACATATCCAGGCGGTAATCAAATGCTGCGCCGAGTAGCACGTAGCGCTCAGCAAGGTTGCGTAGTTCACGCACGTTGCCAGGCCAGTCATGGGCCAGCAGTGCGGCGATACCGTGGCTATTCAGGGTGGGAGCTTCCAGGCCGCTACGATTGGCGGCAATGACGGCAAAGTGCTGAAACAGAAGCGGGATATCCTCACGCCGTTCGCGCAGCGCGGGTAACGCCAGCGTGACAACATTCAGCCGGTAGTAGAGGTCTTCACGGAAGCCCCCCTCTTCAGCGGCAACTTTAAGATCCACCTTGGTGGCGGTAATCACCCGAATGTCGAGCGTGACTGCTTCATTGGCACCGAGCCGTTCGATGCTGCGCTCTTGCAGGACGCGCAGTAGTTTGACCTGAAGAGCCAGTGGCATCGACTCAATCTCATCGAGGAAAACAGTACCGCCGTTAGCGTGCTCAAGCTTACCAATTCTGCGTTCAATCGCGCCGGTAAAAGCCCCTTTTTCATGCCCAAACAGCTCAGACTCAATGGTGTTTTCCGGCACGGCACCGCAGTTGATTGCCATAAAGGGGTTGTTGCGTCGAGCGCTGCGTTCATGAATGGCCCGGGCCACGAGGTCCTTGCCTGTCCCTGTTTCGCCAAACAGCAGCACATCGGCTTCTACCTGACTAATACGCTGAATCATCGCAGCCAAGCGAGAAATAACCGCCGTGCGCCCCACCAGGCGCGGGCCAAGGGCAGCCCGCTGTACTTCCAATTCGGCCTTAAGACGATTGTTTTCGAGGCTAAGCTGGCGCTTTTCAATGCCGCGGCGCACAACATCGAGTAGCTGGTCGCCAGCAAATGGCTTCTCCAGGAAGTCCCATGCGCCTGCACGCATGGCTTCTACCGCCGTGGAAATATCGCCATGCCCGGTAATCAGAATAATCGGTAGGGTAGGGTCGCGACGATGCAGTTCATGCAGAAGCTCCATCCCTCCCATGCCAGGCATGCGGATGTCGCTGACAATCACGCCAGGAAACTCTGCGGGTAGCGCCGCCAGGGCTTGCTCGGCTGACGCAAAGCAGGTGGGCGTGTAGCCGGCAAGCTCTAGGGTTTGGCTAGCGGTAATACGCAGATGAGGCTCATCGTCGATCACCATGACCGGCAGCATCGACGGTTCATGCATGGCTATTGTTCTCTTGTTGAGTCGAGGGTGCAGGCGCGTGTATCGGTGGCGCGAAAGGTAGTGAAATAATAAAGCAGGCGCCTGTTGGATCGCGATTGACGGCCTGCAACTTGCCACCCAGGTCATCCATGATACGCGACGAGATGGAAAGCCCCAGCCCCAATCCGCTTCCCGGTGCTTTGGTGGAAAAAAAGGGTTCAAAGATTTGTGTTAGGTGCTGGTCGCCAATGCCGGGGCCGTTATCCATAACGTTAATGGTGACCTGCTTTTCGTTCAGCGCCGCACTCAAGATAAGCCGAGGTTCTGGGGTCTCTTGCATGGCGTGCAGGGCATTGCTAATCAGGTTGACCAGTACTTGCTCCAAGCGTACCAGATCGCCCGTTACCCATAGCGTTTCCTTGGGCCAATGCTGTTCAACGGTAACATGCCCGTCGCGCAGGCGACCCTGGAACAAGCGAAGTGCATATTCGATGCAAGCCTGCACAGAGATGGTTTCCTGCCGCTCACTGCTTTTACGCGAGAATTGACGAAGCTGTGCGCTGATATCGGCCATGCGCTTGGTGAGATCAACGATTTGCTCAAGATTTGCGTCCGCTTGATCTACTCGGGAAAGCGTTAAAAAGCGCCGGGCATTTTCGCCATAGGCCCGAATGGCTGCCAGCGGCTGGTTCAGTTCGTGATTGATGCCCGCTGCCAATTGGCCAAGGACTGCCAGCTTGGCGGCCTGGATGAGTTCATCCTGAGTTTGACGCAGGTTGGCTTCTGCGCGGCGTCGCTCTTCGATTTCATTGGAAAGGCGCTGGTTGCTGGCCACCAAGTCGTGAGTGCGGCGCTCGACGCTGGCTTCCAGCTCATCACGCACCAGGGCAAGGGTATGCCGTTCGCGTTCAGCAAACGCTTCGCGCTCACGACGCAAGCGCAGGCGCTGCCAGCCAATGCCGCCCCCGAGTACAATCATTCCGTAAAGCCCGCCCGCCATAAGTGCGGCGATCCACTGAGCGCGGACAACGGGTGTTAAGGGCTTGAGAATATGCATGTGCCAGCCAAACTCCACCACGGGGCGTGTCAGGCTTAAATAACGGCTGCTACTAAGCGGGCCCTGAGAAAAACTAACCAGTGCACTGTCTGGTCCATAAGGTGCATCAATATTAATGCCTGAAGGGGATAGTGGTTCAATGGCGTAGCGGCGTGTGTCACGAAGCGTTTGACGTTGTTCATCACTAAGCGCATAGAGTGCATTCATGCGCAGCTCAGGGCGGCTGGCCATAAAGATAATATTGTCATTATCGGTCACCAGCAGCTCAGCATCTTGCTCAGCCCAGCCCTCTTCAACTTCATCCAGTAACACCTTGATGACGATAACACCGGAGGGTTGCGCATCTGGCGAAGTATCATCCAGCCATACCGGCGCCGAGAAAAAGTAGCCCCGCTCCAGTGACTGGGTCCCTAGTCCATAAAACCGCCCTTGCCGTCCGGCGATGGCTTCTGTGTAGTAGCTGCGAAACGCGTAGTTATGACCTAAAAACGTATTGGGACGATGCCAGTTGCTGGCGGCAATTGTGTTGGCATCGCGGTCGAGCAGGTAAACGTCAGAAACGCCTGCGGTAAAGCGGAAACGATCCAGCCGCAGGTTAAGCGGCATGGCGTTCTGGGTTTCCGGAGAGGCCAAAAAGCGTTGAACACCTTCACGCGTCGCGAGCATTTGGGGTAAATAGTCGTAGCGGAGCAGATAGCCATTAAGGTTGGCGACAGAAAGGCGTAGCTCGTTTTCGGCGTCTTCCTGAAGGGTGGAGATAGCTTGCTCGCGCGCCAAGTGGGCGGCTTGCCACATGACGAGTATGAGGCCTAGGGTGATGGCAACAAGCCATATACCTTTCCAGCGGCGATGCTTCATACGCTGCTACTTACCACGGGCACGGCGTAGCGCACGTGCTGCCTGCTGTTGGCGAGGTGGGGGAATATCATCCGCTAGGCATCCATTAATAGGTATGACCAATCATAAGGCAGGAGATCGCCGTGCCTCAAGCTAGCCCTCTGGGCTACTAATACACATTGGTAGCAGTGTTGCTGGAGTCAGGAAGGCCTCCTGAAGAGCGAGTAGTTACCCTGCATTATGACGATATGGCATTATTTCAGACATATTTCACCCAGCCCCTTGCCAAACGCCCGGCGAATCCGTAAAGTACGCATCCGCTGCCGGGGACGCCCAGCGTTACCAGCGGTGAAGAAGGTGAAAACCTTCGGTT
>NZ_JABUYX010000031.1:0-29955 GCF_014898005.1 Halomonas citrativorans
GGTGATAGCCACTTTTGTCGTCCCCGGATGCTGAACTGGTGTGATCGGCATCACGTCGACTACATCGTGGGAATCGCCAAGAACAGCCGGCTGCTCAAGGAAGTGGATGTGCCCATGATGCTGGTGCGCAAGACCCAATGGCAGGTGGGAGGGAAAGTGGCAGAGACGTTTCGCTTCCAGTATCAAGCCCACTCCTGGAAATACTCACGCTGGGTGGTGGCCCGCCTGGAAGAAGGCGAGTTAGGCTCTAATCCCCGGTTTATCATCAGTTCCCGTTACGATGATGGCTTCAAGCTTTACTACGAGCAGTACTGTGCCCGGGGTGACATGGAGAACCGGATCAAGGATCAACAACTGAGCCTGTTTGCTGACCGGACCTCCAGCACGCACTGGTGGGCCAATCAGTGGCGGCTGATCTTGTCGGGCTTCGCTTATACGCTGTTCGAGCGGTTACGGACTTATCTGAAGCACACGCCCTTCGCGCGCATGAGTCCGAGCAACCTGAGGCTCAAGCTCATCAAAGTAGGCGCGGTCATCATCCGCAATACGCGTCGAATCCGAGTACTCATGAGTGACAGCTACCCCTATAAAACGGCGCTATCCGATCTCGTCAGGCGGTTGGTTCCTAACTGACTGCTCGGGCGCCCCCGGCCCGAAGCAATGGGGGAAAGGGGGAAGTGTGTCTGAACGCCGGAAAGTGGTTAAAAAGTAGCCGATGTAAGTCGAGCCAGTAGGTGTTTAGCGGTGTTACAGCCTGAGTGCGGTACTGGCTGAGGTACTATGAGAAATCCAGGCTAAAGCGCCGCCGAAAAACTATCTGCCGTCTTATGCCTTTGGTCGGCAGGGATTTTAGCCGAAGTTTGACTTGCTATGCGGCAGCACGTTGAGGCAGCCTACTGTGGTTATATGAGAGAGCTGTTGGTCTTTATCGATCCAGGGCGGGTTGGCAGCGATGTTTAATAGTATGGCGGCTTACGGTAGAATTTAAACAGTTGACTATATACAGCTATCTGCAACCGCTATCAGAAGCATTCGTCATTTATTGTAATGAAGTGTTCTTTTAATTGAACTCAACCACAGTGGTTCCTTATGAAAAAAATAGAAGTGTCATTTATTACGATAAATTATAATTCTTCACAATATACAGCTGAGTTAATTAATAGCATTTTGTCGAATACTGATAGCGTATCTTACGAAATTATTGTTGTTGATAATGCCTCTGAAGATAAAGATTTTTTACGTCTGAAAGAGTTTCTGAAAGATAAAAATGACGTGACATTAATTAGAAATTCCATCAACAGTGGGTTCTCAAGTGGCAACATGCTAGGGGTAAATCATGCGAGTGGGCAGTATTACTTTTTTGTTAACAATGATTGCAAACTTTTAAATAATACGGCAGGCGTATTAAAGGAGTATCTGGATTCAAACGCAGCGGTGGCGTTGGCAACTGCTCAAATAGTAGATGCCAACAACAATTATTCATCTTCGCACAAACAGTTTCCCCATCTTTTAAAGCAGCTGTTTGGTAACAGCGTGCAAAGAAAATTTTCAAGGATTAAATTTCCAAGCAATCGTGTGACGTTAGATAAACCCACGCAGGTTGAAGTGGTTAGTGGCTCTTGCATGTTTTTTAATGCAGATGCTTTTTGCGATATTGGTGGTTTTGATACCGCCTTTTTTCTTTACTGTGAAGAAGAGGATATTGCCAAAAGAATTTGGGAATCTGATAGGAAAGTTTTTTTTATTCCTGAAGCACAGATATTTCATGAAGCGGGTGGTAGCACAGAGCAAGGATTTCGAATGCAACAAGAGTTTTATATTTCCTATTACCACTTGCTAAATAAACACTACAACCGCACCGGTCGGGTTCTACTTAAAATAGCATTATTCTTTAAGCTGTTTTTTAGAATGTTTAAGAAGAAAATGGGCGTCAGAATGTTTCTGTCTATGCTAAGTGGATTTCCGCAAAAAAACAGCTTGAGATACTCTCAAAAAATAAAGAAGCACCACGAAGAGGTCGTTTAGAAAACAGCAGGATGCTAATTAAAAAGATGCTAATTTTCACATGCGATTTGTGAAAGCTATGATGCTGTTACCCTGAAAAATTCTTAAGCTGAGAAATCCTCTTGCCAATTTCTGCTGTGTTGATTGTTAAAAATGAAGCGCACCATCTGCGCGAATGTCTTGATACGCTCACCTGGGCCGACGAAATTGTCGTGCTGGATGCGGGGAGCCAGGATGAAACCTGCGCGATTGCGCGCGAGTATACGGATAACGTAAGCGTTAATACGGATTGGCAGGGCTTTGGCGTACAGCGCCAGCGCGCCGAGGCACTGGCCAGCCACGAGTGGATATTGATGGTGGATGCCGATGAGCGCATTACGCCAGCGCTGCAAAAAAGCATTCAGGAGGCTGTGCAGGGGGGGCCAGCCGTTTTTAGTCTCGGGCGGCTTTCCTGGTGTTTCGGGCGGTTTATCCGCCACTCAGGCTGGTATCCGGACTGGGTCGCGCGTCTCTATCCCAAAGGGCAAGCATCCTATAATGCAGCGCTGGTACATGAAAAACTGGTGGTGCCCGATGGTCTAACGGTCAAACGCCTGTCTGGCGATTTGCTGCACTATACCTACCGTGATCTGCGCCATTATCTGGAAAAATCTGCCCACTATGCGCAGGCGTGGTCGGAGCAACGGGCCGCTCAGGGTAAAACGGCCACGCTGGCGAGCGGTTTCACACATGGGCTTGCCTGCTTTGTGAAGATGTATCTGCTAAAAGCGGGCTTTAAGGATGGCAAGCAGGGTTTCCTGCTAGCGCTTTTGTCAGCGCACTCTACGTTTAATAAATACGCTGACTTATGGATCCGCACACGGACATCACCCCCGCATAAACGCTGAAAGGAGAAACGTTGAAATTTGCTGAGCGGCAGCATCAATATCAATCGCCGACATGTCCTGCTGGTCAGCAGTGGCTGGAGGGCTAAAGGCCAGCCGCTTTTCAGCGCTGTTGCACGTTTGCCAGCGCAGTGGGGTGGCCGAGCGTTTAGCCGGGTAGAATCCTGCGGTGGCGATGTTCAAGCATCCAGCGATATGCAGCGGGCCGGTTGAGCCCGCAATCAGCATGTCGGCCTCGGCCAGCCGGTGGGCAAACTCAGCGACGTTGCTGCTCTCGGGTAGATGCCTGGCCGTGACGTCAGCGCTGGCAAGCCGGTCGATTAACGCTTGGGCAGGTGCCTCTTCTCCGGGGCCGGCGCTGATCAACCAATTAATAGGCGGCACTTCTTTCACCTGCTGGCCTATTTGAGCAATAAGCCCCGCGTACTGATCAATTGAAAGATTAACCGCCGAGCCACCGCTGCCTGGATGCACAACGATAGATACTTCGGCTGTCATATCCTCTGTCAGCGTTTGGCCCTGCATTTGTGTTCTGGGCAGTGGCCAAAAGGGCGGTTCGGGCAGTGCAGGCAGCTTAAGCGAAAGCCTGGATAACAGCTCGCACGCCAGGTCCACGTTGTACTGATATTCAGGCTTTGCCGATTGAGAGCGGCGCTGGCGAATGCGCACGTTGTAAAACAGTTGAGCCCACTTGGTCGCAGGAGCAACACGAAACGGTATACCTGCCCGCCAGCCTAGCCAGCCAATGCGTGGCGTTGAAAACAGGGTCAGCAGTGCATCAAACTGGGCGGATTTTACGCGCTTAAGCAGTGCTTTCTGGGCGTGTTTGTCAGCATGGCTACCAGGGTCGGTAATGACCTCATCCACCCAAGGGCACGCGTTGGCTAGCGGTGCAGTGTAAGCCGGTACCAGCACTGTAATATGCGGCGTAGGTGATGCGCTTTTTAGGCAGGCCAGCGCTGGCCAGGCCAGCATGAAATCACCAATTTTATCATTACGTACGACCAGCACTTTCTGCGCCATTTTGGGTGCCCCGTTAATTGCAGCCTGTATACTACAAGAGAATGAAGAGCTTGTTTAACAGTGCGTGGCGAAGTGAGGGATGCGATGGTAAATAAGGTGGTGCAACTTTGTCTGTCGAAGGGTAACGGCGGGATGGAGTTTTATGTTGACCGTATAACCGAGGATTTAAAAGCGGCCCAGATTGACGTCATCGGCATCTGCCTTGAGGGCACGCGGATTAATACTTATATGCAGCGTCATCAGATACCTTACTTGGCATTCAAAAGCAGTACTCAAGCGCTAAAGCACGTATTACGCATCCGCCGATGGTTGATGGAAGAGAACGTTCGCGTTATCCACTGCCATAAGTCGAGTGACCTGCGTTTAACCGCACTTTTAAAACTGGTTATGCCGAGTATTCGAGTGTTCTACACCGACCACATGGGCGGGCAGCGTCCCAAAAAAAGCCTCTACCACCGCTTCGCTTATGCCAATGTAGAGCGCGTCCTGTCGATTAGCCAGGCGACTCACCTTCGTAATATTCGCAATCTCCCGTTGCCCAGCGAAAGGGTTGTCTGCTTACCTCACGGTGTCGATATCAATACGTATCGCCCTTGCAATGATGAGCGTTTTATTCGCACCAAACGTGCAGAGTTAGGACTGCCTGAAGAGGCCGTTATTATCGGATTGCCTGGGCGCGTGACGCCTGGTAAAGGCCAGGATGTCTGGGTTAAAGCACTGCTGGAACTTGATCCTGCGTTGCCCTTTTATGCTGTGTCGATAGGCGGTACTGACGACGCGTCCGGGGGGGAAGAACGTTTCTATAGCGAGCTACAAGCGATGATTGCGGGCACGCCGCTTGAGAAAAGAATCAGCTTTCTAGGCCACCGCAGTGACCTGCCCGAAATCTTGCCTGCGCTGGATTTGGTATGTATCCCCTCGGAAAATGAAGCGTTTGGTTTGACCATTATTGAGTCGATGGCGTGCGCATTGCCGATTATTGGCTCCAACACGGGGTCGCTACCCGAACTGGTCGATGAAGCCTCTGGCGTGCTCGTGGGCCCGCACGATATTAACGCGTGGGCCAAAGCGATGGAGGCCATGGTGCGTGATGAAACAACGCGTCATGCCATGGGCAAGGCAGCCCGTGCGCGCGTTGAACAGCACTTCAGTAACAAGCGGCATGTAAAGCGCTTGATTGAGTATTACAAGATCTCGGCAGACGAAGGGTAGACCCGATTGAATGCGTCAGCCAGCCGCTCGGATGTCACCCCCTGCTCAACATGGTCCGTTGAATGGATGATTTCATGGGGCGTTGCCTGGGGTTGCCATGCGCTGTCGATAACCGTATACACGCCCACCGTGGGGCGATTATAGGCGCTGGCGATATGCACAATAGAGGTGTCGGGTGAGAAAACGACGGCGGCATATTTGACGAGAGCGGCTGACACCAACAGTGAGCACGGGCCAGGAAACGTGTGAACAAATGGAAACTGTTTGGCTAACTGCACGGCTTTTTGTTCACCACTGGGGGCATAGGGAATAACCAGCGGTAATCCTGTGGTTTTATGAACAGTATCCATAAGCGCCTTGGCTTTATCCATGGAAATACAGCGATAATCAGCGCCGCCATCAAGGTTAAACAGTACATAGGGACCAAGCTCGCTTGCCCACTGATGGACTTCCTGATCGATATTGACAGGAATCGGTAGCTCAAAGCGCCCTTCGACACTACCTAACCCGACGTTCTCAATCAGCTTAGACCAGCGAGTGGGTAGCGATGTGTCATACGTGATCGGCTGCCCAAAGTCAGCGAACGCCTGCATGTTGTAAGCGCTATAAGTGAGGTTCATGCGGGCTTTCAGTTTGCCCACAAAATAGATGCCGGGAGAGGTGGCGTGTCCCGTTGCATCTACGCAAAGATCAATACTTCCATGGCGCGCTCGAAGGTTCCTCGCAAGCGTTTTGACTGCTTTATAGTCCCTGTCTCTGGGTACAATTTGAACTTCAGCACCCTCGCTTTTCAGTGTTTCGAAGACCGGGGCATTTCTATGCGATGCTACGACACAAAGCCAATCAACATGGCGTGCCTGTAAGGCCCTGATGATGGGGTAAATAGCCATTCCGTCGCCAACCGATTTTGGGCAGAGAATGACTGCCTTGCGCACCGTATCGGGTTGCCAGCTGTCGGGGGTATAGTCGTACCAGCGCTCAAGCAGTCTGCGCCCAAGCACTTTGTTCCATCTTGGCATCGATTATTTTCCTTACGTGCGCTCATTATAATTCGATGATCAGTATTTTATAAGAATAAGGCGTTAGTAAGGAAGATGCTTTAGGTCATTAGGCTTGGCGGATATATTTAGCTTTCCCTGCCGGTGATTGCCCTTTCAGCATAGCCTTGCCGGATAGGGGTTATGGCGTGAGGCGCGTTAAACTTCACCACTGAGCGGGAAAGGCGCGCCAGATTAGCAGCTTGCCATTTGCCTGGTGGGCGTAGGCGACAGCGGTCCAGATCAATCAACCACGGTTCTCCTGCCGGATCGACCAGTATATTGCGTGCGTTAAGGTCGACATGATCAAGCCCTGCATCATGAAAGCGTTTGATCATAGCGCCTACCCTTGCAAGCAGCGCATTATCGGCGCTGTTTTCAGTAAGTAGCGAGGCTAACGCCTGAGCGCCGGGGACTCTTACCGTTAATAGCGCCGCTTCATAAGTGATGCCATAGCGGGTGATGCAGCAGGCAACCGGGGCTGGAACGGGCAGGCCCTGTTCAAACAGCGTGGCGGTTAAGCGCAGTTCTCGAAAGGCGCGGGTATGCTCGGCACCTGTCCATAGATAGCGCTTTTCACTTAACCTGGCGACCATGCCGCCGCGCCGATAGGGGCGCAGCACCCACTGCTGGGTCGGCGTTGCCTGTAGAAAAAGGCTGCTGCCCCGGCCGGGTGCTTCACCCACCACCAGGCCTTGCTGGCGCCAGTAGTTGGCCGTGAACAGGGCCGGCCCGATAGGATGTGATAGTTGGTGTGATCCCGGTGCGTCACTTAAACTGTCTGCATCATGTAACATCAGACTATTTTTTTGCCGGAGTGCCGTTAAGCGCATGAAGCCCTCGTTGCCTGCTGAACCCAACCACATTGCTATTTTGCGCCTCTCCGCCTTGGGAGATGTGTGCAATCTCGTGCCGACGGTACGCGCACTGCAGCGCCAGTGGCCACGAGCGCGCATTACCTGGATTATCGGCAAGGGGGAGCACAGTCTACTGGCGGGGCTTTCCGGGGTCGAGTTTGTCGTGTACGACAAGTCGACCGGCCTTGCCGGAATGCGCCGCTTGTGGCGCGAGCTTGCCGATACACGCTTTGATGTACTGCTGCATATGCAGCAGGCGATTCGCGCCAGCGTGCTCTCTCTGGGCCTAAAAGCCAATGTACGCGTAGGGTATGACAAGGCTCGCGCCAAGGATGCCCAGCACTGGTTTACCCAGCATCAGCTGGCGCCGCATCCCAAGGCGCATGTGCTGGAATCCTTTATGGATTTTGCTCGCCTTCTGGGTGTGAAGGACGACCACCTGGAGTGGAACATGCCGGTACCCGCGATGGCCTATGAAGAGGCGCGGGTTATCAGTGGAGAATCGCCTTATCTTGTCATCAACCCATGCAGTAATGCCCGCTTGCGCAATTTTCGCAATTGGTCGGTGGAAGGTTACGCCAGCGTTATCGAACACGCTTGGCGACACCATGGTCTAAAAAGTGTGCTGACCGGGGGAAGCAGTACGCTTGAGCGCGAAATAGGCGAGCAGATTGAAGCCTTGTGCCAGCCGGGTAGCGTGATTAATGCGATAGGTGGCACGTCATTGAAAGGCGTGTTGGCTCTGATTGGCCAGGCGCGTGCGGTGATCGCGCCGGATACCGGCCCCGTCCACATGGCCAATGCGATGGGAACGCCGACTCTGGGGCTGTACGCCACCACGAATCCGCAGCGGGCGGCGCCCTATTGCTGGCGTGATTTCGCCGTCAATGCGTATCCGGATGCCGTGCATGCCTACCTACATAAGCCGGTGGGCGAGGTCTCTTGGGGCCAGCGGGTGCGCCATCAGGATGCGATGCAGCTCATTAAAACCGAGACCGTTATTGCCCAGCTGGATACGCTCCTCGCGCATACAGCGTCAGACACAGTTGCAGGATCTACTCATGAAAGTTGATTTAACCGCGTTAGAACATGCCCACATACTGATCGTCGGCGATGTCATGCTCGACCGCTACTGGCACGGTGGCACGTCGCGCATTTCTCCTGAAGCCCCGGTACCGGTCGTGCGTGTTGAAGAGGCCGACGACCGCCCCGGTGGCGCGGCCAACGTGGCGCTGAATGTGGCCTCTTTAGGCGGCCATGCAGCCCTGGCAGGCGTTGTCGGGGATGACGACAACGCGGTGTTATTGGAAACTCGGCTGCATACAGCCAATGTAAATACTCACTTTCAGCGCAGCCCCGACGTGCCCACGATTACCAAGCTGCGTGTGATGAGTCGTAACCAGCAGCTGCTGCGGCTGGATTTTGAACAACGCCTGGATAACATCGACATCGGCGATTTATTGGCCCAGGTGGAACAGGCGTTGCCGGACTGCGATGTTGTGATCCTTTCTGACTACGGTAAAGGCACGCTCAACCAGGTGGAGCGGTTGATTGCCCAAGCGCGTGCGCATGGCAAGCGCGTTCTGATTGATCCCAAAGGGCAAGACTTCAGTAAGTATCGCGGCGCGAGCTTGATCACGCCTAACCTTGCAGAATTTGAAGCCGTGGTAGGCCACTGCGCAAGCGATGCTGAGCTTGCCAAGCGGGGCGAAGCGCTGCGCGCCGAGCTTGAGCTGGAAGCCCTGCTGGTCACCCGCAGCGAAAAAGGCATGACGTTGATCTGCGAAGGCCAGCCGCCTATTCATTTACCTACGCGCGCTCAGGAAGTGTTTGATGTCACCGGGGCTGGTGACACGGTCATTGGCTTAATGGGCCTCGCGTTAGCCGCGGGCCATGCCTTGCCCGAAGCCATGATGCTGGCGAATCTGGGGGCGGGTCTGGTGGTTGCCAAGCCAGGTACCGCGACACTCTCAATAGCTGAGCTTTATACGGCGTTACACGGCGATAGGCTCGCCGAGTTTGGGGTTATCGAGCCGGCGCCTCTCGTTGAGGCTGTGCGTGCGGCACAGCTACGCGGTGAACGGGTTGTCATGACCAATGGCTGCTTTGATATTCTGCATGCAGGGCATGTGGCCTATCTGGAGCAGGCAAAACGCCTCGGTGATCGCCTGATTGTGGCGGTAAATGACGATGCCTCCATTGGCCGTCTTAAAGGGCCCAAGCGGCCGATCAATCCGCTTAATCGACGCATGCAGGTGCTGGCTGGCCTGGGCGCGGTCGATTGGGTTGTGCCGTTTAGTAACGATACGCCGCAAGCGCTGATTGAAACCGTTCTGCCTGATATCCTGGTAAAAGGCGGTGACTACCACCCAGACGATATTGCCGGTGGAGACGCCGTTCGAGCCAATGGAGGAGACGTTAAAGTGCTCGGGTTTGAGGACGGCGTATCCACCTCGGCGATGATTAGCTCCATTTTGGACCGCGAGGGATAATGGGGCGAATTAACTGGCCGCGTCTTGGCTATTCTGCGGCGCTCTATGCGCTTTCACCACTGATTGGCTGGTGCATCTGGCGTGAGCAAGTACCTACTTACTCACGTTGGCAGCGGCTGGGCAGGCGCCTTGGCAAGCTGCCTACGCCGCCGCGTATTTGGTTGCACTGTGCCTCGGTAGGTGAGGTCCGTGCCGCCCGCCCGCTGATAGAGGGCCTGCTCGTTCGCTACCCTCGCCATAGCCTGCTGTTAACCACCATGACCGCTACGGGCGCACAGCAGGCGCAGGCATTGATTGAACAGCAGCTTGATCACCGCCCCCGACTCGCGCACTGCTTTCTACCCCTGGATTTTCCCGGTGCGGCCAAACGGTTTGTGCACCGCGTAGCGCCTGAGCTTGCCATCATGTTTGAAACCGAGCTTTGGCCTAATCTGCTTCACGCTTGTCAGCAACATGGCACGCCGGTTGCGGTGGTCAATGGACGGCTCTCGCCTCGAGCGTTCAAGCGCTATCAGAAAATTGCCCCGCTAATGGCCCGCACACTGGCCAATGTCGATTGGCTGGCAGCCAAGTCTGCTGACGATGCCAAGCGGTTTGAAGCGCTAGGCGCTGCGCCCGATAAAACGGCTGTGGTAGGGTCGTTAAAGTTTGAAGTAGGTCTGCCACCAATGGGTTTGGTTGAAAGTGAGCGCTTACTTTTAGAGTGGGAGGGGCGACCTGTCTGGGTCGCCGGTTCTACCCGTGATGGCGAAGAAGCGCTACTGCTGGAAGCACACCGGCAATTGCTACATCAATTTCCTGACGCCCTGCTGGTGCTTGTACCGCGCCACCCTCAACGCTTTGATGAGGTCGCAGCACTGTGTGAGGCAAAGAAATGGGAGACAAGTCGGCGCAGCCAGGGCGAGCCTGTTACCCCGGCTACCCAAGTGTATCTAGGCGATACGCTGGGTGAGCTGGCTGTTCTCTATGGTGCAGGCCAGGTGGCATTTGTTGGCGGCAGCCTGGTGCCGCTAGGCGGGCACAACGTGCTCGAGCCCGCCGCGCTGGGCAAACCCGTGCTCAGCGGTCCTTTTATCGAAAACTTTGCTGATGTGGTCGAGCCGCTGGAAACGGCTGGCGCACTTACTCTGGTGGCGGATGTCGATGCGCTGGTCGATGCCTTGCAGTGCCGCTTCGTCGACCCCAAGCGCTGTCTTCAAGAAGGCCAGGCTGGCCAATCCGCTATCAAAGCGCAGCAGGGTGCGCTTGCACGCACCCTGGAGGGCCTTGAAGCGCTCTCAAGCGCTGAACGATAAGCCCTTAACGCACGATACGCTCAACACCATCTGCTTTACCCAGCAGCAATACATCGGCCCCGCGCGCGGCAAACAAGCCATTGGTCACAACGCCGACAATGGCGTTAATGCGCGCTTCCATGGCAACCGGGTCTTCAATCATAAAATCAAAACAGTCGATAATATGATTGCCGTTATCCGTGACGACGCCCTGACGGTAGACCGGGTCGACACCCAGCTTTACCAGCTCACGGGCCACGTAAGAGCGTGCCATGGGAATGACTTCCACCGGCAAAGGGAAATCGCCCAACGTTGCCACGTACTTTGAACCATCGGCGATGCAGATAAAACGCTCGGCACAGGCCGCCACGATTTTCTCACGAGTAAGTGCGGCGCCGCCTCCTTTAATCATGTGTAAGTGAGCATTTACTTCGTCGGCGCCGTCGATGTAGAAGGGGACGGTGCCTACGCTGTTGAGTTCAAACACTTCAATGCCCAGGCCTTCCAAACGCTTGGCACTGGCTTCTGAGCTTGCCACCGCGCCTTTAAAACGGTCGCGAAACGGCCCTAATCGATCAATGAACAAATTAGCCGTTGAGCCAGTGCCAATGCCCAGTACGGTGTCCTTTTCCAATCCTGATTCAATCTCTTTAATTGCCGCATCTGCGACGGCGGCTTTGAGTGCATCTTGAGTCATGTGTTTTTCCAGGTCAGAGGAGGAGGGTTATTGCGTTAGTATACCGACCAAAGCGCTGGCTGCCGATGGAAACACAGTAGACGTCAGTAGGCGTAATCTGCTACCAATACAGGCTTTGTTAGTGTTTTAACCCCTCACCGTAACGCGTACTCTCACTCACGATTTTCCATTGGATACCTGCATGCTTGAAGCTACCGTCAAAAAGATTCTCCAGGCCAACGTTTACGAAGCCGCTTGCGAGACCCCGATCTCCCCCGCTCCCTTTTTGTCGCGTCGCTTTAACAACCAGATTTTGATTAAGCGTGAGGACCTACAGCCGGTGTTCTCGTTCAAGATTCGTGGCGCCTATAACAAAATGGCTCAGCTCACCGAGGCGCAAAAGGAAAAAGGCGTCATTGCGGCGTCTGCGGGTAATCATGCACAAGGTCTTGCCATGGCGGCAAAACTGATGGGCGTGAAAGCGGTGATTGTGATGCCGCGTATTACGCCGGAAATCAAGGTCCAGGCGGTACGTGCTCGAGGGGCAAAAGTCGTGCTGAAAGGCGATGCGTTTGCCGCTGCTGCCGAGCATGCTCACGAGTTGATCAAAGAGCACGGCTACACCTATATTCCGCCATTTGATGACATTGATGTGATTGCAGGCCAGGGCACGATAGGTGTCGAGATTCTGCGTCAGCACAGCGGGCGTCTGGACGCTATTTTTGTGCCTGTCGGCGGCGGCGGATTGATTGCAGGCGTGGCGGCGTACGTGAAGTACTTGCGCCCTGATATCAAGATTATCGGTGTAGAGGCGGAAGACAGCGCCTGTCTAAAAGCCGCTTTGGCGGCGGGCGAGCGCGTCGTGCTCGACCAGGTCGGTGTATTTGCCGAAGGTGTCGCGGTTGCTCAAATTGGCGAGGCACCGTTCTCGCTGGTGAAGGACCTGGTTGATGATGTCATTACGGTGAATACCGATGAGATGTGTGCCGCCGTCAAGGATATCTTTGACGATACCCGTGCCGTTGCTGAAACCTCTGGAGCGCTGTCGCTTGCCGGCTTGAAAAAATATGTACAGCAAACCGGCGCTGAGGGAGAAACGCTGTTATGTATTAACTCCGGCGCTAATACCAACTTTGATCGACTACAGCATATTGCCGAGCGTACCGAGCTTGGCGAACAGCGCGAAGCTATTTTAGCGGTGACCATTGATGAAAAACCCGGCAGCTTTAAAAAGTTTTGCCGGGCGCTGGGTAAGCGCATGGTGACCGAATTCAGCTACCGCTATGCGGACGAAAGCGACGCGCATATTTTTGTAGGGATTCAAGTAAAGCCGGGCGGCGAAGATCGTCAGGCCGTGATCGCCAAGCTGCGTGATGGTGGTTATCAGGTGGAAGATTTAACCGATAACGAACTGGCCAAGCTGCATATTCGCCATCTAAGCGGTGGCCGGCCCAGCGAGCGCTTTGAAGAAGAAGTGTACCGTTTCGAGTTCCCTGAACGCCCGGGGGCACTGATGAATTTCCTGACTCAACTGCCCCATGATTGGAATATTTCACTGTTCCATTATCGTAATCACGGTGCGGCTTATGGTCGCGTCCTGGTGGGTATGCAGGTTCCCGGCAGTGACCAAACTCATGTGGCAGATTATCTGGATGCGATTGGCTATCGTTACTGGCGTGAAAGCGACAACCCGGCTTACCAGCTGTTCATGGCCTAGGGTGTTTTGATAGGTGGGTAAGTGCTCGCTAACTGCAAAATTCAGGGCCAATAAGGGCTCATGAGTTATCAAAACGTCTAAATAAGCAAAAAAACAGCCTGTTTTGTCGTTGTCATTGATGCCCTTATGGCCCTATAGTCGTCAACGATATTTATGTGGTGCGTCGCCCTTTCTAAAACGCAGGTGGGTGATGCATTAATGCATTGGCGAAAGGCGTTGGAGAATCGGCATGCGGCGGAAAAAGCCTGATATGGTAATGGCATTAACAGTAGTGTTCTTGTTAGGCGTACTCGCCACTGGCTATGCACAGGCGTTATCGGGAAGTTAAACGTAACGCTTAAGGCATCGCAGCCATTTGCCAAAAGGTAGTGTGAGCTGACTTTAAGAGAGTCAGCTCTTTTTTTTGCCAGCACGCACGATACTCTCGTCGCTAACCACGGCGGTTAGCGGCACATCCCAGGGTTCAACTGGGAGCGATTCGACACGCTGACAGGCGTGGGCAACGCCAATTAAGGCAGGCGCCGGGCCTTGCCTGCGCATAAACGCAAGACTGCGGTCGTAGAAGCCGCCCCCCATTCCCATGCGGTTTGCCTCGGCATCAAACCCTACCAGCGGCACAATGAGCGTATCCAGCGCCCAAGCGGGCAACCGATTGTGGCGGTGAGCGCCAAACTGGGTATCCGGTTCAAGAACCCCAAAGCGGTTTTTTACCATGGGCGTCGTCGCGTGGTAGTTAACGAACCACAGTGAGTTATCGCTTAGCGGGCGCAGAACCGGGAGATAAACGTCGACATTACGCTGGCGGAGCCAGGGTAGTAAAAGCGTAGGGTCGATTTCACCGTTAACCGGTAAATAGAGGCTGATGCGCTTGGCGCGCTGAATTTCAGGCAACCGTTTGAGCTGTTGGCAAAGGCGTAGAGCGGCTTGGCGCTGCTCATGTTTTGAAAGGGCGAGGCGTTGTCGGCGTAACGCAAGGCGCAGGGTGCGCTTGGCCTCAGGATGATGCAGGCTTTCCATAAATAAGAGTTCCCCAGAGTGCCGCTGTCATTCTGGCCCTGAACCTACTGGTTCAGAGTGGGTGGCCGCAGCCAAACCGTCAGGCTTTCCGACGCACGGACATGCACACGGGTCTGGCTAGCAATTGGCCCCCTGGGTACTGCGCATAGGCTCGAGGGACTATAACGACTGGCGTACACCCCAGAGAACCCCGCTATTCTAACAGAGCCAGCGGCCATGCCAAAGTATTGAGTGAAAGGTTGCCTAAGGCTGGCGGGTTTTTTCCAACGCCCGCTCAAGACGGTCATTTAGCTTGTTCAAGTTGGCTTCGCTTGCCCGGTGCTCATCCAACGCTTCAAGCAGTTCATGAGTGATATTAAGCGCCGCGATCAACGTGACACGCTCACTGCCCAGGGTGCCGCTTTGCGCTTGGATACCGTTCATGGCGCGATCCAGGTAGCGAGCGGCGCGATCAAGCTTGGCTTCTTCCCCGGTATCGCAGGCAATGACATAGCTGCGCCCGAGAAGGGTAATTTCTTTCGTTGGCCGCTTGGCGTTACTCATTTAAAGCTCCAGCGCGGGCCAGCGAGGGGCCCAATGCGTTAACATCATGGCATAGGAAAACAGTCGTCGCTCACTATAAGAGAGGCGCTTGTACGGGGTCAACGCGCAAGTGTCCAGGGCGCATTAACGTATGAATCATTATTACACAGCGAGTTATTACTATGTCATTGATTGATGAGCGCCAAGACTTTTCTGACGTAGCCGATGTTTTTTTGCTGCATGGAAGTATGCAGTCACCGGCCTTTTTAGACGGACGTTTAAGCGCCCTTTTAGCGCTGCGCGATGTAAGTGCCGAGGCATGGCTTGAAGAGGTCTGCATAAGCCTGGGCGTTGAGCAACCGCGTGACCAGCCCAGTGCAGAACGCCTGCTGGGTTGGCGGCGCCAAACGCTGGAGGCGCTCAGCGCCAGCGACTTGAACTATGCGCCGCTACTCCCCGATGAGCTGTTCTCGCTGGGCGAGCAAGCCCAGGGGCTAAAAGAGTGGACGCTGGGCTTTATGGAAGTCGTCGAGGAAGTGGTGGATGGCGAGCTTCGCGAGCGCTGGTCACAAACGCTGAGTGAGGCGATTGACGATTTGGCAGGCATTGGCCACATCGAAACAGATATTGACGACAGCCCTGAAAATGAGAATGACCTGTTTGCTCTGACGGAGCATGTGCGGATGGCAGCCATGCTGCTGTATACCGAGCAGCACCCGGGCAAGCCCCAGGTTGAGCAAGCCGACGCGCCCGTTCACTAATTCTTCGGAGTTTGTATGTTGCCTGAGTTACTTCCCCGGCCGCCTGCGATTGGCAACGAAGAGTATCGCGCTCGCCGTGACGCCTTGATTGCGCAGTTGCCCGCAAACGCCGCTGTCGTGCTGCCTGGTGCTTCGCTGGTTACCCGTTCACACGACAGTGAGTACACGTTTCGTCAAAACAGTGATTTTTACTATCTGACCGGAATCACTGAGCCTGATGCGCTGCTGGTGTTGCTTCCCGGTCATGACGCCGGGCAGAGCATTGTGTTTTGCCAGGACCGCGACCCAACGATGGAAGCCTGGATAGGCCGCCGTTTGGGCGCCCGGGGCGTTGAAGCGGAGCATGGCATCGACCAGGCGTTTGAAAATGCTGACCGCGAGGCACAGCTGCCAGTGCTGCTGGAGGGCCGCGAACTGCTTTACGTGCCCCTGGATAATCCCGATGCGCTGGGTATTGCCGAAGAGGCTTTCTCCTTCGCCCTAGCGGGGCTGCGCCGTGGGCGGGCCCCGCTCAAAGGCTGGCTGGATGTCAGCGCGCTGATTCATGCGATGCGGCTAATAAAAAGCGAGGCCGAGATTGCCCTGCTGCGCCATGCCGCAGCGATTTCAGCGAAGGCCCATGTACGTGCCATGCAGGCATCGCGCCCAGGGCTTTACGAGTATCAGCTGCAGGCCGAGCTTGAGCATGAGTTTGTCTGGCAGGGCGGCAGCGGGCCTGCTTACAGTACGATTGTGGGCGGCGGTGCGAACGCATGCGTATTACACTATATCGAGAATCGTGCAGCGCTAACCAACGATAGCCTGGTGTTAATTGATGCCGGGGCCGAGTTTGGGCTTTATGCCGGAGATATCACCCGTACCTTTCCGGTAAATGGCCGGTTTACCGAGGCTCAGCGGGCCCTTTATCAAGTCGTACTGAGCGCCCAGGAGCGCGCAGTCGCCGCTATAAAACCCGGGGCGACGCTCGTTGATGTTCACCAGAACGTCGTTAAGGATTTAACGGCTGGGTTGATTGCGTTGGGGTTACTTGAAGGCGATGTTCAAGCCCGAATTGATGACGAAAGCTACCGGCGTTTTTACCTGCACTCTACGTCCCACTGGTTGGGGCTGGATGTCCACGATGTTGGTAGCTACCGGCTGGATGAAAAAACGCCACGACCTTTAGTTGCGGGTATGGTGTTAACCATTGAGCCAGGACTCTACATTCCCGACGCAGAGGATGTTCCGCCTGCGTATCGTGGAATCGGTATCAGGATTGAGGATAACGTCGTAGTGACCGACGAAGGGTATGAAAACCTGACGGCGGGAGTACCTAAAGGCATGGCTGACATTGAAGCGCTAATGGTTAAATAATAAGCGTATATTGATTGTCTGAATATCTATTATGTAATTTACGTTACGCCATTACGATATGGCGGTGCGCTAGGTGACAGGAGATGCTAATGCCGTCGTCGACGGATACGCCAGTAAAGACGACCACACACGATATCGTGATTGTGGGGGGCGGATTAGTGGGCGCCAGCCTGGGCTGTGCACTGGCCCCGCTTATCAAGCGTTATGGCTGGAAAGTCGCCATTATCGAAGCGACGCCGATGAATGAAGCGCCGCTTGAAAAGAGTTGGCAGCCGAGCTTTGATGCGCGTGCAAGCGCCATTGCTGAAGGCTCAGCACAGCGTTTTCAACAGTTGGGCATTTGGGATGCGATGCAGGGCGAAGCAACGCCTATTCGGTATATTCATATCAGTGAGCGTGGCCGCTTGGGAGCGACGCGGCTCAGTGCCCAGGGATTAGGCGTCGATGCGCTAGGTCATGTTATCCCCAATGCCTGGATGGGCCGTGTGCTTCACCACCATCTTAAAACGCTGCCGGTCGATTGGTACTGCCCGGCCAAGGTAGAAAAGCTTGCCCCAGAAGGTGGCGGGCACTATCTGCGCCTTTCTGACGGCAGCGAGCTGCGCGCCGCCTTAACCGTGCTGGCCGATGGAGGGCGTTCGGGACTTAAAGAGCAGTTGGGTATCAACAGTCGCCATAATTCCTACGAGCAGACAGCGCTCATTACCCATGTGGGCATCAGCCAACCACACGAGGGTATTGCCTATGAGCGCTTCACTCAGGAGGGGCCGATTGCCTTGTTGCCTTTGCCAGGTCAGGCAATGGAGCTGATATGGACACACCCCAGCGGTCAGGAACATGCGCGAATGGCGCTCCCGGACCGTGAGTTTCTTGCCCAGTTACAGAGCGCCTTTGGTGACCGGGTGGGACGTTTCACTCGCGTAGGAAAACGCTACAGCTACCCGCTTTCGTTGGTAACAGCAGAAGAGCCGGTTCGTCCGGGGCTGGCGGTCCTGGGAAATGCAGCTCATGCCCTGCACCCTGTTGCCGGTCAAGGCTTTAACCTGGCGTTACGCGGTATTATGGACCTCGTTGAAGCGCTTGAGCAGGGCGAACAGACCGGGCTGCCACTGGGTGATATGACGACGCTGCAGGCCTTTGAGCAGAAGCGTGCGCGTGATCGCCGCAATGTCATTCGCTTTAGCGACGGGTTGGTGCGCCTGTTCGGACACACGTTACCGCTTCTGTCTCACGCTCGGGCAGCCGGGCTTATCGGCCTTAACCTTGTAGGGCCGCTGCGACGCAGCCTGGCGCGCCGCGCGATGGGGCTGGAGCGTTAGGCATGCCTCGCTGTTTAAGATTAAAGATGCCAAACGCTTAGCCAGCTATTTGGCTCAACAGGAACAAAGCTCTAAGAGCTGGGCTCGGATAGGAGCGTTATGGATACGCACGCGACAGACACTGCACCGACAGAAAATTTTGACGTTATTGTCGTGGGCGCAGGCATGGTGGGAACAGCGCTAACAGCCTTGCTGGCACAAGCAGGTATGCATGTGGCACTGGTGGAAGCGCGCCATGAACCCCAGCGCTGGGAGGCCGTTAACAAGACGCTTCCCACGCCCCGGGTCAGTGCATTAACGCCAGTATCTCAGCGCCTGTTAACCCATCTGGACGTTTGGCCCGCCATGGCCGAATGTCGCGTAACGCCGTATCGCTATATGCAGGTATGGGATGCGGAAGGCA
The DNA here is from genome assembly GCF_014898005.1 of Halomonas citrativorans. Lineage (NCBI taxonomy): Bacteria > Pseudomonadati > Pseudomonadota > Gammaproteobacteria > Oceanospirillales > Halomonadaceae > Halomonas > Halomonas citrativorans. Next base: position 18,552 of record NZ_JABUYX010000031.1, read on the forward strand.
GTGGTGAAATCAAATTTTCGGCCGATGAAGCCGGGGTGCCCGTACTGGGGCATATAGTAGAGAATGCGATTACTCAGGCGGCGCTCAATGATGCGGTACTGGATCATCCCAGAGTAGAGCATTTTTTTGGTTGCCGGGTTCAGGCGCTACAAACCTCAGCGACAGGCCGTTGGTTAGTGCTGGACGATGCGCGCAAGCTGCATGCACCGCTGCTGGTAGCGGCAGATGGTGCGCGTTCAACCCTGCGGGAGCTGGCCGACATAGAGATCACCAGCGACGATATGGGCCAAGAGGCTGTGGTCACTACCGTCAAGTGTGCTCATGTACACGGCAGCACCGCGCGACAAGCGTTTACCCAGAGCGGCCCGCTGGCCTTCTTGCCGATCACGCTAGAGGACGATGCACGCTACTGCTCGATTGTTTGGTCGACCACGCCCGAGCACGCGTTGGCGCTTAGCCATTTTGCGCCTGACGAGTTAGGGAAAGCGCTGGGCGAGGCATTCGGTTATCGCCTGGGCGAGGTGGAGGTGTGTGATCGTGCGTATCGTTTTCCGCTGGTACAGCGTCATGCAAGGCAGTATGTATTGCCGCACTTCGCGCTGATCGGCGACGCGGCGCACAGCATTCATCCATTGGCAGGGCAGGGCGTTAACCTCGGTTTGATGGATGCCGCGGTATTGGCTGAAGAAGTGGTTAGCGCCTGGAAGCGCGGCGCCCCGTGGGGTGAGTTAACCACATTGAAACGCTATGAGCGCAGGCGGCGCTTGGATAACAGTGCCATGTTAGGGCTGATGAAAGGGTTCAGGGAGCTGTTTGGTACCCAAATGCCGCTCTTTACACTGGCCCGCAATCTCGGCATGAGCGGTATGAACCAGCTAAGCCCTGTTAAACGCAGCGTCATGCGGCAGGCCACCGGAGAGCGGGGGCGCTTGCCGCATAGCTGCCGCTAACGGCGGCGGTCGACCACATTAAGCGCTTTGAGAAGATTGAGCGCTTCACTCATTTGGTAGTCATCACGTAGCCGCTCGGTCGCGGATGAACGTGTCTGGGTGGCGGGCTGCTGTGCATCCAGGTGGCCGCCTAGGTCCGCCTCGCGAAGCTCCGGGCGGCTTTCGGCGACTTCCAGACGGCCCCGCACTACTTCTACATCGGGCGCGATGCCCTGCGCCTGAATGGAGCGTCCGTTTGGCGTGTAGTAAAGCGCGGTGGTGAGTTTCAAACCTTCACCATTACCCAGCGGCATGACCTGCTGAACGGAGCCCTTTCCGAAACTGTCTGTGCCCATAATGACGCCGCGGCGTTGGTCTTGAAGCGCACCCGCCACAATTTCTGCGGCCGAAGCGCTGCCGCTGTTAATCAGCACGACCAGCGGAATATCACTGGCGGGCGTGGCGGATGAGGCTGAAAATGACATGGCGGTATCGGAAAGCCGGCCTTCGGTATACACAATCAGGCCGTTATCCAGAAACAGGTCTGCCACACCGGCCGCCGCTTGGAGTACACCGCCGGGATTATTGCGCAGGTCAAGAATCAGCCCTTCCAGCGGCTGTTCACGCGTCATGCGCTCTATTGCCTGGCGTGCCTGTTCTGGCGTACGCGACTGGAACTGACTAATTCGCAGGTAGCCATAGCCGGGCTCAAGAAGCTCATGCTTAACGCTTTCGCTGCGGATGGCCTCACGGGTAAGGTTGAACTCACGCGGGGTGTCCTCTCCCGTGCGTAGAATCATCATGCGCAACTGGCTGCCTGGTTCGCCGCGCATTAGCGTAACGGCTTCTTGAAGCGACATGCTTTCAGTCGGCGTGCCGTCAATGGCAACGATAACATCCCGAGGAAGCAGACCAGCCTGTGAGGCGGGCGTATCATCAATCGGGGTGATCACCAGGAGTTGGCCGTTTTCCATGCCAACTTCTATACCAATGCCGCCAAACTCTCCTTGAGTGGTTTCGCGCAGGCTTTGATACTCTTCCGCATCAAGATAGGCGGAGTGAGGGTCGAGTTCGCTGAGCATACCGCGCATGGCGTTACGCAGTAGCGTGCGGTCATCGACCTCTTCAACGTAGCCACGCTTGATGCGCTCAAACACCTCGGCAAAGGTCTGGATCTCTTCAAGGGGTAATTCATCAGCTGTGGCGGGCTGGGCAAACAGCGGTAGCGGTGCCGACAATAGCGCAACAGGAAGCAGAGTCACCAGAAGGCGCTTGGCAGAGGCCGGTACTTCGTTAACAAATAGCGTCATGCAGACTCCGCAAGGCGTTAGGCAGTGTTTAAAACTGCCCCAAGTTGACATTACCGTTCTGTCTGAAAAGTGTCTGCGTTCGGCAACGTTTCAGACAGAACCTAATACGGTTCAGCTTATCCCGTCAGCGGCGCGCAATCCAACGCTGTGGGTTAATTGGTTTGCCACTCTGACGTACTTCAAAGTAGAGCGCATTACTCGATTGTCCACCACTGTCGCCTACGCGGCCAATTTCGTCGCCACGGCTGACCTGCTGGCCAGGACGTACGCTAAACTGCTGTAAGTGAGCATAGAGCGTCATGATCTGGTCGCCGTGGTCAATAATCAGCAGGTTGCCGAAGCCGCGCATCCAATCGGCAAATACCACCCGCCCGGTGTGCACGGCGTTTACCTGCGTACCGGCGCTTGCCTGGATGATAATACCGTTATAGTGAACGCCATCACGACGATTAAATGTTGTGGTGATGGCACCTTGCACGGGCCACGGCAAATCCCCTTGAGTACGGGTAATCTGAGTGCTGGGCGTGGGGGCATCCAGGCGCGCTAGTTCCTCCTGAATTTCACGCAGCTTACGCTCGGCCTGCTCCCGGTTATCGTTAAGATCCGCCAGGCGATCAGCTTCGCTACCATAGCGATCATCCAACGTGGCCACGACGTTGCGCCGGTCGGAGGTGCGCTCGGCAAGCCGTACCCGCTGCGCATCCAGCTCGGTGGCGACACTGGCTAGGCGCGTTTGGCGCTCGTTAAGGGCCTGCTCCGTATCGGCAAGCGCGGTATCCAGCCGGGCAATATCGGCAAGACGTTCATTGCGTGCTTGAGTAAAGCGGTTCAGGTAAGCCTGCATACGGTCAAGCTCGGCCGGGTCGCCCTGGTTCAGCAGCAGCTTGAGCTGTGGCGTCGGCCCTAGCCGGTAAAGCGCCGCGAGTTGTTGGCTGAGGGCGGCGTACTGGCTGGCTTGCTCGTCCTCCAGGCGGTCGCGGTGCTGGCGCAGCTGGGTCATTTCATCGTCCAACTGGCGCCGCTCGGCCTGTAAGGCATCCAGCCGCTGGTGAGTGTCGGCCAGCTCCGTTTCAACCTCGCGTAGTTCACGTTCGGCGCTGTCCCGTGCTTCTCCTGTTGTACTCAGCCGCTGCGTAAGCGACTCAATTTCCTGGCCAAGCGCATCCAGCTGCTGGCGCGTTGCCTGCTCATCCGACTGGGCCAAACCCGCCGGTGAGTACACAATGACCAGTAGCGCACCCAGTACTAACGCGGTTCGCACAGGACGTCGCAACGGTATGATCAAGTGAAATCAATCAGCGGGTTCCCGGTCATGGCCTCGGGAACCGGTTGATTCATCATGGTCAAGAGTGTGGGGGCCAGGTCGCACAGGCGGCCATCGCTTAACGTGCCGGCTCGCTCACCCACGTAAACCAGCGGTACCACAAAGGTGGTGTGGGCCGTTTGGGGGGCGCCTGTGACCGGATGCACCATTTGTTCGGCATTGCCGTGGTCGGCGGTTACCAGGCAAGCACCGCCAGCGCGCTCAATCGCGTCAATAACGCGGCCAACGCAGATATCGACCGTTTCAATGGCTTTTACCGCCGCGTTAAAGTCGCCGGTATGGCCCACCATATCGCCGTTGGCATAGTTACATACGATGAAGTCAAAGCGGCCGCTGTCGATAGCCTCAACGAGGTTGTCGGTAATCTCGTAAGCGCTCATCTCGGGTTTTTCGTCGTAGGTCTTCACGTCCCGAGGGGAGGGCACCAGAATGCGCTCTTCGCTCTCATACTCGGCTTCGTTGCCACCCGAGAAGAAAAAGGTAACGTGGGGATACTTCTCTGTTTCGGCAATACGCAGCTGCGTTAAACCGCGCTTGGCGACGACTTCGCCCAGGGTATCGTTGAGATCAAATGGCGGAAACGCGGCCGGTGCAGGAATGTCCGCTGCGTACTGGGTCAACATGACCAAGCCCTTGCCCGCCAGCGATGGGCAGGCCCTACGTGAAAAGCCGCTGAAGTCAGGCTCTACAAATGCGCGGGTAAGTTCGCGCGCGCGGTCAGAGCGGAAGTTAAGAAACAGGGCGGCGTCACCGTCTTGCAGGGTAACGCACTTGTCGTTGAGCAATACGCAGCTTGGCAGGACAAATTCGTCGGTTTCGCCGCGCTCATAGGCGTCGCGCAACGCGGTTTCGGCGCTGGTGGCATAGATGTCAGCCTGGCCTTCGGTCAGCAGATGGTAGGCTTTTTCTACCCGCTCCCAGCGGTTATCACGGTCCATGGCGTAAAAGCGGCCAATAATGGAGGCCACAAAACCATTTTCAGCGCCTACCAGCTCGGCCAGGCGGGCATTAGCGCGTTCGATAGAAGCCAGCGCGCTTTGAGGCGGCATGTCTCGGCCATCCAGGAACGCATGAATAAAGATACGTTGCGCACCGCGGCGAGCCGCCAGTTCGGCCATCGCGATGAAATGATCTTCATGGCTATGTACGCCGCCAGGCGAGAGCAGGCCCAGCAGATGAACGGCGCGGCCATTGGCCACGGCATCATCAATCGGCTGTGTCAGGTTTTCGTTAACGTCCAGATCGCCCTCTTTAATGGCTTTGGTGATCCGTGTGAAGTCCTGATAAACGATGCGTCCGGCACCCAGATTCATATGGCCCACTTCTGAGTTGCCCATTTGCCCATCGGGCAGCCCTACGTGGTGGCCGTCAGTATGCACAAACGCGTGTGGACGATTTGCCCAAAGCGCATCCATTACGGGCGTGTTGGCCGATGCCACCGCGTTATTAGCGCTATCGGGGTTGTGTCCATAACCGTCAAGAATGATCAGCGCGACGGGACGCGGAGTAGACGTAGCCATAAGAACCTCGTTCGGTTGAGTAATCCAAGCGGCGTAAAGCAATCAGCAACGAAAGCGCTGTTTGAAAGTAAAGAGGTTTAAAAAGGTGAGTCAACTCACGTTATTTTCAAACAACTCCTTGTGATCAGGGTCGCGACTGATGCACGCTTGGGGCATCATAACGTAGGCGACCGTCGGGCGTCATGAGCAAGGCCTGCGCGGGGTGCCCTGTGACGTGTATACTTATCGCGTTTTGACGGCGGCGTTGCCGCTTTTTTCTGCATAGACCAAGAGATTGTGTTCGCGATGATCGATCAGTTGTTCGAATTCGTACAGAACCACCCCCTGCTCGTTGGGGCGTTTTTGCTGGTGCTAGTAGCGTGGCTTATTTATGAAACGCGTAGTGCTTCAACCAATGCGGTGACCTCAACCCAGGCCACCCAGCTCATCAACCGAGAAGATGCGGTTGTGCTGGACATTCGTGAAAGCAAAGACTTCAAAGCCGGGCATATTGCTGGCGCACGTAACATTCCCCATAACAAGCTTGATAACCGTATGAACGAGCTGGATAAAGTGAAAAACCAGCCGATCATCGTCGTATGCAAGCATGGGCAAAGTGCAGGCGCGGTTCAAGCCAAGCTTGCCAAGGCCGGTTTCGAGCGTGTGACTAAATTGAAAGGTGGCATGGCGCAGTGGCAGGCCGATAGCCTTCCCGTCGTTAAGAAGTAAGCGTTCTCACCTTTTACTATTGATTCAATGAACAACGAGGAGTTTCCCCATGGCGGAAGATAACAACACCCCGCAGGCTGGTGCAGCAGCGTCCGGCGACAAGCCGCAGCTGAAGTTCTCTATGCAGCGTATTTACGTGAAAGATATCTCCTTTGAAGCACCTAACTCACCGTCTGTTTTCAAGCAGGCGTTTAAGCCGAAGGTGAATCTGGATCTTAATACCACCAGCACTAAAATCGATGACGACCAGTATGAAGTGGTTGTGAAAGTCACCGCTCAGGTCAACGATTCAGAAACCGGCACTACCTCGTTTCTTGCAGAGGTTGAACAAGCGGGTTTATTCCGTATTTCGGGCATCGAAGGCGCTCAGTTGGAGCAGACACTGGGTGCGTTCTGCCCCAACCTGCTGTTCCCTTACGCGCGTGAGTGTGTCGATAACCTGGTAAACCGTGGTGGCTTCCCGCCACTGATGTTGGCACCGGTGAACTTTGAAGCCATGTACGCCCAGCGTAAGCAGCGTGAAGCGCAACAGGAAAATCAGGCTGAAGTGAGTACTCACTAAGCATGCAGGCTGCCGACTGGTATGCCGTGCATGGCAAAATGCCGCGCCTCCATGTACCGGCTGTTTTTGCAGTAGGCCAAGAGGTAGTGCTGCCGGAAGGCCCGGCGCGCCATGTCACCCGCGTACTGCGCATGGGTGAAGGCGCGCCTTTGGTGCTGTTCGATGGCCAAGGCAATGAAGCGGGCGTCCGCTTGGCCGAGGTAGGGCGTAAGCACACGACGGCGGTTATCGACGCCGTTTGGGTCGGTGAGGGGGAGTCACCCTTTGCTGTTCACCTTGGCCAGGCGATCTCCAAAGGCGACCGGATGGATTACGCGATCCAGAAGGCGGTTGAATTAGGTGTCGCTGCTATCACGCCACTGTATACAGAGCGTGGTGATGTACGTTTAAAGGGTGATCGTGAAGCCAAAAAGCTGGCCCATTGGCAGGCTGTTGCGGCAAGCGCCTGCGAACAAAGTGGCCGGGCGGTAGTGCCTGTTGTTCACTCGCCGCTAAGCCTTGTTGAGTGGCTAAGTGCCCGCCAGGAGCCGCTTCGCTTGATGCTGCACTTGGCAACGGGCAATGCGTTTGATCAGCCGGAGCGCCCTGAGGCCGCCGCACTTTTAATTGGCCCTGAGGGGGGCTTAACGGAGGCGGATATTGCAGCCGCTCAGGCAGCTGGCTTTACGCCATTAACGCTAGGGCCACGTGTTCTGCGTACGGAAACAGCCCCGGTGGTTGCCTTGACCCTTCTACAGCACTACTTTGGTGATTTGTAAGCGCCTACTAACACCTTCATTGACCCCTTCCTCAGTGGCCTGCTGTTTAGCGTTAGCCTTCGCTATAGGCTTTACAAGTGTGAATGAGTAGCCATTAGCCTGGCCTGCGTTAAGCAGCGGCCATCACTATGTAGCGGGCCAGCTGCTTTGCTCGGTGATCCTCAGGCGCCATACTATAGACTCACTTTTTAAGGACGGCACCCATGGTCCGTGAATCAACGACTCCTCCTCGCGCTACAAGTGACGCCTCTGCCCAGTTAGGCGAAGTGGCGTATTTAACTGTTGTGACCGTTAATAACACGGGCGCGTTTTTGCGTTGGGGGCAGCCCAAGGACGTTCTCTTGCCGTACAGCGAGCAAATCTTCCGGCCGGATCCTGGCAAGCGGGTGCTGGTCATGCTGTATGAAGATGATCAGGGGCGTCCTGTGGCCTCCATGCGCCTTGATCGCTTTTTAACTGATGATGCCTGGGCGCTTGAAAAGGGGAATGAGGTGAGCGTCGTGGTCGCTGACCGCACCGACCTCGGTATGAAAGTAGCGGTTGATCACCGCTATTGGGGGCTAATCTACCAGGATGATATTTCTCAGCCGCTGCGCCGCGGGCAGACGCTAAAAGGCTACGTCAAGCAGCGCCGTGAGGATGGCCGGTTGGATATTTCTCTGTTGCCGCCAGGCGCGGCGCGGCTAGACGTCGTCGGCGATAAAATACTCAAAGCACTGCGTGAAAGCGGCGGCTATCTACCGCTGGGCGATAAAAGTGACGCCCACGCGATTAAAGCGCGGTTGGGTGTGAGCAAAAGTGCGTTTAAACAAGCCATTGGGCGGCTTTATAAGCAGCAACTGATTACCTTGGAGCCTGACGCGATACGGCTGGTGCCGGGCGCGCTTGCCCCGTAACGGCGCCAATGGTTGGAGCTTGACAGGCAGTACGGCATACTGCCTACCTATTGTTTACGTATGGATTGTGCCCCGATGAGTCAATCAAATCTGCATCTCGGCGTCGTGATGGACCCTATCAGCGACATCGCTTACAAGAAAGATACCACCATAGCCATGCTGTGGGCGGCCCAGGAACGCGGCTATATCCTGCACTATATGGAGCAGGAAGATCTTTTCTTACAGGCGGGGCAAGCCTACGCACGCATGCGACCACTAACCGTGCATCGCGACCCTGACCATTGGTACGACCTGGGTGAAGCGGCTGCCCGGCCACTGGCTGAGCTTGATGTGGTGTTAATGCGTAAAGACCCGCCGGTGGATGCTGACTTCACCAATGCGGTCCACCTCTTGGGCTTTGCTGAGCGTGAAGGCGTGCTCATTGTTAATCCAACCTCAGCACTTTTACAGTGTAATGAGAAGTTGTTTGCCCAGCAGTTTCCTCAGTGCTGTACGCCCACCATGGTGGCCAGCCGCGATGATGTGCTGCGGGCCTTTCATGCCGAGCACGGCGATGTGATTTTCAAACCGCTGGACGGGATGGGCGGCACCGGGATTTTCCATATCGGCCCTGATGGCCGCAATATTGGCGCGGTCATTGAGCAGCTAACGCTGCGTGGTCAGCGCCAGATTATGGTTCAGCGCTACCTGCCTGACATTAAAGACGGCGACACGCGTATCCTGCTGGTGGACGGCGAGCCGGTGCCCTTTGGGCTGGCGCGTATCCCTTCGGCTGGTGAAACGCGCGGCAACCTGGCAGCCGGTGGCCGTGGTGTCGCACGTGATCTCACTGAGCGTGATTACTGGTTGATTGAGCAAGTACAGCCAATGATTCGTGAAAAAGGCCTGATGTTTGTAGGGCTGGACGTGATTGGCGACTACATCACTGAAATTAACGTTACCAGCCCCACCTGCGTGCGTGAAATTGATGACCAGCGCGGCACGAATATCGCGGGCCTGTTGTTGGATGCCATCGAACGCCGCTTGAGCGCTGCTTGATACGCCTGATTCACACTTGATGATAAGAAAGGTCTGCTGGCTATGTCAGCAGGCCGTAGGAGACGCATGCAAAGTTTGAAACACCATTTTTTAATGGCGATGCCGCATCTGGATGATCCTGACTTTGTGGGCAGCCTGATCTACCTCTGTGATCATGACCATAACGGCTGCATGGGGGTTATCACCAACCGCCCGTTGGATATGACGCTGGATGCACTGTTTGATCAGTTGGAGCTGGGGGGGGAAGACAGCCCCCACCGCAATGCTCCGGTCTATTACGGTGGCCCTACGCACAAGGATCGCGGCTTTATCCTCCATCTTGGCGATAGCCAGGAGTGGGACTCCAGCGTTCAGGTAGAGGATGGTGTGGCACTGACGACCTCCATGGATATTCTTCAGGCGCTAGCTAACGGTGAAGGTCCTGAGCACTTTCTGATTTGTCTGGGCTGTGCGGGTTGGGAGGTCGGTCAGCTTGAAGATGAACTAAAGGACAATAGCTGGCTGACGGTTGAGGGCCAGACGGACGTGCTGTTCAACACGCCACCTGCTGAGCGCTTAACGGCTGCCGCAGGATTGTTAGGAGTGGATCTATACCTGATGACTCGTGATGCAGGGCACGCGTGATGGCAGAGGTTGGCCAACGCTTAATTCTTGCCTTTGATTACGGTACGCGGCGTATTGGGGTCGCCGTGGGCAATGAGCTTTTAAAAAGCGCCCGCGAGCTTTCCCCACTTACTGCACGTGACGGCATCCCCGACTGGAATAAAGTAGAGCAACTGCTGAAAGAGTGGCAGCCGGACCTTCTGGTGGTTGGCTTACCGCTCAATATAGATGGCAGCGAGTCGGACATGAGTAAGCGTGCCCGCAAGTTTGGCAACCGTTTACACGGGCGCTATGGCAAACCCTGCGTAATGGTAGACGAACGTGGCTCTACCCGCGAAGCCAAGCTGATTGCCCGTGAAGCGGGTCACCGAGGCAACTACCGCGAAGAGAGCGTCGATGGCATTGCGGCGGTGTTGATTCTGGAAGGCTGGTTTGCCCATCAGGAAGGTCTTCCCGATGGGCGTTCTGCTCTCTAACGTATATTAAGTAGCGTTAGCGATCCAGTGTCCCGATCTGGCTGGGTACAAACCAGCGCACCGGGCGAAGGTCTTTCTCAATCAGTGAATCGACGTGCAGCAGCGTTGCAAAGATGGCCATCCGCATGGCGATGCCGTTATCTGTCTGACGAAAGATCGCCAGGCGCGGGTCGCCGTTAAGATCCACGTTCAAATCATTCGCGCCGGGGCGGCTATCGCGGGGCAGCGGGTGCATAACAATGGTCGACTCACTGCAGCGTTGATCCAGAAACGCCTTGTTGACTATAAAGTCATCCGAGATGCCCTGGAAGTTCTCGTTCATTTCTTCGGTAAAGCGCTCTTTCTGAATTCGCGTGGTGTACACAACATCCAGATCACTGAAGTCAGTGGCTAAATGATCGCGTACCTCTACCTGGTGCCCGCGTGATGTGACCAGGTCAATCAGTGCAGTAGGCATTTCAAGCCCGGGCGGCGATACCAGTGTGATACGTAACGGATCGTATAAAGAAAGCAGCTTGATCAGAGAGTGCACCGTACGCCCATACTTGAGATCGCCGGTCAGCAGAATATGTGCTCCGCCAAACGATTTGCCTAATCGCTGAAACTCCTTATCGATCGTATAGATATCCAGCAGGGCTTGGCTTGGGTGTTCACCAGGGCCGTCGCCGCCGTTAATCACCGGTACATTCGTCGCCGCCGCAAACTCGGCAACAGAGCCTTGATCCGGGTGACGCATGACAATCGCATCGCAGTAGCCACTCATTACCCGGCTGGTATCGTAAAGCGACTCGCCTTTGGCCATGGATGAGAATGTAAAGCCTGTGGTATCACATACGCTGCCGCCCAACCGACAAAACGCCGTATGAAAACTTACCCGGGTGCGCGTGCTGGCTTCGAAGAACAAGTTGCCCAAAACGGCTCCCTCAAGAACACGGGTAACCTGACGACGCTGGGCAATGGGCTCCATTTGGGCCGCAACACGAAGAAGGTGGTTAACGCTGTCGCGGTTTAAGGAGTCAACGGATAGCAGATGGGGGCTCATCATGGACCTCATGTTGAAGTAGAAGGCGAAGTGGGTAGATGAAGTGATTGCGTGTAGTGTAACCGCCAATACGTGGTTCGCCGAAGTGCTTTCACGGCCTTATAAAAAAGGCTGCTGATGTTTTTCAAACATATTTCACCCAGCCCCTTGCCAAACGCCCGGCGAATCCGTAAAGTACGCATCCGCTGCCGGGGACGCCCAGCGTTACCAGCGGTGAAGAAGGTGAAAACCTTCGGTT
>NZ_JABUYX010000032.1:0-27105 GCF_014898005.1 Halomonas citrativorans
TCATTTAACGATGGTATGCCTCCCGTTGTGGCTGAGGAAAATCTTAAATTACTGTCCGGTATTAGTTGACCACTACACAATGTCGCCCTGCAGCATGCTTAACGGAACAAATACCGCGACCAACACCAGCGTGGTGGCAATAACCGCAAACGCAATCTGGCGTGTTCCTCTAAAAGCGGCTACCAGCGGCGTTTCACCATAGTCGTGCATGCGGCGATTGATATTTTCCAGTACCACAATGGCATCATCAACAATCAAACCAATCGCCAACACCAACGCCAGCAGAGTGAGCAAGTTGATTGAAAAGTTCATTACGGCAAGCGCGGTAAAAGCCCCAATGACCGCAATAGGAACGGTAACGGCAGGCACCAGCGTGGTCCGCAGGTTACCGAGGAATAAAAAGATCACCACGACGACCAGGCCCATGGCAATAAACAGGGTCATCACGACTTGTTTAATGGCACCGGAAACAAAGACCGAGGCATCATGGGTTAGGCCAAGCGTCATTCCCTCGGGTAGCGTCTCTTGAAGACGTTCCAACTCATGCCGCACTGCACTTGAAAGCTCAACGACATTAGCGGTCGACTGCATCACGATGCCAAGCCCGACCATGGGAATACCATTGGCGCGAAATACGGAGCGATCTTCTACCGAGCCGACCTCAACCCGAGCAACGTCGTCCAGTCGTACTAGATAGCCATTATCATGTTGATTTAGAGCCAGGCGTTTAAAGTCATCGGCGGTTGCAAAGCTGCGCGGGAGGCGAACGATAAACTGGCGGTCTTGTGATTCAATGGAGCCAGCCGGTAGCTCAACGTTTTCGGCGCGCAGGGCATCTTCAATATCGCCGACGGTCAGGCCGCGAGCGGCAAGCGCATTGCGGTCCAGCCATACGCGCATGGCGTAATCCCGGCCACCGCCGATACGAACGCGGGCAACGCCCGGTTGCACAGACAAACTGTCAACCAGAAAGCGGTTGGCGTAATCCGTAAGCTCGGTAATTGAGTAGTCGGCGCCCGAGAGGCTTAGCCATACCACGATCTCTTCGCTGCTATCGGCCTTGGTGACTTCCGGAGCGTCGGCATCGTCGGGCAGGTTACGCAAGGCACCCGAAATTCGGTCACGGATATCGTTCGCCGCCGCGTTAATATCCATTTCAATGCCAAACTCAATTTCAATGCGTGATCGGCCATCCTCACTTTGCGAGGTAATTAACTCAATGCCCTCGACGCCTGCAATTCGGTCTTCCAATACTTGGGTAATGCGCGTTTCGACGACATCGGCGGACGCGCCCGGATAGCGGGTATCAATACTGACGATGGGAGGATCCACGGTGGGATACTCTTGCAGAGGAAGCCGATTAAGCGCCAGCAAGCCAAAGGCAATGATCAGTGCGGCGATGACCATGGCAAGCACGGGTCGTTGTACGGAAATGTCCGATAGACGCATTAGCGATCGGCCTCCAATAAGGCGCGAATACTCGTTTCATCGTCCACGATGCCCAGTAAACGTACTTCCAGCCCGTCTCTTGCCAGTTGCAAGCCGTGAACCACCACTAGGTCGCCTGCTTCAATGCCTTCAAGAATTTCTACCTGCCCGTAGCGCCGTTCACCTATCACTACGCTGTGCCTTTCAAGGCGCGGGGTAGGGCCACTTTGGTCAATCACCATGACATAGTGTTGGTCGCCACTGGGTTCGAGTGCCGCTTCGGGCAGCACGATGGCATCGCGTACGCGCTGTTGAACGACCACTTCCATCAACATACCCGGCCGAAGGCGCATATCGGGGTTTTCAAGCACGGCTCGCACGTTAACGCTTCGCGAGACAGGGTCAATGCGTGTATCGATACTGGCAATATCGCCAGTAAAACTATCGTCGGGGTAGGCGGCTGTCGTAGCACTGAGCGGTAGCCCAATTGAAAGGCGGCTTAGAAAGCGTTCAGGAACGCTAAAATCAAGCTTCATCACATCCAGCTTGTCGAGCGTTACCAATTCCATGCCGGGCGTTACCAGTGTGCCGGTACTAAGGGTACGCAACCCCACGCGGCCGCTGAACGGCGCTTTGATTTGGTAGTTGGTAAGCCGCGCTTCGATAACCTGTGTATTGGCTTGCGCTTGACGAAGCTGTGCTTGAAAGTCTTCGAGGTCCGCCCGAGCGGCCAGGTTGCGTTCCTGTAGCTGGATGGTACGACCAAGCGTGTTACTTCGTTCGTCACTGATGGCTAGAGCTGAGCGCAACTGGGCTTGTTCTTCGGCATCGTCCAGACGAATCAGTACTTGCCCCTGTTCAACCTGGGCGCCATCCTCAAAATTGATCTCGGCCACAATATCGGTGACCGTCGCAGAAAGCGTAACGCTCTCATCGGCACGCAGGGTGCCCAAGGCTTCCAGTGGGTCAGACCACGTCATTATTTCTGCGCGGCTGCCAATTACAGAAGGTGCAGGCTGCGCTGCGGTTTGCCCTTGGGCGGGGCTTGAGAGTAAAACAAAGAGCAAAACAAGCAAATACGGTCGGGTATACGCGGACATGGGTTTCTCGGTATCAGGCGTGGGGGTAATCCTGGTTAGCACTCTTATATGATGTCATGAAACGTGAAGAAACATTTTCTCTTGGTCTTGAACTGTTAAAATGCGTGTCTTCTCCCCCCAAGAGCAATTCTCTATGGTTTATGATGTCGTGGTTATCGGCGCCGGTGCCGCAGGCCTAATGTGCGCTGCACAGGCTGGCTATGCAGGCCGACGCGTGCTGGTACTCGACCACGCCAACAAGGCAGGTAAGAAGATACTGATGTCCGGCGGTGGCCGCTGCAACTTTACCAATCTTGGCACCACACCTCAGCATTTTTACTCTGAAAATCCGTATTTTTGTATTTCCGCGCTTAAGCGCTATCGGCCGGAACACTTTGTAGAGCTGGTTGACCGGCATGGCGTCGAGTACGTGGAAAAAGCCCCTGGGCAGCTATTCTGTGCAACGTCGGCTAAAGAGATTGTGCGAGTGCTATGGACAGAGTGCGAATGGGCGGGTGTGGAAATAGCGCTAAATACCCAGATCAATAAAGTCGCCAGGCAAGGCGACGCCATGCGCCTGATGACATCCATGGGGAGCATTGATGCTGGGATTGTAGTGGTGGCGAGCGGTGGCTTGTCGATTCCCACGATGGGCGCCACCGGGTTTGGTTATGAACTGGCACGCCAGTTTGGCTTGGACGTGTTGCCTACTCGGCCTGGGCTAGTGCCTTTTGCCCTGAGTGATTTCTGGAAGGAGCGCAGTGCTGCGCTTTCCGGACTCAGCTTGCCTGTCGCGGTGAGCTGTGCAGGGCGGCGGTTTGTTGAGCCGATGCTGTTCACGCACCGGGGCTTGTCGGGCCCCTCTATGCTACAGATATCCAGCGTATGGCAACCCGGCTCATCCATAGAAATTGATACATTGCCGGGCGAGGATGCCGCCGCGTCACTGCGTGAGGCGCGTCAAACAACGCCCAAACGTCAGCTATCCACCTGGTTGGGAGAGCGCTTTCCCAAACGCTTTGCTCAGGCACTTTTAGAGTGGTACCCAGACTCGAATCAGGCAGCGCCGCTAGCTCAATACAGTAACGATGAAGTAGATCAATGGGCCTATCGGCTTAACCAATGGCAGCTTAAACCAGCGGGCACTGAAGGGTGGCGTACGGCAGAGGTAACCATGGGCGGGGTCAATACAGACGCTATCTCATCGAAATCGTTTGAGGTGAAAGGTGTGCCTCAACTGCGCTTTATAGGAGAAGTGCTGGACGTGACTGGCGAGCTTGGAGGGTATAACTTTCAGTGGGCGTGGGCGAGTGGGGTTGCTTGTGGGCAAGCTTGCTAGGCCGCGTGATGCGGCCCGGCAATTAAGTAACAACGTTAGAAAGCAGCTTCAGTTTGCGAAATAGCATATAGCCTGCAAGCGCTTTTCTACCGGCTGCCATTACTCCGCCCGGCCTGCGTACAAATTTGTAGGCGAGCAGACCGCCAGCGGCGTAAAGCGGTAACTTGATGCTGCGCCACTTTTGATCAAGTGGGGAGGCCGAACGCTGTAGATAGTCGCTGCATACCAGAATATCAATGCGCTGCTGCTCAAGCTGTGCAAGTAATGCTGCTTTGCGCTCAGCACGGCTTATACGCTCAGAGCGGTTGGGCGGCTTAACGCTCTTGTTGGTTTGCTTCATCGCCTTTCACCTCAAGCAGAGCACGATCAGCTGCTAGTTGTTTAAGCGTTTCTTTTAAAAACGTATGCCGTTTGGCCTGACGAATAGCAATGGCTGCCAATAATAAACTGGCTGCTATTAGAACACCCGCGCTGACACCAATCGCCAGCAGCCTGTAAGAGTCCCAAAAAAACACGATGACTAGCGCGGTAAGCGTTATTACACCCAGCAATAAAAGTAATAAGCTGGCGCCGGTCAAAAGAAACAGGGTGACTAAACGAGCGCGCTCTTCTTCGAGTTCTAAAACCGCCAAACGCAGTCGGGTTTCACTGTTAGCAACCAGTGACCTTACCAAGCGCTTGGAGGCAGAAAATACGCGTTGGGTTGGCCCCAAAGACATTAGCGGCGTCCGAGCAGCATACCTACCAATAGACCGACGGCTGCGCCGATACCGATGCTGGACCACGGGTTTTCGCGTACATAACGATCACAGCAGTCAACTTGATTTGAAAGCGTTTCACGAGTTTCATCATAAATTCGCTCGCCGCGAGCTTCCAGGCGTTCACGAGCGTTTTTAAGGCGGCTTTCAGCACGAGCACGAAGGTCGTGCATTTCGCTGCTGGCATCCTTGGACGTTGCGTTAACCAGTTCTTCTATGGTGTCGCTTAAGTGGCGCAGATCTTCTTTCCACTGGTCAGTGCGGTGCTCAGTATCGAATTGACGCTTAGCCATTTTGTCTTCCTTTGACGAATGAATGAAATAATTAATCTATATCAGCATAGCAGCCGACACATGATAGACAAGGCCATTTTTTAGCGGTTCAAACCCGTCGCACTAAACAGGGGATTTAAACTAAAACCAATGCTTAGACGGTTAACACGATCATCGTAGTCAATCATGCTTTCACCATAGCCATAGTAATACTGGATGTGCCCGCGCAGGTTGCCAAACGTAGGCCAGCTGTAGTCAATTTGAGTGCCGTAGTTACCTGCGTCCGGGTTACCTCGAAATAACGCGCTGATTTCATGATTGTTATTGAGCCGCTTGGCAATATGGATATCGCCATAGCCCATATAACGTTCAATATCAGGATTATCATCATTACTGGCAGACTCAGGAACGCGCCAAAAAGGAGCGAACGTCACTGCCCAATCGCCACGTTGGAATGTGCTTTCCAGGTAGACGCGGTTCCAGCTGCGCGAGAGAGGGTCTGAGCGGCCATTCGATTGGTGATTAAATGCAACGCGATTGCGTGTATTTACCCAGCCAAGCGCATCCCAGGCGTTATCGAAGTCGATAAACAGCTCGGGTTCGTAATTGGTTTCTCTAAACGGGGAGGAGGCATCGGTATTGTAAGCCTGCCACCAGCTGCGCTGGGTATAGCCAAAATAGAGATCCCCTGCATCGCCGAAAACACCTTCTACCAGGTTGGCTTTAACGCTTAATTGGAACTTGATTTCGTAGCGATCCGCGTCTGAATCAGTGGTGATTTCCCGAAAATTCTCGGCATTCGGTTTTGCGTTATAGCTGACAGGGAACAAATAGTTAAGGCGGTGTGTGGTGATCGAAAAGGGATTGCGTGTCGATTCTTGCTCAAGCAGCCGGCGTTCGATGATATCTTCACGAGCGGCGACTTCGGGTGGTTGCTTTACCGTCACTTTTGCAGGCGTGTCGCCAAGTGCTGTCTGGTTATTTAGTTGTTGTTGAAGCTGGTAGAGTTCACTATTGAGCTCACGAATACGCGCTTCAATTTCTTCCTGGGAGTCGGCTAAGGCAGGGCTACTGTACGTTACTGTGCTTAGCAAGGCTATTACGCTTGCATACAGCAGTTTTCGGGTGACCATTTTTCGGGTGACCATTGAAGCGACTCGCAAATAATAAAGGGGAAGGATCAATTATCAGAGTCGTTTCTATACATGCCAAGAGAGTAAGTCAACCTCTTCGTTGCGCAGGTCAATGGAACCCCTGACAATGGCTGGTATTTAATTTTTACCACTATCTTTTTTTTCTGAGGGTATATCAACCGTGGTTAGATGTATCTGTAATTATACCTTGAAGGTGCTATTGGCGCTTTATTTGATGACGGTGTGCGTTAGCGTTCAGGGCGCCTTTGACGTTGATCAAGTACCCTCACAAGAGACAATAGCGGCGCGCTTGGCAGCGCTCGATTCAGTAGACAGTGAGCTAACCGCGCAGCAGGTTAGCGAGCAGACCAATTTAAGGGCCGCGCTGGAAATTTACCAACGTTTGGATGCTAATGATGAACGTTTAAAGGTACTTAACCAGCGGGTTGATGAGGCGCCTGAACAGTTGTACCAGTTAGAGCTTGCGTTGGGTGAGGTGGAGGAGAGTTTTCAGCAGTTAACTGCCCAAACATTCGCCGATATGTCGTTGGACGATTTAACGTCACAGCAGGCAGATGCTGTCCTTGAACTGCAGCAGCTGCAAGGGGAATTGACCGATGTGAACTCGCAGTTACTGGCCTCGATTACGTTACCCGAGCGAGCCCAGCAGGCAATCTCCAATGCCCTGCAACGTGCTGAAACGCTACGCCGCGAGTACGATGATCGCGAAGCGCTATTAACGGATAGCCAGCTCTCACTCTCAAAGGATGCGCAGCTCATACAGCTTGGCTTGGCACGACTCTTGGCGGAACGAGATGCCGCTTATAACCAACGAGAGTTAAGTGTTAATAGCCGATTGCGTGAACTCGCGCAACAACGGCGCGACCTCTTTTCGTTGCAAATTGATTACCAGGAAAAGCGTTTGGGTTTACTTGAGGATGCCATTGACCTTCAGCGTACCCTTGAGTCTGAGCAAGTGGCGGCCGAGGCCATCGTGGATAATTCGCTTTTGGCTGAGGGCAACCCTGTCATACTTGATGCCCAGCAAGTTAATCAACGCATAAGCCAGGAACTGCTGCAGGCAACTGACCGCAGCAATACTATCTTGCGTGAGAATTTTGAGGCGCAGCGTGATCTGGACTATGTACTCCAATTGCAGCGTAGCCTCAATGAACAGATTGATGCCATGCGTGGGAGTCATTTGTTATCACTTATTTTAAATGAGCAGCGCCAATCATTGCCTACGCCAGTTCCGCATCGACATTTGCAGGATGAAATTGCGGATCTTCGATTGAGACAGTTTGATTTAACCCGCCAGAGTGACCATTTGCGCCACGGCAGACGGTTAGCCATTCAGCGCGTGGAGGAGGCAGGCCTTGAGGCAACCCCAAGTGTGATCGACGCATTGAACCAGATTTATAGAGAGCGTCGTGAGCTGGTAGAGCAGTTGGAGCAATCCTACAGCAGCCTTTTAAGTTCTGCGATTGAGCTACAGCTTAATCAGAAGCAGCTGCTCACCACGACACGCGAGCTACGTACCACCATTTATGAGCAGTTATTTTGGGTCGCTAACAGTCAGCCTGTGGATATTAACTGGCTGCGCCAGTTGCCCAACAACATTCGCCTGGAGTGGCGAGAAGGCGAGTGGCGAGTCATTTTTTCAAACCACTGGCAGGCGCTTTCCTGGAAAATAGTGTTTGGGCTGCCATGGATGCTACTTGGCCTGTTGCTCATCGGGTTACGCGCGCGGATAAAAGAGCGCTTGGCGACTATCCATTCTCAGATTGGTCGTTTAAAAAGCGATACTCAGTTACACACACCAAAAGCAGTGCTGTTAAACGCGCTATTGGCTATTCCGGGGCCGTTGATGCTAGCCGGTGTTGGAGTAGGGCTTCGCGAAACAGACGATGCATTAACCCACAGTATTGCGCCTGCGTTAATGCAGCTCGCGTTAAGCTGGGGGGTGGTCGCGTGGGGGCGACGTTTGCTCGCACCTGATGGCGTTGCCGAACGGCACTTTACCTGGCCTGCTCGTTATAACGCCCAGATTCGTAAGCTATTACGTTGGCTGGGGTTTGCGCTGGTGCCGGTGATAGCGATTGCGACAATATCGGGGCAGGTGCAAGCACCTCTAGCCTTGCGTCCTATTGCACTGGGCCTGATGGTCGCGGGGCTGTTAGCCATGAGCTGGTGGCTAACGAAGCTGATTTTGGCACATGTTCCTTTTTTTGGGCTTCGCTTATTCCGTTTGGTGCTGGGACTCGCCATGGCCGCCATCCCGCTCGTATTGGTGGGCTTGATCGTGTGGGGGTATGAATACACCGCACTGCGTTTGGCGGGGCGGTTTGCGATCACGCTTTATTTATTGGGGCTGTGGGTGGTTGTTGAGGCGACGGTAGTACGTAGTTTGGCTGTGGCCGCCAGACGCTTGGCTTACCGACGAGCGCTTGCCCGACGTGCTCAAGCGCAGGAGGAAGCTGAAGGGGGGCTTGAGGTGGTGGAAGAGCCGCCGCTGGATATGGAGAAAATCAATACTCAGTCGCTACGCCTCTCCAAGCTGATTTTATTAATCGGCTTCAGCTTACTTTTATATCTTGTCTGGTCGGATCTTTTATCCGTGGTGGGATATCTGGATCACGTTTCCCTGTGGGATTCTGGTGACGAGGATTTGATTGGCAGTGAACTGTCTGTCACGGATGTTATTACCGCGCTGCTGGTGGTCGCGGTCACCTTTATTATGGCGCGTAACCTGCCTGGCCTTTTAGAGGTAATGGTCTTGTCTCGCTTGGCACTAAAGCAGGGCAGTGCCTATGCCATCAGTTCGCTGCTCTCGTATGCGATTGTGGGTACAGGCATGCTGATTGCGCTGGCCACCCTGGGCGTTTCCTGGGACAAGTTACAGTGGCTGGTGGCGGCGCTCAGTGTGGGGCTGGGCTTTGGGTTACAGGAAATCTTTGCCAACTTCATTTCAGGTTTGATTATCCTGTTCGAACGGCCTATCCGCATTGGGGATACGATTACGCTGGGCAACTTGCACGGGACCGTGAACCGTATAAGGATACGAGCGACAACCGTTACTGACTTCGATCGCAAAGAAATTATTATTCCCAATAAAACCTTTGTGACGGATCAGCTTATTAACTGGTCTCTTTCAGATAACGTGACCAGGGTCGTGCTGACGTATGGCGTTGCGCATAACTCGGACCTGGCCAAAGTGCATCAGCTTTTACGCCAAGCGGCAGATGAAAACGAGCGGGTGTTGATTGACCCGGAGCCTCAGGTGTTCTGTTTGAGCTATGGCAACCATAGCTTCAATTTTGAGCTGCGCATTTTTGTTGATGACATCAAGGAGCGCTTGCCTGCGACGGATGAAATCAATTGTCGGGTAAATGAGCTGTTTCAAAAAGCAGGTGTTCGTGTGGCGTTTGAGCAGATGGATGTATGGCTGCACCGTGACCGGGGGGAGTCGGTCAAAGTGCAGTCAATTAATAAGTTACCGCCGTCTACGCATAGTTAGGCGTATGTCAGGGGGCAGGCTTAAGGGCATGAAGAAGAAACTCCCGATTACCGTCTCCTCCGGTAATCGGGCTCTCTTGCCAGTGCTGCACCGCTAACCCACAAGCGTCACAGGCCTTGCGAATCTTTTCTTCCACTGTGTGGTAGTCGGCCGCGCGTCGAACGATGCCCCGCTTATCCAGCGCTCCAGGGGTGAGTTCAAACTGAGGTTTAACCAACGAAATTAGCTCTCCTCCTGTTGGCAGCAGTGCGGCGATCTCCGGCAAAATCAGGGTCTGAGAAATAAAGGAGACGTCCATCACTGCGGTATCAATAGGAGTCGCGGTAATCGCTTCTTGCAGTGCTACGGATGAACTCATGTGCCTGGCGTTAAGGCCTTCGAGGCACATAACACGCGGGTGGGTACGTAGCGATTCCGCGAGCTGGCTATGGCCAACTTCTACGCCAATCACGTGGCGTGCGCCAAAGTGCAACGCGCAATCGGTAAAGCCCCCCGTGGACTGTCCTACATCCAAAATGACATGGTCATCCAGGCGCTTATTTAAAACCGTTAATACGCTTTCAAGTTTTAAACCGGCGCGAGAGACATAACGCTCCTCAGGGTCGTCGTCGACCAATAGCGGTGTATCCTCAGGCCACTTTTCAGAGGGTTTGGTAAGCACGCGCGAAGGCGCCTCTAAACGCACACGCCCATGGCGAATAAGCCGCTGGGCACGTGTACGCGAACTGGCTAACCCTTGGCTGACCAGTAGTTGATCGAGTCTTAACATTGATGACATGGTTAATTAAACACGTGGCTATAACGGGTTAAGTGGCGAGTGAGACCCTTCAAGGGCCTGTAACTCGGTATCGGGCAAGCGAGAGGCTCCCCAACTGCGATATAAAGACTGTTTGACGCTATCAAGCTCTTCATTCGATACCTGTGGTACTCACAATAGCGCCATTATGAGGCGTCACAATGACTCCTTGTCCCGGTGGTCACGGGGATTATACATAGAAGTCGAGGCCTTCCTGTCGTTTTAGAAGGTCGCGCAGGGGATGGGCATCATCGCCTTTAAAATAAATCAGCCCCCAGTGGGTGCCAAAGGCGGTGCGGATAACGGGTGCCCCAAGCGGCCTGCTTTATCGTGGGCCTCTTCTTTTGCATGACCGTTACTCCTGTAGGGTGAGAGTATTCCCATTCGCTCTCTTCACCCTACACGACGCCCGCTATATCGGCTAATGAGTAGATCGTAGAGTGGGCAGTTAGCGTTTATTAACGCATTGAGTCAGGTCAGCTAAGGCTCTGCTGATAGGGTTATGGTACGCTAGGCCGGAAAATTTTATGTTCATAGGGCAAGAGGGATAGGCCAAAATGGCGGCCAAGCCGATTTATCGAGTAGTGGTTCACCAACAGGGTGAAATTTGGGATTTATACGTTCGAGAAATATTTCAAAGCGAACTCTGGGGCTTTATTGAAGTCGAGGAGTTTGTCTTTGACGACGCGTCACGGGTAGTTGTTGATCCTGCAACTGAAAAATTGCAGCGAACCTTCGAGGGTGTCAAACGTAGTTACCTGCCTCTTAATGCGATTGTGCGTATTGATGAGGTGGAGCGTGAAGGCCCTTTGAAGGCAGTAAAAAGCGATGCCCGCGTTGCTGAGTTTCCTCGTCCCTTCCCCCTACCACCACGTAGCGAAGGATAAGCGCTCAAGACAGGCGCGACGCTGTAAGCGCTGGTGGCCTCGTCCGCTATGCAGCGTTTTTTTTAATCAGGACATGACGTTATGCAAGCAGATAAATTTCGTTTCTCTTATATCGCGGCCGGTGTTTTATTAAGTGTGGCCAGCGCACAAGCAATGGCACAAACCGACGGTCAAGCGTGGGTGAGCGATGAGTTGAGCACTTACGTGCGCAGCGGGCCTACGGATGGATACCGCATTATTGGCACGTTAAATGCCGGTGAGCAGGTAGAGGTACTGGAAGAGAGCGGTGATTACACCCGGGTGCGCGGCCAAAGCGGCGACACCGTGTGGGTATTGACGAACGAAATCCAGGAAACGCCTAGTGCTCGCGAGCAGTTGCCGGTGCTCCAGGCCCGGGTCGATGAGCTCACCGCAGAGCTTGATGGTATTAACGATACCTGGGAGCAGCGCACCTCCTCGACGACAGAGACGCTTGAACTGCGCGAGCAGCGCATTGCTGACCTTGAAGCGCGCAATAACGAGCTTGATAACGAGGCCGAGCAGTCGCGCCAGCAGGTGCGCGCGCTCCAGGCTCGGCTGGATACCCAGGAAGAAGACCTGTTAATGCGCTACTTCATGTATGGCGGCGGTGTGGCGGGTGCCGGGCTGTTAGTGGGGCTTATCGTTCCGCACTTGCCGCGTCGGCGTAAAAAGCGTGATCGCTGGTTCTAGGTTCCGGGTTTTAAGCTTCAGGTTTTAAACTCCAGGTTTTAAGTTCTAGGTTCTCAGCATCAGGACCTGTTTTTTAGGTTCTGGATTCAAGGGTAAAAGGGCGTCTAATGAGCACTTCCTGGCGGCAGCGCTGGCAAGAGGGTCGGATTGGTTTTCATCTGTCTCAGCCGCATCCAGCGCTGCTTGAGTACTGGCCCACATTGGGCGTTGAGCAGGGCACTAAAGTGCTGGTGCCCTTGTGTGGTAAAAGCCTGGACATGCGCTGGTTGGCTGATGCGGGACATCCGGTGCTAGGCATTGAGTTGGCGCCTGAGGCAATAGCGCAATTCCTGGCCCAACGCCAGACGCCTGTATCGCGCTATACCCAAGCAGGGTTTGAAATATCACGTCAAGGTAGTGTGGAACTCTGGTGTGGGGATTTTTTTCATTTGCACATACGCCAAGCTGCCGAAGTAGGCGCGTTTTATGATCGTGCAGCACTGATTGCGTTACCGCCTGCCACGCGCGAGCGCTATGCATTCCACTTGGCCCAGCTGGTTCCGCCCGGAGCCGCTGGGCTGTTGGTGAGCATAACGCACGAGGATGAGGGTGCGGGCCCACCGTATAGCGTGCCTGACCAGGAAGTGACTCAACTGTTCACACCCAATTTTCGCGTCACGCTGCTTGAGCAAGGAAGCCCCGATGAACGGGGCCGAACGGAGTCTGTCTGGTCATTAGAGCGGCGCGGACTACACAAATAGCGCGGTATCAGCGTGCTCAATGTATATCAGCGGGCGAGTAGCTGACCAAGCTCTGGGTCGTTGAAGGCCCGGTTAAGGCCGTCGCTGAGCAGGTCATTCAGCATACGTGTATTAGCGTCTTCACCCGGCCTAACGGCATAGCCTTGTGTGCGGCGCGAGGTGTAGGTGCCGGTATACGTGGTGCCTTTATTCTGGGCAATGGCCCGGAAAACACCCTCAATACGCGCCTCGTCTACCAAAGGCTGACCGCTGTCGCCACGCCCATACTGTAGGCTAACAAGCTCCAGGGTAAGGGTAGGTCGGCCTTGGGCCTGCTCGGTGGTGGGGTTAAAGCCCATATCGTGAACCGCACGCTCGGCTTCTGCTTGCAGTTGGGGAATCAGTTCATGGCTGCTAACGGTAATCTGAGCCGTTGACATACTGCCGCCAGCCCTTGTACCAATAACCTCGCTTTCTCGAGCATCAACGGCGACGACCGTGACGTGTTGGCCTGACCCGGCTTGCGGCACATTCGTACTACGCTCCGGGCTAAGCTGAAGGTATTGAGGCCCTGAGCAGCCTGCTAACCAGAGGCCTGCCAACAGCACTCCTGAAAGACGTAAAAAATGGCGCCGAAGCATATTTTATTCCCCGCAGTAACGGTTTGTTCCAATAACTGGTTCTAATAACCTGTTTCAGATAGTTTGTTTCAAAGCACTTGTTTCAAAGAGCTGGTTTCACAGAGCTCTCTGAATAACTATGCCGCTGTTATGCGCAAAACGCCAGCAGGATAAAGGGTGGGCGCTGTTGGCTAGTTAAGCGGCTCGTGCCTGTTTTGCTGAGTCCGTTACCCCGTCTTTAAACCGGTGCCACTGGCGCGGGTGGGCATAAAGGCGTTGCCCGCGCTTCATCGCTAAACGTTCAAAATCCGCATGACGCACGGTCGCAAGCCAGGGCTTCTCCAGCCAGTCAGCTTCCAGCTCTACACGCACTTCGGCACCTACGGGGGAGATCGCCGTTATCACTACCGGTAGATGGCAGGTGTCGCTGGGCTGTTCTGCCAGGCGTACCTCGTGAGGGCGCAAAAGCAGTTCTTCGCTACCTTCGGGTAGGTCAACGTGCAAATAGGCATCGCCGCAGGTCAAAATGCCATTACGAACGCTGCCTTCCAAGTGGTTGACGTCACCCAAAAACTCGAAGACAAAGCGATTTTTTGGCGAATGATAGAGTGTGTCCGGAGCATCAATTTGCTCAATGCGCCCGTTGCTCATCACCACGACCCGGTCGGAAAGCTCCAGCGCTTCTTCCTGGTCATGGGTAACAAAAACGCTGGTAAAGTTCAGCTCGCTGTGTAGGCGACGAAGCCAGCGGCGTAAGTCCTGGCGTACCTTGGCATCCAGCGCGCCAAACGGCTCATCAAGTAGCAGTACGTCGGGTTTTACCGCTAACGCACGGGCGAGAGAAACACGCTGCTGCTGGCCGCCTGAAAGCTGGGCGGGGTAACGCTTGGCCAGGTGTTCAAGCTGAACCATTTCAAGCAGGCGAAACACGCGTGCGCGAATTTCACCGCTGGAAGGGCGCTCTTTTTTGGCCATCACCGTCAAGCCAAACGCGACGTTATCGTAAACGCTCATATGACGAAACAGCGCATAGTGCTGAAATACGAAGCCGATACGCCGGTCGCGCACATGCACATTTGTGACATCGCGTTCGCCGAACATGATCCTGGCCGACTGGGTAGCGTGGTCAGCACTTTCAAGGCCAGCAATAATCCGCAAAAGCGTGGTCTTGCCCGACCCCGAGGGCCCCAGAAGGCCGACTAATTCGCCCTCATGGATATCCAGATTGACAGGTTCAAGGGCCTGCGTGTTGCCAAAGTGTTTTGCAATATTTTCTAAGCGAATGCTCATAAGAGCGCCTCCCGGCGCGATGCGCGCCATTCCAGGCTAGCCTTGGCCGCCAGGGTAAGCAGGGCAATCAGTGCTAACAGTGCCGCGCATGCAAATGCACCAACCGCATTGTAGTCCTGGTAAAGCTGTTCAAGGTGAAGAGGAAGTGTATTGGTTTGACCACGTATCGAGCCTGAGACTACCGATACTGCGCCAAATTCACCGACGGCGCGGGCGTTGGTTAAAATAATCCCGTAAAGCAGTGCCCAGCGGATATTCGGCAGTGTGACTCGCCAAAAGGTTGCCCACCCTTTGGCTCCTAGCGTGGCGGCTGCCTCTTCCTCACGCGAGCCCTGCGCCTGCATCAGCGGAATCAGCTCGCGGGCAACGAAGGGACAGGTAACAAACACGGTCACCATCAAAATTCCAGGCCAGGCAAACATCAGCTGAATATCATGGCCATCCAGCCAACTGCCGATCCACCCATTGCGGCCGTAAAGCAGCAGGTAAATAAGCCCGGCAACAACAGGGGAAACGGCAAAGGGGATATCAATCAAGGTTTGCAGAATGCGTCGACCTGGAAAGCTAAACCGCGTAACAAGCCACGCCAGGGCCACGCCAAACACCAGACAGATAGGAATGGTGAGTAGGGCGATGACCAGCGTTAGACCAATCGCATGCAGGGTAAAGTAATTGCTTACATTGACCCAGAAAGTCGCAACGCCCTGAGAAAAGGCCTGAGCGAAAATGGCGACAAGCGGCAGCAATAAAAACAGTGCCGAAAGGATTAACGCCGCGCCAATTAACAGGCGCTTGACGCCCGGTGCATCACCAATCCTACGCATTATCCCTTACCTCCATGCAGGCGGCGGACAAAACGGCCTTGCCAAATGTTGATGGCAAGCAGCAGCGCGAGCGAAACAAACAGCACCACGGAGGCCACTGCGGAGGCGCCTGCGTAGTCATACTCCTGCAGCTTGACGAAGATCATTAACGCGGTAATTTCCGTTTCGTAGGGCATATTGCCTGCGATAAAGATAATCGCGCCAAACTCGCCAAGCGAGCGCACAAACGCAAGGCCTGTTCCTGTCACCAGAGCGGGCCATAAGTGCGGCATGATCACCCGGCGAAAGGCCACCCAGTCGGTTGCGCCCAGAGACATGGCGGCTTCGTCAACCTCAGCGGGTAAGTCTTCCAGTACGGGCTGCACGGTGCGTACCACAAACGGGATACTGGTAAATGCCATGGCCAGCGCGATACCGACCCAGGTGTAGGCCACTTGAAGCCCCAAAGGCTCAAGCAGGCGCCCCATCCAGCCACTGCTGGCATAGAGAGTGGCCAGCGTAATGCCCGCCACCGCTGTGGGGAGAGCAAACGGCAGGTCCATTAAAGCATCCAGCAGTCGCTTGCCGGGAAACTCGTAGCGCACCAATACCCAAGCGAGTAGCAGACCGAAGACCGCATTAATTAATGCTGCCACCGCCGCTGCGCCCATGGTGACCATATAGCTTGCGACCACTCGGCCTTCGGTAATAATTGACCAGTATTGGGCAAGGCTTAGCTCGGCAAGCTGCCCGAAAAGCCCAGTGATAGGTAGTACCAGCACCAACGAGATAAACAGCACGCTGATGCCCATTGAAAGGCCAAAACCCGGCAGCACTCGCGTGCTGCCGGTTAGTCGTAAAGCGCGTTGATTCATAATGTTTTGATAACGACTGATGTCCTGTTAACGGCGCTGTAGTTGATCGAGCAGCGCGCCACCCTCGAAGTGCGTTTCCATTACTTCGTCCCAGCTACCAAATACGTCTTCTACGCTGAACAGCTCAGTTTCCGGGAAGTGGTCGGAAAACTCTTCAACCACGGTTTCGTTATGTACGCGATAGTTAAAGTTCGCCAGCAGTCGCTGGGCATCTTCAGTGTAGAGATACTCAAGATATCCCTGCGCTAAATCGGTATTGCCGTTGCGCTCAGCATTTTCAGTAACGACCGCGACGGGGAATTCGGCTAAAACGCTCATGGGAGGAACGACCACTTCGTAGTCGTCGCTGCCATACTCCTGGCGAATGTTATTCACTTCGGATTCAAAACTGATCAGCACATCACCGATACCGCGCTCTATAAAGCTGGTGGTCGCGCCGCGGCCACCAGTGTCAAAAACGGCCACATTGCCCAAGAACGTGCGCATAAAATCTTGGATCTGCTCTTCATCACCGTCAAATTCCTTGTCGGCGAATCCCCATGCCGCTAAATAGGTGTAGCGCGCATTACCGGACGTTTTTGGATTAGGGAAGACGACTTGAACATCTTCTTTTACCAGGTCATCCCAGTTTTCAATTCCTTTGGGGTTGTCCTTGCGAACCAGAAAGGCCGTCGTGGAGTAGTAAGGCGATGCATTGTTATCCAACGCGCTCTGCCAATCCTCATTCGCCAAGCCAGCATCCGCTAGTACCTGAACGTCGGTTACCTGGTTAAATGTGACGACGTCTGCTCGCAGACCCTGCAGGATGGCACGCGCCTGAGCAGAAGAGCCGCCGTGGGACTGGTTAACGCTGATTTGTTCGTCATTCTGTTCTTGCCACCAAGCGATAAACTCAGGGTTGATCGCGCTAAATAGCTCGCGCCCAATATCGTAGGAGGAATTAAGCATTTCGCGCTCTTGCGCCATGACAGGGCTAGCGATGCTAGCGCCTAGCGTAATGGCAAGCAGGCTGCGACGGAAAAAGAGTGGCAGAGACATGGCTAGCTCCTTCTTAAAGCGGTAAACGATATAGATCGCAATTGGCATAAGATTAAACCTGACATTGTGGAATTACAATTGCGATTGTTATTCTTTTTGGAAATAACGGTGTGCCTGATTGATAAAGGGGGCAGACACATGGTTGGAAATGATTAACTGCAATGGGTAGCCAAAACCGCGCCGTTTTTTCAATTGCTCTGTTAAAATGCCCTTTATCCAAGGGCATCACCAGGTTGTCGCTGCGCCACTTGGTAATCCCTCATTTCAATGGCTAGTCAGGAGTGCCCATGACCGCTGCGCATGATTTTTTAATTGCCCCTTCTATTCTCTCCGCTGATTTTGCACGACTAGGGGAGGAAGTGGATAACGTGCTGGCCGCGGGCGCTGATATTGTCCACTTTGATGTAATGGACAACCATTACGTACCGAACCTGACGATTGGTCCCATGGTATGTAAAGCATTGCGACATCATGGTGTGACGGCGCCTATTGATGTCCATTTGATGGTGAAGCCGGTTGATCGCATGATTAGCGATTTTATTGAGGCAGGGGCCAGCTATATTACGTTTCACCCGGAAGTGTCTGAGCATGTCGATCGCTCGCTTCAGTTGATTCGTGATGGTGGCTGCAAGGCAGGGCTGGTATTTAATCCGGCAACGCCGCTCTCTTATCTTGACTATGTGATGGATAAGGTCGATATGGTGCTTCTAATGAGCGTTAACCCAGGGTTTGGTGGCCAGTCGTTTATTCCTGGCACACTGGATAAACTGCGCGAGGCGCGTGCTCGTATTGATGCATCCGGTAAAGCGATTCGTTTGGAAATTGACGGCGGCGTAAAAGCCGACAATATTGCCGAGATCGCAGCGGCAGGGGCGGATACCTTTGTGGCAGGCTCCGCTATTTTTAACGCGCATCAGGCCAGCGACCCACACGGCTATGACTCGGTTATCAAGAAAATGCGTGCGGCGCTGGCCAAGGTTTAAGACGCTTAATGTAGCTTCATGCGAGGCCTGAGGTAGCGGTTAATCTTATCGACTAGCCACGTAAGTCCGGTTTTCGGGACGCCATGGATCGACACTTGATGCATGCGATAAAGCGATGCGTAGCACTGGCGAGCAAACCAGCCTTCTAAAAAGAGGCCACGCGACGCTGAGCTGCGCATCAGATTACCCACCGCGTCGTAGCGTGCCAGCGAAACAAGCGAGCCGTGGTCGCGGTAGTGAAATTCGTTAAGTGCTTTGCCTTCCAGCAAATGGTTGATATTTTTGGCTAGCAGTTTCGCCTGCTGATGAGCCGCTTGAGCGCGTGGAGGTACGGTGCCATCTTCACCCTGCGGGCAGCTGGCGCAATCACCCAAGGCAAAAATGCTGGGGTCATCAACACTCTGCAGTGTTTTTTCAACGTTAATCTGATTTTTCTTGTTGGTTGAAAGCCCCAGTTTGGTTAAAAACTCGGGGGCTTTAATGCCTGCCGCCCATACGTTTAAGTCGGTTTCAATGGTGTCGCCGTCGGCTGTAATGAGTTGGTTGGCGTGGGCTTCTTTAATCGCCGTGCCGATATGCACCGTTACGCCCATTGTCTCCAGTTCTTGTTGCACGGTCTGGCTAATACGTTCGGAAAGGCCAGGCAGTAGTCGAGGGGCCGCTTCAAGGATATGCACGCTAATTTGCTGATGGTCCAGCGCGGTTACCCCATAAGCGTTAAGTAAGCGCGAAGCGTCGAAAAGCTCGGCAGCAAGCTCGACCCCTGTGGCGCCTCCGCCCACAATGCCGATGGTCAGCATGGTATGCTGACGTAATGAGGGGTCGGTATAGCGCAAAAACGTATTGATCATCTCTCGTTGAAACAGCTTGGCCTGCTGGGGGGAGTCGATGAAGTGGCAGTGCTCGGCCACCCCTTGAGTGCCAAAGTCGTTGGAAACGCTGCCCAAGGCGAGCACTAGGAAGTCGTATTTTAGCGCGCGCTCGGGAAGCACTTCATTGCCGTCTTCATCATAAATAGGCGATAAGTGTAGTACTTTCTGTTCGCGATCCAGGCCATGCAGTGAGCCGCGTTGGTAGCGGTAGAAATGCGCAGATGAATGCCCGCGATAATCCACCTCATCCATGCTGGAGTTTAAAACCCCCGTCGCTAACTCATGAAGCAGCGGTTTCCATACATGGGTTGCATTGCGGTCAAGCAATACAATTTCAGCGCGCTTGCGTTTTCCTAACGTATGCCCTAACCGAGTCGCAAGCGCTAAACCGCCTGCGCCGCCACCGACAATAACAATCCTGGGTATGGCCATTAGTTTCTCCTTGGCTAATCTGGCTTTAGCATAGAAGCTTCTCTCTCTTCTGACTAATGCGCTAGCGCCATGGACGCAGTAAGATGCTGAGCAATTTGGCAGGTTAAGACATTGAAAATGGTAGGCGTGTCATTGCCAATGCCTACATAAGTCAGCGTTAAGGGAGCAGGGCAGTGCACTCAATACTCACGGGAAAACGATTAGTCGCGTTCGATTTAGACGGCACGCTGGTTGATTCCGTACCTGACTTGGCCGTTGCGGTGCAGAAAATGTTAGGCGAGCTTAATTTGCCCACACCTGACGGTATTCAGGTGCGCGACTGGGTGGGCAATGGTGCGCCGATCCTGGTGGAGCGTGCACTTACCTGGGCGTTGGGCCGGTCTCCTGAGGAAGCGCTTCAAGCGCGCGCCTTTGATGCTTTTATGGCGTATTACGGTGCGGCACCGAATGCGTTAACGACGCTCTATCCCGGTGTAAAAACAGCACTTGAAGCGCTGCATGGCGCGGGCTTTACGCTGGTGCTCATCACCAATAAGCCAGAGCGGTTTATTGTGCCCATTCTTGATCACTTCGGGATTCGTCAATGGTTTACGCTATGGGTAGGAGGAGACACCTTGACGGAGAAGAAGCCTTCCCCCTTACCCCTTTTACATGCCGCGCAGGCGCGCCAGTTTTTGCCAAGTGAGTGCCTAATGGTCGGCGATTCTCGTCATGATATTGCCGCGGGCAAGGCAGCCGGGTTTGCCACCCTCGCACTGCCTTATGGCTATAACCATGGCGATCCTATTGAACTCAGCCAGCCTGATTGTGTGATGGCGTCGCTGCTGGCGCTTGTCACTTAAGATTGACTGACTGGCTGCAAAAAGGCTATTCCGGGCGAGCGCCACCTAATGCACCATGAATAAGCTCGGCGTTATAGTGCAGCATGGCGGGGTAGTCATCGGCTTGATCGTCTTGTGAGCTAAACGAGTCAATATAGAGCGGGCCAGCCAGTGAGATGCCGGTGGCGCGTGACAACGCATCCATGTGGATACAGGGAACAGTGCTTTCATAAAAGAGCGCTGGGGGGCGTGTTTTGGCCAAGCGTTCGTTCATCTCGGCCATTGCCCGGGCGTTACCCTGTGTTTCGTTATTCAGCCCCCAAATAGCGTCGTACTCAAAACCATAGGCGTGCGCAAAGTAGCTAAATCCGGCCTCGCTGGTCACCAGGGAGCGGTTCGTTTTGGGGATACCTTCCAAGCGCTCGTTGATGGCCTGGTCTAACGTATCCAGCGCGCGATAGGTGTCCTCCGCACGGGCATAAAACGCCCCCGCTTTTTCGGGGTAGTGCTCGGCCAGCGTTTCAGCAATCACCTTGATGTAGGCGGCCGCACCTTTCGGATCCATCCACATATGCGGGTCATTTGTGCCTTGATACTGCCCTGTAATAATAGGGAGCGGCGCAAAGTCAGCGTTTTCAGCCACGGCCTTTAGGGTAAGCGAATCATTTGCGATGGCCTCTACATGGCGTAGCCAAGGCTCTAGCCCAAAGCCGTTATAAAACATGATGTCGGCTTCTTCGATGGACAGCACATTGGGCGGCGTCAGTTCCCACGTATGGACATCCTCACCGGGGGGAACGATAACGTTTACGTCAATATCTTCGCCGGCAATGCGCTTGACCAGGTCTTCAAGTATGGAAAAAGAAGCGATAACGTTGAGTGTCGAAGCGCCTGCTAGCGGTGACACACTTACCAAAATTCCTAGCAAGAGCGTGCTTACCCAGCTCACTTGCTTTTGCATTTCACGCTCCCACTCGTTTGAAGGCTCAAGATAATAAAGACTGCTACGCTCTGTGGCTAGTTCCTCCCGGCTAAAAAAAATGGATATAAGTTGTTGTTCTTTTTGGCGTATGCATTGTGCAAACGCAATGTCGCTAGCGGTGCGGCTGTCTTTAGATAACTAACGTTAAAATAGAGTGCTGGCCAGTGTTACTTGACCATTACAACCGTTTTCGCGCTGTAATAGCAAAATATAGCCTTAACAGCGAAAGTTGCTAACAGTAGCACTTGGGAAGGCTCACTCAGGCCGATAACACCTCTGTTGTCTCCTACGCTACCCGCCAGGAAGCCGAGAGCGAGGCAAAGCGCCTCAATGAAAACTCACTTGGTTAACGGTTGAGGAAATATCGTTTCGTACCCTAACAGAAAGCCCAAAGGCTTGCTGTTAGGGGCTTGTTGTATAAGGTTATACCGTGCCTGGTATTACTTCTTTTTTTTCATAAAGGGGAGAACCTTGGCCGTGGCGTCAGCGAGCTGCTGATCAAGCGGCGTATGGTCCAGGCTGATAGCGGCTCTCGCTGCGGTATAGGTGCCTTTGTACTGCTTGGCGATCTCGCTATCGGTCATGTGGTCGGGTAGCTGTTCATTTTCTCGAATAACGTCAATGATGGCCTTATCCATGGCGCGCTCCTTTTGATCGCAATTTTGTTGAACATGCTGTTGAGCATATTGTTCAGCGTACTTTTCAGCATGCTTTCCTGCATATTTTCCAGCATAGCCCAGTGCGACGAAAACGTAACTGCGCGCAACTGTCGTGGCGATTAACCTCGTCTGGCGATACAATCCAGCACACTTACGTAAAATCGCTAGCAATGGCATACCTGGCTAATAGTCTGGGTAACGATACGCTGATTGCCATGCAATAATTAAGGTAATCAATAGGCTATGCCGAAAAAAGTCTTGATGTTGGACAATTACGACAGCTTCACTTTTAACATTGTCCAATACTTGAATGAATTGGGTGCAGAGGTGGTAACGCACCGAAACGATGCCATTACCCTTGAACAGATTGAAGCCCTGGCGCCTACGCATCTGGTTATTTCCCCGGGGCCATGCACACCCAACGAATCGGGGGTTTCAATGGCCGCTATTCGTCACTTTGCCGGTAAACTGCCTATATTGGGTGTTTGTTTGGGGCATCAGGCGATTGGTCAGGTATACGGTGCTCGGGTGGTCCGTGCACCCCAGGTGATGCATGGTAAAACATCGGCTGTTTTACATACCCATCAGGGCGTTTTTGACGGGTTGGATAACCCCCTCGAAGTAACCCGTTATCACTCGTTAGTGGTGGAAAGGGAAACGCTCCCCAACTGCCTGGAAATAACGGCCTGGACAATAGACAATGACGTGACGCCTGGTTTGATCATGGGACTGCGCCATAGCACACTGGATGTAGAAGGGGTGCAATTTCACCCTGAATCAATACTGACTCGCCAAGGCCATGAGCTATTGGCAAATTTTTTAAAACGTGGCTGATTGCCTGGTTCACACGCTTTAGAGGCTCCTCTGTTCATGCAAATGCGAGATGCAATTAATGCGGTGATACACCGTGAAGACCTCCCTTTTGACGTTATGCATGCCCTGATGCGCCAGATAATGACGGGTGAAGCGTCCGATGCTCAAGTAGGCGGCTTATTGGTCGGGCTTGCCATGAAAGGGGAGAGCGCGGTGGAAATTAGCGCTGCCGCCCAGGTCATGCGCGATTTAATGCGCCGTGTTGAGCTAAACGCTGAAAATGTCGTGGATATCGTGGGTACCGGCGGCGATGGCGCTAATCTATTTAACGTATCCACCGCGTCCAGCTTTGTGGCTGCAGCGGCGGGTGCGCATGTCGCAAAGCACGGTAATCGCAGCGTATCGTCGTCTTCCGGCAGCGCCGATCTTTTTGATATTGCCGGTATTTACCTCGATCTTAAGCCTCAGCAGGTCGCCCGTTGTATTGAGCAGGTGGGGGTTGGCTTTATGTTTGCGCCGAATCACCACCCGGCGATGCGTTATGCCATTGGCCCGCGCCGTGAGATGGGCGTGCGCACGCTCTTCAATATTCTGGGCCCGCTGACTAACCCTGCTGGGGCGCCCAACCAGGTGGTCGGTGTGTACTCGCCAGAACTGGTGCCGCTGATGGCCGAAGTGCTTAAAAAGCTGGGCAGCCGCCATGTCATGGTGGTTCATTCAGAAGATGGTTTAGACGAAATATCGCTGGCAGCTTCTACGCAAGTGGCGGAGCTTAAAGAGGGCGAGATTACTCAGTACACGGTTTCCCCTGAAGCGTTTGGCATTGAGCGCCAGAGCCTGGCAACGCTGAAGGCCGCTAACGCAGAAGATAGCCTGCGGTTGGTAAAGGCGGCATTGAGCGGTGAAGGCCCCGCATCCGACATGGTGGCCTTGAACGCAGGTGCCGCCCTTTACTGTGCGGGTGTGGCTGACAGCCTGAAAGAGGGCGTTCTGATCGCTCAGGACGCTCAGGGGTCTAAACTGCCGCTTGAGAAGCTCAGAGAGCTTTCACACTTCACCAGCGTTTTCAAAGAGTAAGTGACCGCTATGAACCAACAGGCAACACCCACTATTTTGACGCGAATTCTTGCCCGCAAGGATGAGGAAGTCGCCGAGCGCCAGCAGGCGGTATCCGAGACGGATTTGCTCGCGCTTGCCAAGCAGCAGAGTGCTCCGCGCGGGTTCATCAACGCGCTTAATCAGCGTATTGCGGTCGGTGACCCGGCGATTATTGCAGAAGTTAAAAAGGCGTCGCCCTCCAAAGGCGTCATTCGAGAAGAGTTTCATCCGGCGGATATCGCCAAAAGCTACGCTCAAGGTGGTGCAGCCTGCTTGTCCGTACTGACCGATGCGGACTTTTTCCAGGGACATGAAGACTATTTGATCGTCTCGCGGGACGTCTGCGAGCTGCCGGTTATTCGCAAAGACTTTATTACCCACGGTTACCAGGTCTCTGAAGCGCGCGCCATTGGAGCCGACTGTATTTTGCTGATTGTCGCCGCACTGGATGATGCCAGGCTGCTTGACTTGCATCAGCAGGCCAATCAACTGGGAATGGATGTGTTGGTGGAAGTCCATGATGCCGATGAGCTAACGCGTGCGCTTAAGCTTGATTTGGCGTTGGTAGGCATTAACAACCGTAACCTGCACACGTTCGATACCAGCCTCAACACGACGCTGGATTTACTGGCGCATATTCCTGAAAACGTAACCGTTATTACTGAGTCGGGTATCCATACTCAGGCGGATGTTCAGTTAATGCGGGATCACCACGTTAATGGGTTTTTGGTTGGGGAGGCTTTTATGCGCCAAGCCGACCCTGGCCTGGCGCTTAAAAAGCTATTTTTCTAAGCCTTGTTAATCCTTGGGGTGTTCGCCCGCGCTGCGTAAGGCATAAAGCAAGGCTTGCAGCGGGTGGTGAAGCGTTTGTTCTGAAAAACGCTTCACCTGGCTGCGGCACGAATACCCCGTGGCCAGTAGCCTGTCGGTGTTTTCCTCTGCCTCGACCTGGGGTTGCCAGGATTGGGCGTAAATCGTTTTGGACGTTTCGGCGTTGCGCGTTTCATGGCCGTAGGTGCCGGACATTCCACAGCAGCCGGTATTAACCAACTCCAACGGTAGGCCAAATGCGGCAAATACTTGCTGCCACGCCTTCGGGCTTCCGGGCGCGTTGGTTTTTTCGGTGCAGTGCGAAAGCAGCTTAAAGCCAAGGGCATTGGGCGCTAGCTGTCGGGGTGCCAGGGTGGGCAGCCGGATAGCCAGCCACTCCTGTAGCATCAATACCTCGGGCACGGCGTCGGGTCCCAGCGCTTTTACGTACTCCTGGCGGTAGGTCAGGGTCATCGCCGGGTCGATCCCCACCATGGGCACCTCAAACTCGCGCAACGCCCGCAGGCGTTTCGCCTGCTTTTCGGCCGTACGCTCAAATGCGCCTAAAAAGCCCTGGACGTGTAGCGGTTTGCCGTTGGCGCTATAGGGCATCACCAACACGCGCAGGTTGAGCCGTGAGAGCAGTTCGACCACGTCCATGACCAGTTTGGCTTCAAAGTGCGTGGTGAACGCATCCTGAACCACAATCACGCTATTGGCGCGCTGCTGGTCGGTGAGCAGAGCAAGCGAGGTAGGCGTGGCTTCCGCCACGCCCCAGGCACGCAGCTGCTTTTTCACGCTGGCGCGGGAGAGCAATGGCGAGTCGCTCATGCCCACGCTACGGCGCATCAGCGTTTCCACCCAGCGCTGGCCCATCACGGCGTTATACAGCGGTGCTGCCCGGGCAAGAGTGGGCAGCATGAATTCTGTGCTGCCTATTACGTAGTCGCGCAGGGGGCGTAAATAGCGTCCGTGATACACCTCCAAGAACTGCGAACGGAACTGCGGCACGTTGACCTTGATGGGGCACTGCCCCGCGCAGGACTTGCACGCCAGGCAGCCGGCCATGGCGTCGTAGACCTGATGAGAGTAATCGTGATGCTGCTGGCGGCTGAACGTATTCGCCAGGCGTTTCGGGAAGTGTTTAACAAAGCCCCATTGGCCTTCCGCCTTTTTCTTGCGCGACTCCTCGACCACGTCGATGCCCGCCTGGGACTGCAGGCGCAGCCATTCACGCATCAGGCTGGCGCGCCCCTTGGGCGAGTGAATACGGTTGCGGGTCGCCTTCCACGACGGGCACATGGGGTCGTCCACGTCGTAGTTGTAGCAGGCGCCGTTACCGTTGCAGTACACCGCTGCGTCATAGGCCTGCCAGGCGCGCTCATCAATGGTGCGGTCCAGCTGGCCGCGCATCGGCACGGCGTCGATGCTTAGCAGGTTCGGGTCGCTGTCTTTGGCAATCAGCGCGCCGTTCTCTGCCGGTGAAGCGATCTTGCCAGGATTAAGCTGGTTAAACGGGTCAAACGCGGCCTTGACCCGCTGCAGGCTGGGGTAAAGCTCGCCAAAAAATTTGGGTGCATACTCGGAGCGTACCCCTTTACCGTGCTCGCCCCACAACAATCCGCCGTATTTTTGGGTCAGGGCGGCGACTTCATCGGAGATGTCCCGAATCAGCGCTTCCTGGGCCGGGTCTTTCATGTCCAGCGCGGGGCGCACATGCAGCACGCCCGCATCAACATGCCCAAACATGCCGTAAGCGAGCCCACGCGCGTCCAGCGCGGCGCGGAACTCGCTAATAAAGTCGGCCAGATGTTCTGGTGGTACCGCGGTATCTTCAACAAACGGCAGTGGACGCTTCTCACCCTGCACATTGCCCAAAAGGCCCACCGAGCGTTTGCGCATGCCGTAAACCGCGCTGATCTGCTCACGGCCTTTGGCCAGGGTATAGCCCAATCGCGTGACCGTGGCATCCTGATTCAAGTGACGGGTAAAGGCGTCTACCTGCTCGGCCAGTGCTGCAGGGTCGTCGTCGCTAAACTCGACCAGGTTGATACCCCGAATCGGTGTGTCGCTCTCGGGGAAGAACTCGGCCACGCTGTCCCAGACAAAATCGGCCATGGCGAGCGTGAGCACCGTATCGTCGATGGTTTCGATCGACACAGGCCTGGCGCTGGCCATCAGCGTTTTGGCATCGCGCAGCGCATCCATAAAGCGGGTATAGCGCACATTAACCAGGGTGGCGTGTTGGGGGATGGGCAGTACGCTCAACACGGCTTCGTTCAGAAACCCCAGAGAGCCTTCCGAGCCACACAGCAGGCTGTTGAGATCAAGCGCATGCTGGTCGTTGCGCAGGTGAGCCAGGTCGTAACC